>PZPB01000135.1:2607-5880 GCA_003045865.1 Bacteroidota bacterium | reverse complement strand
CGTCTTTTTTGGCCCAAATTTTAATTGCGATTCCTGCGAAGCCAAGTCCTAAAAGTGCTACTGCTACTAAGAATACTGCCATAGTAATTATATGATATTAACTTCTATATCTAAGCGAACGGCAAAGGTAGTATATATCGAATGGAGAATATCTTCTGCCAAAGATTTTATTTCTTCACCCTTCGCTTCACCATGATTAACAAGCACCAAGGCCTGTTTGTTGTGAACTCCTGCATCTCCCTTTCGAAATCCTTTCCAACCCGCTTTTTCAATCAGCCAACCGGCGGCAAGCTTCATTTTCTTTTCCCCGGCAGGGAAGGCGACGATTTCTGGAAATTCAGCTTTTAGTTGAAGATAATGCTCTTCGCTTATTACCGGATTTTTGAAGAAGCTACCCGAATTTCCGATTTCCGCCGGATCAGGTAATTTACTGCTGCGTATGGCAATAACAGCATCAGAAATACTGTGAATACTGGGTTGGATATTTCGTGCTACTAATTGCGAACGAATAGCGCCATAATCAACACGTAATTTGTGGTTCCTGCGTGTCAAGCGAAAGCTTACTTGCAAAATAACATGGCGACCTTTTTCCTTCGATTTGAAAAGTGAATCGCGATAAGCAAACTCACATTGGGCCGCCGAGAAGCGACGCATTACCCTCTTCTTTAGGTCGAAGGCATCTACCCATTCTACATGATCTTTAATCTCCACTCCGTAAGCGCCAATGTTTTGGATGGGTGAGCTTCCTACATTGCCAGGAATGAGACTGAGATTTTCTAAGCCACCTAAATTGTTTTCTAAACTTTCTAAAACAAAGTGATGCCAATTTTCGCCGGCATAAGCACTAAAAAGGGCCTCATCTTCCGAAAGGATTTCTAGGTGGGTACCTTTCAGTTCTACCTTAATTACCAGTCCGGGGAAATCTTGCGTAAGCAGCATATTGCTACCGCCTCCTAACCAAAGGGTAGGTTGCGATTTAAATTCTTCCTGATCAAGGAGCCAAGCGATGTCATCTTGTGTTTCTAAACGAAAAAAATAACGCGCTTCTGCCGCAAGGCCAAAAGTATTATAGGCTTTTAGGCTTACCCTTTCTTCAATTTTAGGCATGGCTATCGAAATGAGTTCCCGGATATACTGCCAATGCTTTTTCGAGGAGCTCGACACATTTCTTTAGTTTGTCTTTTTCTAAAACGTAGGCCATACGCACTTGATTTAATCCCATGCCTGGGGTAGAGTAGAAGCCTTCGGCGGGAGCAACCATCAGGGTTTTGCCTTCGTGCTCAAAAGCCGATAAAAGCCACTGTGAAAAACGCTCGGCGTTATCAACGGGCAATTGGACCATAGCGTAAAAAGCGCCTTTGGGTTTAGGACAAACAACGCCTTCAATTGCATTAAGGCCATCTACTAAAATATCGCGACGTTCTTGGTATTCTTTTTTTACATCTTCGTAATAGCTTTCGGGCGTATCCAAGGCTGCTTCGGCGGCGATTTGAGCCATCGTTGGTGGGCTTAAACGTGCTTGGGCAAATTTTAATACGGTAGCCATAAGATTACTATTGCGGGTAATCATGCAACCAATACGCGCACCACACATGCTGTAACGTTTGGAAACAGAATCGATAACAATGGCGTTCTCTTCCAAGCCTTCTAAATTAAGGATGGAATAATGCTTGGCATCATCATAAGCAAACTCGCGGTACACTTCATCAGCAATAAGGTAGAGGTCGTGTTTTAAAACGAGCGCACGCAATTTGTCTAATTCCTCTGGGCTGTATAAATACCCCGTTGGGTTACCGGGATTACAAATCATAATCGCCTTGGTAAGCGGTGTAATTAGTTCCTCAAAGGATTCGATAGGAGGAAGAGCAAAACCGTCTTCTATTTGCGAGGTTACCGGCACTACATGCGCACCGGCGCTAATGCCAAAGCCATTGTAATTGGCATAAAAAGGTTCGGGGATAATAATTTCATCGCCCGGATCAGTAATGGCACTCAGGGCAAAAAGTATTGCCTCGGAACCACCGGTGGTAACGATCAAATCGTTTTCGGTAATACTAATATTATGCTTGGCGTAATATGTGGCCAAGGCTTTACGATAGCTGCTAAATCCTTCGGAAGGACTATACTCTAAGATACTAAGATCGGCTTCTTTCACCGCGCGAATCGCTTGCGGCGGTGTTAGAATATCGGGTTGACCAATGTTTAAATGAAATACTTCTTTTCCTTGAAATTTTGCTGCCTCAGCAAAGGGAGCCAATTTACGGATAGGAGATTCGGGCATTGTTTGACCCTTAAGAGATATAGCTGGCATATTTTAAATATTCAAAATTTGAGCGGCAAAGGTAGCAGAAGCTTAGGATTGAGCGAGGAAATTTATGAAGAGATATTAGGCTTTTGCCTTATAGAAGGTAAGATTTGTGATTCAGTTGTAATTCAGTTGTAATTCAGTAGTAATTCGGTTGGAAGAAGTACATGGCGGAGAGGGAAATTCTATTGTTTTTTAGACCGCTGGCGCTTTGAGATGTCAAACTGTAATTCTGTGGTAATTCGATAGGAAGAAGAGCGTGGCGGAGAGGGAAATTCAATTGTTTTTGAGACCGCTGGCGCTTTGAGATGTCAAACTGTAATTCAGTAGTAATTCGTTTGGAAGAAGTGCATTGCGGAGAGGGGAATTCTATTGTTTTGAACTCGCGGGAGCTCTTGGATATTAGACCGCCTTGCTTTGAGATTAGAGATTGGCTTCACGTTGGCTAACAGGAGGTTTATCGAGATGTCGCGCCTACGGCGCTTGGTTTCTTTTTGAATATGGACTTCTATCGAGATGTCGTCCCGCTGGGACTTTTAATTAGGGTAAATAGATTCCGGGATGGTTTCTGTGAGACCGCTAGCGCTATGAGATATAAGATCGCCTTGCTTTGAGATTAGAGATTTACTCCTGTTATTGAATGGAACTTCTAGTATCCTAATTTTAACCATTACTATAAATCCCGAAGGGATGAAACTATAGTAGAAAACCAAAGGCGCTCCAACTACGAACCCTGAAAGGGTGGAACTTTTTTTGAAGCCGCTTTAAGGTTGTTTTGCGTTAATTAAAGAGAACAGGCATCAAAACCGCTAATAGATCCGTGCCCATCCGCCAAATCTGCGTTCATCCGCGTTTTAAAACTTTAGGGCCTGAGGCTGTCGCAGGCGGAAGGAGGTTTATCGAGATGTCGCACCTACGGCGCTTGGTTTCTTTTTGAATATGGACTTCTATCGAGATGTCGTCCCGCT
>PZPB01000135.1:0-2507 GCA_003045865.1 Bacteroidota bacterium | reverse complement strand
CTACGGCGCTTGGTTTCTTTTTGAATATGGACTTCTATCGAGATGTCGTCCCGCTAGGACTTTTAATTAGGGTAAATAGATTCCGGGATGGTTTCTAATCTTACAAATCGCTATAAACTCCGTCGGGATGAAAAAATGGCGCACAAAAAAAAGCGATTACCCTTTCGGACAATCGCTTTTTCAATCTTGTGCTAAGTTTTACTTCGCCATTAAAGAGCTTGGCTCTTTTTCTGGAGTAGTTTTAACTTGCTCAGGCTTTTTAACCTGACCTTTAATACGTAGAACTTTTACCGGAGTAGCAGCATTGGAATTTACTGTTACACTTTTGTTGATTGGTCCAACACGCTGAGTGTCGTACTTAACTTTAATTACTGCAGTTGCTCCAGGAGCAATGGGCTCTTTTGGCCAGCTTGGAACCGTGCAACCGCAAGATCCTTTCGCATTGGTAATAATTAGGGGCTCTTTTCCTTCATTAGTGAATTTGAATTCCCTTTCTCCGTTAGCACCTTGCTCAATGCTGCCATAATCTACTACTTCTGATTCGAAGCTAATGGTGGGAGCATTGGGATTTTCGGCTTTCTTTTCTTGTGCCACAGCACCAAATCCAAAAATGGCCACTGCCAAGATAGTGATCACTTGTTTCATAATTGTTCTTTAATTAGAGTTCCAAAATTAGTGTAAAATACTGTTTTATCACAACCGATTAGCTTGCGAAAATTATACCAAAGAAAAATTACCAGCCTCTGAGCTAAATATTAACTTTGCCCACCTTGTTAAAAAAGCGCAATAAATTATTTTTCATGAGCATATCTCCCAAATTTGATCACCTAACAGCCGAAGATAAGTGGTATCAGTACTGGCTAGATCAAAAGTTTTTCCAGTCGAAACCCGATGAGCGTGAGGCATATACCATCGTAATGCCACCACCCAATGTTACGGGCGTCTTGCACATGGGGCATATGCTTAATAATACTTTACAGGATGTAATTATCCGCCGCGCTCGTATGCGTGGTTATAATGCTTGCTGGGTACCTGGTACCGATCACGCTTCCATTGCCACTGAGGCAAAGGTGGTAAACAAGCTGAAAGAAGAGGGAATTGAAAAATTTGTTATTGGTCGTGAAGCTTTTTTAGAACACGCTTGGGAATGGACGCATAAGCACGGAGGTATCATTCAGCAGCAGCTTAAAAAATTAGGTTGCTCTTTCGATTGGGACCGTGAGGCTTTTACCATGGACGAAACCCGTAGCGAATCGGTTTTAAAAACTTTCGTAGATCTGTATGAAAAGGGCTTAATCTATCGCGGTTACCGAATGGTAAACTGGGACCCAAGTGCGAAAACGACCCTTTCGGATGAAGAGGTTATTTACAAGGAAGTAAACGGAAAACTATATCACATCAACTATCCGCTTAGCGATGGTAGCGGTAATTTAACGGTTGCGACAACTCGCCCGGAAACTATTTTAGGCGATGTGGCCATTTGCGTGAATCCCGCCGATGAACGCTACACCCACCTTATCGGTAAAACCGTAATTGTACCCATCTGCGCAAGGGAAATTCCCATTATTGCCGACGAGTATGTAGACTTGGAATTTGGAACAGGTTGTTTGAAAATTACACCTGCTCATGATATAAATGATTATACCATAGGTAAAAAGCACAATCTAGAAGTTATTGATGTGCTAGATGATGAGGGTAAATTGAATCAGCATGGATTGCATTACCAAGGGCATGATCGCTTTGTGGTGCGCAAGGCCATTGCGAAGGAACTAGAAGAAAAAGGTTTTCTCGCTAAGGCAGAAGACTATACCAATAAAGTAGGTACCAGTGAAAGAACAGGCGCGGTTATCGAACCTAAACTTTCAGATCAGTGGTATCTTAAAATGAAGGATTTGGCTCAGCCTGCCTTAAAAGCCGTAATGGCCGATGATGCAGAAGTGAAACTCATTCCCGAAAAGTTTAAGAATACCTACCGTCACTGGATGGAAAACGTGATCGATTGGAATATCTCGCGCCAGCTTTGGTGGGGACATCAAATTCCCGCTTGGTATATTAAAGGCGATCGTAGCAATATTGTAGTCGCTCTTACGGCAGATGAGGCCCTTGCCAAAGCACAGGCTAAAGACGGCAGTTTAAGCATGGCCGATTTAGAGCAGGAGCCCGATGTATTAGACACTTGGTTCTCTTCTTGGCTGTGGCCACTATCGGTTTTCAATGGTATTTTAGAGCCCGAAAACGAGGAGATCAATTACTATTATCCTACCCAAGACTTAGTAACGGCCCCCGAAATTTTATTCTTCTGGGTGGCACGTATGATTATTATCGGTTATGAAAACCGCGGGGTGAAACCTTTTAGTAATGTTTATTTAACTGGTATTGTACGCGACAAGCAAGGACGTAAAATGTCGAAGTCGCTCGGTAATTCTCCCGACCCAATCGGTTTAATGGAGCAATATTCTACCGATGGCGTGCGTGTGGGTATGCTATTGACTTCACCCGCTGGTAAC
>PZPB01000134.1 GCA_003045865.1 Bacteroidota bacterium | reverse complement strand
TTCTTCCCCTTCTGACCAGAAGGGGAACTCCTTAGGGTTGATTTTCAGGGTTTTGGATTTTGAAATCCCTTAGATTGTATTTCTGAGAAACTTGTGCATATCACAAGGGTAAAACGATTGTAGAATTTAAAATTTCACCAAAACCTCGATGCGGCAGAGTGGAAATAGAAGAATAAAACTCCAACGATCAATCAATACACTCGCTAAATAACCAATCCCTTGTTATTCAAATAATATTGAATAATTTAACGGCTGGAAAAATCTCTTGGGGTGGCTTCGCTAGAGACATTACAATCTGAGTTTTTCCAAAACTTACCTTAGCTGAATAAAAGAGAAAATCTACCGATGCGATTGAAGACTCTGCTTTTAAGTTTTACGCTACTCTTCTCAGGCTTGCTTTCAGGGCAAGCCCACTTTTGGCCTTTTGGGCAGGGTTTAGGCTTGGACTTTAATCAAAATCCTCCGCAGTTAAGATCTGTGCCTTGGCAAAGAAGCAGTAACGCACAGTTTCAAGGTGATTTGAATCAGTGTTCTGTTTATGAAGATGACTCTGGTCAGGTAATGGTCTATTTTTTAAATGGGCAATATATTGATCCTAATGATAATGTTATTTATTCGGTACCTAATTACCATCGAGCTTTTGGTAATAGTTTAATGAGTGGAAATTCCGACGGTTCTAATCAATCTAACTTCTTTCTTTTAAATGATACGATTTATCATATCTATAGTTCGGGGAAAAGAATAATCGGTAACCTACCGATTTATGGTAGGACGGTGAATTTGAAAATTTATCTATCGAAAATCATTACTAATGCCAATGGAAATTGGTCTGTTCAAACTGTCGATAGCTTTCCCCGCGTTAATTATTCAGTTGATTACTCCAATACATTTAGATTGTTTGACTTTCATCAGGATTCAGCAAAGTTTTTTGTCTATTCCAGTGTTGTGAGTTCTGGGATAGGTACTTCATCTATTTGGGGGGCTGCAGATAAAAAACTTTTGACTATTAATTCAAATGGTTTTGGTGTATCTAATCTGAATCTCAGCACATGGGAAGTATCTGAACTTTATAGCTGTAGTGTCTATTCCAGCTTAACTAAATCTATCTATTACCAATCACGAAATGGAATTATTTATCGTAGCACCCCTGCTTTTTTAAACGGTAGTACGCTTGCTACTATGCACGTTAAAGATTCAATGACATATTTTTCGCCACGTGATAGTATTAATTTTGGAATTGCTGGGGCACGGTTTTTTAGGGTAGACCCCAGTCAGCGATACTTATTTGTTTCTGCGGAGCCAACAGGGAATGGTTATCGAAGACAGTATAGAATAACACGCTTTGATTTACTGGCCGCGAATCAACAAGAATTTCAAGCTTCGGCGGTCGATTTAAAAGCCCCTTCCCAATATGTGAATGATATGCAATTCGGCCCAGATGGTCATTTGTATGTTTTATGGGGAGATGCAGTAGGCAGGTATGAGCCTCGTCAAAATAATGACAAAATTGGCCGCATTGTTAATCCGACCGCTGTAGATACCAGTCAAATTTCCTGTCAGGAAAATTTTCTAACAACCCAGCCATGGCAGGCTTATGCGATGTTTCCCGATTTCACTAGCCGCCAAAAAAACTTCACTAAATTTGAAATGCTCTATGCCTGCCAAGACAGCGTTCAGTTTAGATTAGATTTTGGTCGCGGAGTAGATAGTGTGCGTTGGAACTTTGGTGAACCTGCATTAGGTGCGGCAAACACTTCCCAAGATCTCGATCCGGTAGTATCTTATCCGCAAGCAGGAACATATTTTGTGCGAGTGGAACTGTGGTGGCGAGGAGAAGTACTGCATACCCTCTCCGATAGCGTAGAGGTTTTACCAATGATAGACTTTAGCTTACCCGAGGATACAATTTTATGCGAAGGCGAAGAACTTTTGCTGGATGTTTCTCAGGATTTTAGTGTGCAATACCGCTGGAATACGGGCGATACGACGAGACAGATTACAGTAGATAGCGCGGGTTGGTATCAAGTAGAATTGACTAATGCTTGTGGGCAAATGAGTGATAGTATTTGGGTAGATTATATTCCAGATCCTCAGACGAGCTTGCGCGATACGAGTCTCTGCGAGCAGGATTCGAACCTTCTAGTATCACTGCCCTATAATGAAAACTATTTCTACCGTTGGAGCACAGGAGCAGATAGTTCGGCGATTGCTATTAATGACTCTGGGACTTATTTCGTTACCTATGGCTCCTATTGTGATAGCATCACTGAAAGCTTTAGTATTGAAAAACGCCCTTGCTCTTGCGAGCTTTTTATACCCAATGCCTTTACCCCTAATGGCGATGGTTTAAACGATGAATTTATTATTGTTAGCCCTTGCGAAGAATTGGAATTTGAGTTGTTAATGTTCAATCGCTGGGGAACATTGGTGTATCAGCAAAGCGAGGGAACGCCCAGTTGGGACGGTTACTATAATGGTGAACTCACACCAGGTGTTTATGTGTATAAAATCAATTATCGCGGGCGATCTATGGATGGCACAGTGGAGGGGAAAGAGAGTGGTAGCATAACTCTGTTAAGATAGAGCTATACTTATCAGAAAGCCAGTTTTCTTGACAATGGGTAAAGGTGCTGCAACGATAAGATCGATTTTAAAGAAGTAGTAATTTAGGAAATAGTTGAGGGGGATTAAAAATAGCCAGTAACAGAAGTGTTACTGGCTATCTTCATTCTATCTGGTATTGTTACTTTGGACCGAACCCTAATGAGGGTAGATATAAATCTCCTACCTTCACCTCGTTAGTGAAGCGGTCTTGTAAATAAGTGATGTAGCTTTGAGGGACGCATCGGGGAATAAGGTCCTTTAAAGGATCGAGATCGCTTCACACCCTTTTATTCTAAATTATACTTGTCTTTTAAGTAGAGGATGGGAAGTGTGTGCTTAACGGGCATGGTAAAAGAAAGGATATTCTTAGTCTGGGTAATCACCTTGACCAGTATAATGTCTTGTGAGATAAGCATAAATGTGTGTTTGGGTAAATTAGAGGATACATCAGTTATTTACATTTTGGAAACAACTGCTACTTTAGAGAGTGCATTCTTCCAGACTTTGAAGATGTGTTTACCAAGTACGTAGGAACCACGGTTAAAGTAGTAGTGTAAATTAATAAAAGCCAAGTAGTAATACTTGGCTTTTATTAATTTATCTTAATGCTGAAATTCAATAATGAAAACTTAAATATTCAAAAGTATATCGGCCTAAATAACTGACTTATAAAATTTTAAATAATTTACGTGGTAAATTATTTTACAAAATTCGGTTCTAAAATATATAAAATTGAGTCTACAATACTGAGACGCCACACTCTTGCTTTAGAGAAAGAAATATTTGTCCTAAATCGTCTAAATCTTCAATACCAATAGGCTTGGTCTTAATAACAACATCGTCCATAAAAATACTGACATAAGCCTTATTTATAAAAGGATTATGCTGCACCATCCTATCTCTATCACTTTCTATAATCACCTGCGGCAAACCTTCGTATTTCAAATCATCAGTAATCACCCAATATGAATTATCATTGTTTGATTTCAACCAATTAAATGTGCTAGCAGTGCATGCCGTACATGCATATTGTGGTAATACAACGATAATCGTACACCTTGGACCGCCAATCTCTTTGAAATTTTTCAGATACTGACCAATTAAACTCGGTTGAGAGTCACAGGCTATCAACGTACAGAAAACTGTCAAAAGCAATAGTATCTGAATTACTTTCTTTTTCATTTTCAACATAAACTAATCCTTTTCGAATAAAGCAACTGCGATTATCATAAATTTCACCATTAATTTCGAACTCATGTTTAATTATTCCTGTACTTAGGTCGATTACCTCAAAAATCATATTAGCCCAATAAGGCGGGATATTTAAACCATCTTCATCAACCTCTTTCTGAGATTTTTTTATTCGTCGAATTAGCACATTTTCATCGGTATCAGCCCACAAACCTGTGACGAATTGGGATTTTTGATAATAACTTAAGTTAGCCTTCTGTTTCGCTATTTTTCGATAATCAAAATTATCGATGCTGATATTTTTTCCCGATATTTTAATTTTTTTCACTTCTCTTGTTTCTATATCCCAATCATAAATTTCATTCATATAAGCTTGGCAGTAATATACATTACTAGAACTGTAACTTATAATCGGATGCTCTAAGATGGCATTAAAAACAAGTGGATCCTCGAATTCAAAGGGCACCTGTAAAAGACAATTAATTTTATCTACAATTGCAACTCTGCCATATCGACCCGCATTTTGTAGCCATTTACTACTAAATTTTTTGCCTTCTGGAAGATATAGAATTGGAATTAAGGTTAGAGAATCGTTTAAATCTGCCATTGAAGCCCCATAAGTAATCATTGCTCTTGCAGCTACAATATTTAGAGTATCAATACTAGTAAATTCTTCACTAATTCTCAAAAAGTCTTCCTCACAATTAACTAGACCACTTTCTATACCCTCCCTCGTGTATTTATAAAACCTATGTTTATATTTAGGATCATCGAGGTTTACCGATATTAAATGGTTCGTATCACCATCTAACTTCGTGAAAAACAACTCATCGAAAGGATTCAAATACCAAATAGTGTCTTCGACAAGGTTTCCTTGAGTATTTAAAGATCTACACTTGGAAATATTATCACCGACAATAATAATTTTTGAAACTAATTTCTTATCAACGTAATTATCATCACAAGCTCCCATAATGAAGCTTATGATGATAAATATTAATATTCTTATCTTCAAATCCTTTAAATATTCAATCGAAGTGTTCCTAAATCACCTGAGCCATCTTGAAAGATGTAGTAAACCGTGTTACCTACTGTGTCAACTTGAATATTAGTATAACTTTCATTTATAACGATATTATGAACCGTAACTAAAACGTCATTTTCAGATGAGGATACAGATTGAAAAAGCGTATCCCATTTAGAACTTTGAGCGAAATTAGATAAGTCGGTTTTATCGCCAACTGCAGTATTAAACTCATTTGCAATTGACTGTAAACTTGGTGTAACAGTAGCCGCTTTACCACAGTCGCAATAAACACTAGTTGGAGGACACCAATCATTGGGATCCCTTGCACCGTAATCGAGAATATAGCACCACCAATCCTCATCAGCTTTCAGCTCTAAATCGACTGGTTCATTTGTTAAAACTTCATCGTTTTTTTGACAAGATAAACCTGTTAACAAGATAGCGAATAGAAAAATACGTGTTTTCATAAAAAAATATCTTGTTTGTACAAGTATACATAAATTATACATATATGTATATAATTTTAACTAAAAAATTTAAAATTACGTACATAATTAATCACACCCGTCCAAAATATAAGGGGTATGAAGGTTTTCCCCCACACCAGTCCAAAATAAAGTTAGATCAGAAGACATAACATCTAAACATGACGTCTAAAGGTTTAAAAAAAATTAGAAACTTAACAAAGTGGGAAAACGTAAAACAAAATTCAATTTACTCGCTCTTCATAAGGACCGTAAGGGGTTTTACTTAATTTTGATATACGCAAAAAGTAAAGAAGGCCTTAATGTGTAACATTAAAGCCTTCCGAACTTAACCTGATTTCTGCTATGAAACAGCTGTGAGCTAAAGTAGTACTATTTGAATATTCTTGAAAGGAAGATCTGGCATTTAAAAGTTTAATCCTTTCTGTTTAGGATATCCTTGATGTCTTGCATTTCCTTTTTGATGTCTGCTTTAAACTCGTCAAAATACTTTTCAAAAGTTATCCTTATACTTTTCTAAAGTCTTTCTCAGACACTCGAACCATGTTCCTTATGCCGATTGTACCATCTTTAAAATCTTCCGAGCATTTTAATTTCTCGTTTTTTAAATGGGGATACCCGATACCAAAGCATCAGATCGTGTCGCCTTTTTTTATCTTAGCGGGTTAGGCTTTCTTTAAAAGTTTAC
>PZPB01000133.1 GCA_003045865.1 Bacteroidota bacterium | reverse complement strand
CTTTATCTACAATAAGAAGATCCCCATCGTCAATACCGGCACCTACCATCGACTGGCCGCTTACGCGTACGCAAAAGCTCGACTTAGGATTGCGGATTAATTCGCGATTTAAATTAATGGTGTCTTCAAAATACTCGGAAACATAAGAAGGTTTGCCTGCCGAAACGCCTACATCGAAAAAGGGAATCTCAATTCCATCAAAAGGATCAATCTGAAAAACGGCTAGTGACATAGGCAAAATTGTAAGTGCTCAATTTACATTTTAATCGCCTACAATTTTTAGCGGCCGCTTATTAAGTGTTAACAAATTTTGCTGAACGCTATCCGCTAGCGCTTCAATGTCCTCTAAATAAATCTGTTCCAGCACTTCAACATAGGGACGATTGTGGTAATAGCCATCTTTAAAATTTGATTCAGCCTGCTTAATTAATTCTTGCGCTTCCGCTTTATCACCTTCTTTAGAGGCTAATCGGGCTTGATGAAAATAGGCATCTGCCAAAGCGGGATAAATGCGTAAGGTGCGATCTAAATCTGCTTTCATATTAATGTCGTCGCCTAACTTTTCATAAGTCAAAGCGCGGTATAAAACAGCAAAGGCATCTACCCATTCTTCGCCCTCATTGTCGATGGTGCTATCAATATATAGGGATAAAGAATATAGGGCTTGCGGGTAATCGCCGAGGCCGTAATAGGCAATGCCCCGCATATAATCGTGATTTTGCTCTTGCGAATAGCCAACTGTTTTAGTTACAGAATCGGTGAGGTTGAAGTCGGCAATAGCCCTCTGGTAATCGCGATAGAAATAGAGGTAGAGGTAGCCACGAAATCCCGCCCAGGGTTCGGGTTTAAGTTCTGCCCCATGCCATAATAGTATTGCATTTCTGCCGCAAGGCCGCGCTTAACGCGAGATGTACCAAATTCCCGCCAGTAATCGCCATTGCTGCTATCGAGTTTCATGGCTTCCTTAATGTGGAACTGTTCGGGCACCGTTCCTTGGTAATAATACCTTACGCCGTTGCTTAAGCCTTTCGCGTAGCTTATTTTTTTCTTCAGTACTAAAGTCGCGCTCATACCAATCGTAGTTGGGTTGGCAACTTAAAAGACTGAGAAGGAGGCAGGCCTTAAGGCAGAATATCAGTGATCTCATTGTCTTTTATTTTGGCGGATTATTGCTGATTTACAAGCGTTATTAATGCCATTTGCCGTGAACCTTCAGAAATTAGAAATCAGACAATAGAACGGTATGAATCGAGATGTCGCACTTACGGCGCTTGGGATTTCCTCGTATCATTTTGTTATCGAGATGTCGGCCCTCCAGGCCTTTTATTTTGTGGGATTTAGAATCCGCAGCTGCCGCTGCTTGAGGAATGAATTTTTACCTGATAGTACCGAGAAATCGCAGCTGCCGCAGCTCATTTTTACTGCATCGAATTTCAATCGAATTTCCTCTCCGCAAAGCCTTTGCTTTCCTACCGAATTACAAATTAATTTTAATTACAGAGATCTAATAGTTAGTGTAGTACGATTCCAATCTCACTACTCTGTACTCACTACTACGAGACCAGCGGCCTCAAACTCAGATAATCTTCTTAATCACCCGCAATCGATGGGTATGCACTTTATCATCGGCATGGTAAATGCCCGACTGGTCGAGGCGGTCTAAACGCACTTTACCGCTGGCATGTAAGATGTAGTTATCTTTTAAGATGATGCCGACGTGAATAATCTTCCCCTCATTATTATCGAAAAAGGCTAAATCGCCAGGTTCCGATTCTTCTATGAAGCTTAAGGTTTCGCCAATTCGGGCTTGCT
Source organism: Bacteroidota bacterium (assembly GCA_003045865.1). Lineage (GTDB taxonomy): Bacteria > Bacteroidota > Bacteroidia > Flavobacteriales > Schleiferiaceae > Croceimicrobium. The sequence continues at coordinate 4,192 of PZPB01000133.1, read as the reverse complement.
GTGCAGCGTCACGCGGTATATTATAGCCGCAAATACGGTAAACCATCTGGCTAAAGCCAGAACAGTCGATACCAAAAGGACTGCGGCCACCCCAGAGATAGGGGGCGTGTAAATATTGGAAGGCAACTTCAATTAGTTGCTCGCGGCTTTGCTTTTTATGGATGAAGGCGCCGCTAAATTTAAATTTAGTTTCAGCGATGCGGATGGGTGATTTTTCGCTGAAACCGGGTAAAAAAGAACCCAAGAAGATAGGGAAGAAACTTCCGCTGTCTTCTCGGGATATCAATTCTATTAAATCGCTGCTAATCGGCTTTTTGCATTTGGCGTGCCACTCCGCCTGCTTTTCGTCCAAGGCTTCAAACTGCTTGCGATCAATCCAACCTTCATAACGATCGTGATGAAGACGAATACGCAACCATTTCTTCCGTTGTTCTAAAACATCGTAGCTCTCTCCAAAAATTACCTGGTTTACCATTTCTGCGGTGTCCGCTGGCTCCAGGCGCATGGGTATAACACTTAACCCGCAAATGCCTTTTAGCATATTTTTAGCCTAGGTTTTCAATTACCATTGCAGAAGCACCGCCACCGCCGTTGCAAATACCAGCTGCGCCAATTTTACCATTATTTTGCTTCAATACATTCATCAAAGTTATAATGATGCGAGCACCAGAAGCGCCTAAAGGATGACCCATAGATACCGCGCCACCGTTAACATTGGTTTTTGCAGGATCAATATTTAAGATTTGCATATTCGCTAAACCTACCACCGAAAAGGCTTCGTTTAATTCGAAGGCATCTACATCTTTAATATCCACATTTGCTTTTGCTAAGGCTTTTGGTAGTGCTTTCGCGGGTGCAGTGGTAAACCATTCTGGTTCATGGGCCGCATCTGCATAAGCGCTAATTTTTGCTAAAGGCTTAAGACCTAAACTTGCTGCTTTTTCGGCCGACATTAAAACCAATGCTGCGGCACCATCATTAAGATTAGAAGCGTTCGCGGCTGTAACTGTTCCTTCTTTATCGAATACGGGACGTAAGGTGGGAACCTTGGCGGGAGCAACTTTAAAAACGTCTTCATCGCGTTCTACCACAATGGCATCACCTCTGCGTTGGGGAATAGTTACCGGAATAACCTCTTCGGCAAAACGTCCCTTCTCCCAAGAGTCGGCGCTGCGACGGTAGCTTTCTAATGCAAAAGCATCTTGCTCTTCGCGGCTAAATTTCATGTCTTTGGCACAAAGCTCGGCGCAATTACCCATGTGTACCGATCCGTAAACGTCGATTAAACCATCGCGTAAAAGACCGTCTTTCATTTTAATGTCGCCTAATTTAACGCCACTACGGCCGTCTAAATAGTGGGGAACATTGCTCATGCTTTCCATACCACCGGCAACCACTACGTCGGCATCACCTAAAGCAATTGCTTGCGCAGCTTGCATAATAGCTTTCATGCCCGATGAGCATACTTTATTAACGGTAGTACAAGGAACGGTGTTTGGTAAACCCGCGCCCATAGCTGCCTGACGAGCAGGAGCCTGGCCAACGCCCGCTTGTAAAACGTTACCCATTAGTACTTCTTGTACTTCATTGGGATTTAAGTTGATTTTTTCTAAAGCGCCTTTAATAGCGATGGATCCTAATTGGGTAGCGCTTAAAGAAGAAAGGCTTCCTAAAAATCCGCCAATGGGCGTTCTAACCGCAGATACGATTACTACTTCTTTCATGTGAAATTGTGTTTGTGTATTTGAGAGTGCCGAATACCATCTCCCGCAAAGGGTGAAAAATGAAATTTATAGTTCCAGTAGGACTGATTCATTGGTGGTATTCTAAGATTTGTCTTTACTTAGCAATGTGGGCGAAATTAAACAAAATAAGCCTCTTTATTTTCCCTTTGGGCATGAGAAAACTATTATTATATCTACAAAACTATCAGACACAAATCTCAATCACCTTGCTTTTTGTGGTTTCCTTGATTTTTATTGTTTACCTCAGTCCGCGTGAAGTTCAGTTTAAGTATGAGTTTCAGAAGGGTAAGCCTTGGCTCCATGAGAATTTAGTGGCCCCTTTCGACTTCTCCATATTAAAGTCAGAAGCTTCTTTAAAGGAGGAAATCTTAAAAACGCGTTTGCAAAAAACCATTTTTTTAAAGTTCGATGATGCCTTTAGTGCGAAGGCCACTGCCACTTTTCAAGATGATTTAGCCACTGCTTGGGCAGAAGCGCGCAAAGAAGGCCGTTTTCAGGATAGTTTAAATGGCGGTCTTTATGCCAAATTGCAGTCTTTAGGCGAGTCTAATTTAAAAGAGTTCTATAAAATTGGTGTTCTTCAACCCAGTGACGATCCTTTTTTTGAAGATTTTGGTCAGGTGCTTTTAGTAAAAGACAAAGTGAGTCAGCCAGTTGAGCTGAGTCAGTTTTATGGTATTCAAAGCGTGGTGGAGAAAATCCGTGGACGCATAAAAGACAGCCTTAGCGAAGAGCAGGCGGGTTTCTTAATGGCTCGCTTAGCGGCCAATATTCGCTATAATGTTTTTTATGAAAAAGAACGCAGCGAGAAGTATTTACAAAATCAACTCGATCAGATATTACCCAGTAGGGGAGCGGTTTTAAGCGGCGAACTGATAATTGCAAAAGGCAATTTGGTAGACGATGAACGCTTCGCTAAGTTGAACTCCCTTAAATCTGTTTACGAAGGTTCCTTAAGCGGGGTACGTTCTTATTATAGCTTGCTTAGCGGACAAATATTGTTGGTGGGAATCTTGCTTTTTGTTCTCTTCGCCTTCCTTAATCAGTTCGATAAATTGGTATTAGAAGATATCAGTCGTCTTACTTTTATTCTAGTCAATATACTCCTGATGGTTTTATTGGCGAGCATTGTTCTCTCCTTTAATGCCGGCTTAATCTATCTTATACCCTTTGCCATTTTACCGATGGTGATGCGTTCTTTCTTTGAAACGCGTTTAGCACTTTTTGTGCATCTAGTGGCCATGTTAATAATTGGTTTTCAGGTACCTAATAGTTTTGAGTTTATCTTCTTGCAAATTGTAGCGGGCGTATTTTCGGTATTAATGGTAAATAACCTGTACCGTCGGAAAGACCTCTTTTTAACCGGTGGAAAAATCACCTTGGTTTATGCCGTATCTTATTTCAGCTTGGCGATATTACAAGAAGGCAGTGTGAAAACCATCGACTATGGTGTTTTTGCTTATTTCGTGGGTAATGGTTTGCTTACGCTGATCTCTTTCCCCTTAATTTACTTCCAAGAAAAGATATTTGGTTTTGTTTCGGAGATTTCCCTCTTGGAGCTTAGTGATACTAATAATCCTCTTTTACGCGAGTTGGCAGAAACTGCGCCGGGTACTTTTCAGCACAGTATGCAGGTGGCCAATTTAACCGAGAATGCCATTATTGCGATCGGCGGAAATGCTTTATTAGCGCGCACTGGAGCCTTGTATCACGACATTGGGAAAATGCAAAGTCCTATGTATTTTATTGAGAACCAGAGCACGGGTATTAATCCCCACGATGAGCTAAGCTTTGAGGAAAGTGCCGAAATAATAATTGGTCACGTTAGTGCGGGAATTTCCTTGGCGAAACGCAATGCGCTACCAGACTTACTAATCGATTTTATTCGTACCCACCACGGAACTTCTATGGTAATGTATTTCTACAAGCAATACATCCGCGATTTCCCGGAAGATAAAGCCGCAAGTGAACGCTTCACCTATCCCGGCCCAAAACCCTTTTCTAAGGAAACGGCGGTGTTAATGATGGCTGATACCGTGGAGGCGGCTTCGCGCAGTATTCAGAATCCCGACCACGATAAAATTGACCAATTGGTAGAAAGACTGATTGATTATCAGATTAATGATGGGCAATTTGAAAACGCTCCCATCACCTTGCGGGAGATTAGGAGCGTTAAGAAAATTTTCAAGAAGATGTTAATGAACATCTACCACGTGCGGATTAAGTACCCTGATTAGCTAGGAACTCAGCTTAGGATTCTATTTCAACGTGAATTCGACAATAAATTAGAGCCTCAGTTTTTTAATGGAAAGAAAAGACCTGTCTGGATCGTGCAGATGTAGCGTGGGCTACAGCAAATGAGCTAGATGCAGGATTTTCATTTTTATTGGAAAATCCGTTTAGGCCCCTTCTAAAAAGCGGCTTTCCACGCCTCAGTAGCTCACAAT
>PZPB01000035.1 GCA_003045865.1 Bacteroidota bacterium | reverse complement strand
CTCTGTGTCTCCTTTGTGCCCTTAGTGGTCGAAATACCCAAACCGATTATTGGCGCTCGTCTTAAACGGCAAAAGACCCTGAAATGAATTCAGGGTGACGACCTTTTTATAATGTTTTAAAGGTTAAGGTAAAGTCTATCCCTACGGTCATCCTGAACTTGTTTCAGGATCTTGTTAATTCATTTTTAGAGCGTTAAAAAGATTAAACCGTATCGAGAATCCGCCGCTGCCGCAGCTTGGGCTTCTCACTATTAATTAATACTACCGCGCATCCGCAGCTGCCGCAGCTCTTTGGATTACAATAGAATTCCTACCGAATTTACTTTACCTACCGAAAACCCCTCTGTGCTCTCTGTGTCTCCTTTGTGCCCTTAGTGGTCGAAATACCCAAACCGATTATTGGCGTTCGTCTTAAACGGCAAAAGACCCTGAAATGAATTCAGGGTGACGACCTTTATTGAGGTGAGATGAAACATAAAAATGCTTTAGAATCAACGGCTAATCCTTTATAACAATACCATACCTCCAAGCCTATTTATCAGCCACAGCTTACTATATTTGCCGCCATGGATTTTTCATCGAAATACCTCGAGAAGGCAGTGGAGGAAATTGGGGGTTTGCCTGGCATTGGCAAAAAAACCGCCTTGCGCTTGGCCCTTTTCTTATTGCGCTCCGATACGCAGGTAACGGCTAAATTAGCCAATAGCATAATGGATCTTCACGAAAAGGTGAAGCGCTGTAAATCTTGTGGGAACTTAAGCGATTTCGAGCAATGCCATATTTGCACCAATCCCACACGCGATAAATCGATTGTTTGCGTTGTGGAAGATATTCGCGATGTTATGGCCATTGAAAACACCGGGCAGTATAAGGGTATTTATCACGTATTAGGCGGACTGGTAAGTCCTATGGACGGCGTTGGGCCGGGCGATTTAAATATCACCAGCCTAGTAGATAAAGCCGCTTCCGAAAAAATTAGCGAGGTGATTTTAGCCCTCAGCGCCAATATGGAAGGAGAAACTACCGCTTTTTATATTTTCAAGAAACTGAAGCAATTTAATCTTCCGCTTAGCGCTATTGCGCGCGGCATTGCGGTTGGTGATCAGCTTGAATATGCCGATGAATTGACCTTGGCGCGCAGTATAAAAAACCGTCTTCCTTACGAAACTTCCCTCAATCAAAACCGCTCCTAATTGAAAGTCCTCGATCGATTTCCTCTCTTGGCCATTTTTAGCATTTCCTTGCTTTTGCGCTTGGCTTTTTTAGGGGAAGGTTATGGCAAAGAATTCGATGCTTGGAGTAATGCTCTTAATGCTAAAACCATTGCGGAAACGGGTGTTTATGAAGTTTCGCGCTTACCGGGACATCCGCTCTACGAATTAAGTCTGGCCGCTCTTTGGCCGATTAATCACTCTTATTTTTTCTTTAATCTCTTAAGCGCTCTCATTAGCGCCGGAGCGGTGGTTTTAGTATTTAGCATCGCCCGCGAGTTAAAGTTGAAGCAGGCTTTTTATTGGTCTTTAGCCTTTGGCTTTATCCCCGTTTTTTTCATTGCCAGCATTTATACTATCGATTATAATTTTGCGCTCTTCTTTATCCTCGCGGCCTTTCTTGCGCTTCTGCGTAAGCAATATTGGTGGCTCGGTATTGCCCTTGGTTTGGCTACGGGCTTTCGCATTTCTTCATTGGGATTTTTATTGCCTTTCACGATCTGGCTGGGTTTTAGGGATTTCCGTAGTCTCTTTAAAATGCACCTCGCGGCAGGTTTGGTTTCAATTTTAGTTTTTTTACCGCCCTTATTAACTTATGGAATAAGCTTCTTAGATTTTCATAAACCGCCCTTCCCAGGTTGGGCCAATGTTTTGTATAAAATCAGCATTGGTATTTGGGGCATTCCCTTGCTGCTTCTGCTAGGGTGGAAAATTATAGGCCTCCGCAGTTTAAAACTGAATTTCGCTTGGCCGGAACATCTGAGAGGATTTTCCTTTCATTTTGGGGTAGTGGTCATCTTAATTTTGCAAGCGGTGGTTTTTATGCGTTTGCCTTTTAAATCCGAGTTTTTCTTGGCCGCCTTACCTTTTATTTGGTTGCAGTTGGCGGCGCTTTCGCAAGATGGGCAAGGAAAAATATTTCTCTATACCAGTTTAGCCTCGCTCTTATTTTTCGGTCTCGATTACGATAATGTTTACCGCGGAGCCAGTCCGGGTGAGGCCGTGCTGCGTTTTGAAGCGAATGGAAAAAGTATTTTTCTATCTCCCTTACAAGGGCCCATAAGCTTAGATCAGAGTAAACGTCGCAATAAATCGTATACCGTAGAGCAAACCATGCTCGCCCTGCAAGAACGGGAGTCTTCGTGGTTAATAGCTGGTTGGTATTGGCCCGAGTTAATTTTAAAAATGGGTGATAGCGAGCATTTAGTCGATCACTACAGTACCAAAGAAGAAATTTTGGAAGCGCAAGAAGCTAATTATCCTATTCTATATTTGCCGGAGATAAATGAGCAAAATCAAATTATTCACCAGCATAGCTTGGCCGACAGTTTAGGTCAGCCCCTTCTTAGCCCATGAAACTAAGCATCGTAATAGTAAATTATAATGTGCGCTTCTTTTTGGAGCAATGCCTTATTTCGGTGCAAAAGGCCCTAACAAGCATGGAGGCGGAGGTTTTTGTGGTGGATAATAATTCGCAAGACGAAAGCGTGGCCATGGTGGCGGAGAAATTCCCTTGGGTAAAACTTATTGCTAATACAGACAATCCCGGTTTTTCCAAAGCCAATAATCAAGCCATTCGAGTGGCGAAAGGGGAGTATATCTTGCTGCTCAATCCCGATACGGTGGTAGAAGAAAACACTTTCGTTGATACGCTCGCCTTTATGGATGCGCATCCTGAAGCGGGTGGTTTGGGTATAAAAATGATTGACGGTAAGGGGCATTATCTCCCCGAGTCCAAACGCGGTTTACCTAGTCCTTTGGTGGCTCTTTATAAGATAAGTGGGCTAACATCACTTTTTCCAAAATCCAAGCGCTTTGCCCGCTACTATATGGGCCATTTAAGTGCCGATGAAAATCAGGAGGTAGAAGTTTTAGCGGGCGCTTTTATGCTGATGCGTCATTCGGTATTGCAGGAAATTGGACTTTTAGACGAAGACTTTTTTATGTACGGCGAAGACGTCGATTTATCCTACCGCATTATTAAAGGAGGCTATAAAAATTACTATTTCGCCGATAGTAGCATCATACATTATAAAGGCGAAAGCACCAAAAAAGGAAGTTTGAATTATGTCTTTATATTTTATAAGGCCATGGTCATTTTCGCGGAAAAGCATTTTGGCGGCAGTTATGCTAAGCTTTTTTCATTAGTAATTAATCTCGCTATTTACTTGCGTGCTTTCTTGGCCATTTTTCGTCGTTTGCTGGAACGCATCGCTAAGCCTTTGGTAGATGCGGCTTTTTTAGCAGGCGGTCTTTTATACATTGAAGATTACTGGGAAAATAATCACCGTTTTATTGCCGGGGGCGAATACCCCGATGAATTAAGTCAGATTGCCTTTCCCATCTATATTTTAACTTGGCTGGGCTCGGTTTTCATTAGTGGGGGTTACGATAAAAACCTCAAACTTTCTCAGTTATTTCGCGGTATAGCCGTGGGGACCGTAGCCATTTTAGTGGCTTATAGTTTACTGCCGGAAGCTTGGCGTTTTTCACGCGCTATTATTATACTCGGAGCGGCTTGGGCTATGTTAATTCTTCCTATTTGGCGTGTACTCTTCGGTAAGATGCGTGGCCGTAAGGTTTTCGCATCTGCGCAAAGCGACAAACGTATTTTATTGGTAGGTGGAGCGGCCGAATTAGAAAGAGTTAATCGCCTAGTAAAAGAAAGTCAGTCGCGTATTTCTTACTGCGGCTGGGTAGGAGTAGAGCCCGATTTGAGCGATAAATTTGTGGGCAGCGTAAAAGATTTAGATGATTTAGTGAGCCTCTTTGAGGTGGATGAAGTTATTTTCTGCTCGGCCGATATGAGTGCCAAAGACATTTTTGCGGCTATGGCAAAGCTGGGTAAATACCAAGTAGAAATTAAGATTGCCCCACCGGCTAGCCAATTTATAATTGGTAGTAATTCCATTCACAGCCAGGGCTCGTGGTATACGATGGACTTTAATGCTATTAGTAAACCAGCGAATAAGCGCGCCAAACGCAGCTTCGATTTAGGACTAGCATTACTACTTTTGCTTTTAAGTCCTATTCTGATTTTCCTAATTCGGCGCCCTCAAGTTTTCCTTAAAAATGCTTTTTTAGTCTTGCTGGCGCAGATGAGTTGGGTTTCTTACGCCGATCATAAAGAGAATTATCGTTTACCAAAAATTAAAAAAGGAGTATTGCCCATTAGTGTTTCTTTGGCAAAAGACAGTCTTAGCGAAAGCACTATTTTGCAGCTTAATCAACTCTATGCTAAGGACTACCGCTTAGAAAGTGATGCGCAATTGCTTTGGCAAAATTGGCGATCATTAGGAAATTAGGTATAAATAAAATTAAGGCCCTTCTTTCGCCTCTAAAATTTTTACCTTTGCGGCCTTAAAAAGCTTAAAAATTCACCTCTCAAAGAATTATGGCACAAATTGAATTGACCATGCCCAAAATGGGCGAAAGTGTAGCAGAAGCAACCATCATTAAATGGCTAAAAGAAGTTGGCGATACCATTGAGGCGGAAGAGTCTCTTTTAGAAATTGCCACCGATAAAGTAGATAGTGAAGTTCCTGCACCAGAAGATGGTGTTTTAATAAAGAAGCTTTTCAACGAAGACGATGTGGTTCAAGTGGGACAAGTAATTGCCATTATTGAAACCGAAGGTGGAGTAGTAGAGGCATCGGCCGAAGAGCCAGCTGCTAGCCCAGAACCCAGCGCCCTAAAAGAAGTTGAAAAAACAATAGCTAATGGTCAGGCCACAGCGGCGGTAGAAGTACCTCGTTCTAGTGCTGAGGGCAAGTTTTATTCGCCTTTAGTGCGCAGTATTGCTAAAGAAGAGGGTATTAGTGCCAATGAATTAGATAATATTTCGGGCAGCGGATCAGAAGGTCGCGTTACCAAAGCCGATATTTTAAATTATATAGAAAACCGTCCCGCTTTTGGCGCATCTGCCCCCGAGGCAAAAACAGCCAGCCCAGCCCCAACGGCTAGTCCAAAAGTAGAAAGCACGAAAGTAGTTTCTGAGCCAGCTCCAAAAGCGGCCGCTGCGAAAGCACCTATGAGTATTGGCGCGAACGACGAAATTATTACCATGGACCGCATGCGTAAGATGATTGCCGAGCACATGGTAATGTCGAAGCACACTTCACCCCACGTTACTTCTTTCGTAGAGGCAGATGTTACCAATATGGTAAACTGGCGTAACAAGGTGAAGGATGAGTTCCAAAAACGCGAAGGACAAAAAATCACTTTCACGCCGCTTATTATAGAGGCGATTGTAAAAGCAATTAAAGATTTCCCATTAATTAATATTAGTGTGGATGGCGACAGGATTATTAAGAAGGGTAATATTAATATTGGTATGGCTGCGGCTTTACCGAGTGGAAATCTAATTGTTCCCGTTATTAAAAATGCCGACAATTACAATCTAGTAGGTTTAACCAAGCAAGTGAACGACTTGGCCAATCGCGCAAGAAACAATAAACTTAGTCCCGACGATATTAGCGGTGGCACTTACACCGTAACCAATGTAGGTACTTTTGGTAATGTTTTAGGAACCCCAATTATCAACCAACCCCAAGTTGCGATTATGGCAGCCGGAGCTATTGTTAAAAAGCCCGCTGTTATTGAAACTGCCGAAGGAGATATGATTGCTATTCGTCAGAAAATGTTCTTAAGCCATAGTTACGACCACCGTGTGGTAGATGGTGCCTTAGGCGGAATGTTTGTGCGTCGCGTAGCCGATTACCTCGAGCAGTTCGATGTGAATCGCGAGTTTTAAATAAAATTATGGAATTAAGCCTTAAGCGCCCCATCTGCTTTTTTGATCTAGAAGCCACTGGAACGAGCGTGACTCAAGATCGCATTGTGGAAATTAGCATTTTAAAAGTGTTTCCCAACGGCAATAAAGAGAGTAAAACTTGGTTAGTAAACCCCGGTATGCAAATGTCGGATGAAGTAATTGCTATTCATGGAATTAGCAATGAAAAAGTAGCGAATGAGCCGGGTTTTAAAGAGTTAGCGCATCGTGTTTTAGACATGATTAAAGATTCAGATTTGGCCGGTTACAATTCCAACCGTTACGATATTCCGCTCTTGGCAGAAGAGTTTTTAAGAGCAGGTATCGACTTCGAAATGGGCAAGCGCGTTGCGATAGATGTGCAGAACATCTTTCATAAGATGGAGCAGAGAACCCTTTCAGCGGCCTATAAATTTTACTGTGAAAAGGAACTCATTAATGCCCATTCTGCGGAAGCGGATACCCTGGCAACTTATGAGATTTTGAAGAGCCAGTTGGACCGCTATGAAGATCTAGAGAATGACATGTCTAGCTTGGCCGAGTTCAGCAATCGTTTTCGTGCAGCCGATTTTGCCGGTTTCATTATTTTCAATGATGATGACATAGAATGTTTCAGTTTTGGTAAGTACAAAAACCAAGCGGTAGCAGAAGTTTTGCAGAAGGATCCTGGCTATTATGGTTGGATTCAAAATGCTGATTTTCCGCTTTATACCAAAAAGGTTTTAACTGCCATTAAGTTAAAAAAACGTCTGCAGTGAAGATAATTTGCATTGGAAGAAATTATGCCGATCACGCCAAGGAATTAGGAAATCAAGTTCCTGATGAGCCCGTGATTTTCATGAAGCCCGACAGTGCAATTTTGCCCAAGGGTAATGCATTTTTTATCCCCGAATTTAGCAATGATGTGCATTTCGAATGCGAAGTGGTGGTGTGCATTGATCGTTTAGGAAAAAATATTGAGGAGCGTTTCGCCTCTCGTTATTATTCACAAATAGCCTTGGGAATCGATTTTACCGCGCGCGATTTGCAGCAAGAATTAAAGGCAAAATCACTGCCTTGGGAAAAGGCAAAGTCGTTTGATGGTGCTGCATTTGTGGGGAAATTCTTCGATAAATCAGATTTCGCGAATTTAGAAGCAATAAGTTTTCAACTAAAGAAAAATGGTGAAATTGCCCAAAGTGGCAATACTAGCGACATGCTTTTCTCCATTGATCGTATCATCGCGGAAGTATCTAAGTACTTCACAATCAAGATAGGAGACCTTATTTACACGGGTACGCCAGCCGGTGTTGCGGCCGTTGCAATAGGTGATGAATTGGAACTTATATTGGAAGGTCGACCAGCGGGAGCTTTACGCGTTAAATAAAAATACCGCGCAAATAATAATTACTAAATTGATAATCGCTCAAGCTTGTTATATTTGTGCAACGTCAACACTGCACAAATTATAATTTATATGAAGAAGTTACTACTTCTAGTTACGGGTCTCTGCACATCTCTGGTGATGAACGCCCAAATTGACACTCTTTTTATTGAAACTTTTGAGATCGTGGATTCGGTTACAACCCTTAGTTTGGGTTCGGCCACTGATGTTTGGAAGGATACTAATAACGTTTCCATTTCAGGAACAAAATCTTACCATGGTAAAGTGCAAGCACCAGCTGTGGGTTCCAATAGTTCGGAAGTCGTTTTTAGAACCAACTCATTTAGTACGATAGGTAAAACCTTCGTTTTTCTAGAATTTTACCATATTTCTAAAATCAATCAAGTAAACCAGGGCCTTATTCGGGTAAGTACCAATAACGGTGTCTCTTGGACTACTTTAAGTAGTGCAAACTGTAACTATTTAGGTAGTGGTACTTGGAATTCATCATCTAACTTCCAAGAGGCCTCCTATAATATTCCTAATCAGGGAATTAATTATTGGTTTGCGGGTACAGACCCCCCCGTAGCCAATTCGTGGTGGCAGTATGAAAGATTTAATATTAGTTCTTTAGTTACTAGTCCAACTGGTTTTGCCAACGTAATGGTAGAGTTCAGTTGTTTTGAGGTTTTAAATCCTAATATCACAGGTCGCTCTTATGGTGCTGGCTGGTGGGTTGACAATTTGGTGGTAACGGGTTCGTCTTGTGAGCTTTTCCCACCACGCTTCCATTTTAACTATACGCCAATACCCTGTTTCCCCGTTCGTCCAGTTGGTGGTTTAACTCAGAATGCAAGTAATAACTATAAGATTGGCGCAAGAGTTACCGATACTGTTGCAGGTGGAGCTGCTAACCCAACTTGGGTAACAGGTATTGATAGTGTTACTGTATTTTATCGCATTAGAAATTCTGCCGGTGTCGGAGCCTGGCAAAATCAAAACCTAACGGTTTCTAACGCCGCTCAATTTGAGTTTCAAACTACTTTGAATAGTATTTTGTTAGGTGATACCGTAGAATACTTCTACAAGGCTTGGGATTTAGCTTGTCCTAACATTACTCGCTTCCCTGATTCATTAGCCAATCCACAGAATGCTTATATTAAATTCTGGCCTAAAGCAGGTTTACCTTTTAAATGTGGTGCACCTGATTGCGGATCTTTACCAGGAACGATTAGTACCTTCCCTTGGATTGAAGACTTCGAAGGTCCACTTTGGAGCCCAGGTACGGGTAATGGTGATATGGGAACAGCCCACCGCGGTAATTTCCCTAACGAACAAACAGGTTTGCGTTATTGGACAATTCAGCCTCCTGAAAACACGGCAGGATATGCTTGGTCTGTGCGTACAGGTGGCACTGGAACTCCATTTACTGGTCCTAACTCTAACCACACACCTTTTGGCGCAAGATATTTATATGCTGAATCATCGCAAGGTGCGGTAAACAGTACTACTTTATTGATAACCCCTTGTATTGACCTTACTCAAACAACCGCTTGTCAAGCTCTTGAATTCTACTATCACTTCTTTGGTGATGATATCGGTGCTTTAAGAATTGATATTGACACAGGTTCTACCAACGAAGCTTGGTACAATGGTTTTTATCGTATTCGTAAGCAGCAGCAAACTGCTCAAACCGATCCTTGGGAAAGAGCTTTGATTCCCTTAAAAGAGTTTAATGGTCAGTATATTAGAATTCGTTTTGTATCGGCTAAGCAAACAACAAATACTGGAAATGCGGCCCGTGGTGATATGGCCATAGACGATTTAAGAATTTATGAGCCTACTCCTATAGATGCTGAAATCTTAGCGGTAAACTCGCCAGTACTAGGCAAGTGTTCGTACTCATCTGCCGAAACAATAGAAGTGGTGATTAGAAATAATGGCTGTGATAGTTTATTAAGTCTTCCTCTCCGTATTCAAACAAACACTGGTGCAATTCTTTCAGAAACTGCCACTCTTGCTCTAAGAACAGGTGATACTACCACTTATACTTTAGCTACTACCGCTAACATGGCGGCTTTAGGAAGCTATCAGGTAAAAGTTTGGGCGAACAAAGTAGGAGATACTATTCCTGCTAACGATACCGCTGTAAGTGCAACAATTAATCACGTTGCCAACTTTAACACCTTCCCGCTGGTAATGGATTTTGAAAATATTCCAGTAGGTACTTCTCAAACGGGAACTACCTTATTTACTACCGAAACAGGTTTAGATCCTGCTTATGTATGGAGAGTGGGTGAGCGTTTCACGCAAACTCGTGGTACCGGTCCTAAGCATGGGTATTATCAGAAAGGCCAGTATTTTTATACTGAAGCAACAGGTAGTACAGGTGATGTTTCTACTTATATGGTAACTACTCGCTGTTTAGATTTTACAGGAATGGCAAATCCTACCTTAGATTTCTACTATCACATGTGGGGTGCGAACATCGATAATATTGAAATTGAAATCAATGAGCCAGCAACAATGGAACCTGGTACTTGGGTTGTTGTAAACGGTAGTACTACTTCGCCAATGGCGTCTAGCTCTACTCCATTAACTGATTATGAGTTTAAGCGTGTGAATTTAGGCCCTTATGCGAATAAACAGATTAAACTGCGTATCAAAGCAAGCCGCACTGGTGCGGGTGATTTAGCCGATATTGCTATTGATAAAGTGATGATCTACAATCGCATTGCTAATGATGGCGGTGTTGAAATAGTGTTGAATCAATTCCAGTCGGTACCAGCTGGCGTGCCAGTAACAGTGGTTAATCCTTCATTGCTGCTAAGAAATTTTGGTACTAGCACCTTAAGCTCTGCTACGGCAACATTCTCCGTAACACCTTTATGTGGGCCTAATGCTGGTGTGCCAGTAACTTATACCGCTGCAACTTCCGCTAGTCCTACTGCTGGAAATAGCAGTACAATAACTTACGTCCCAACAAGTGGCCTTAACTTAGTGATACCTGCTGGTGCTTGTGAGGTTTGTGCTTACACTAGTATAGCGGGCGATATTAATAATTTTAATGATACGGCTTGTCGAATCATAACGGGCTTAAGTGTTCAGGATATTGATTTTGGTGACAATTTCGATAATTGCGATTATGACGAATATGGCTTCTTTGCAGTGCAAGGTTATTTGCAATGGGAAAGAGGTGAGGTTCCTGCGGGACGTCAATTCTCTTCTTTGCAAGCGTCTGATAATGTTTGGGCTACCAATATTGCAGATGGCTATTATTTAGATGGAACCCAAGAATGGTTAAGAGCGCCAATTTTAGATAATTTCGATACCATCGTTTCCCCAACTATTCGTTTTTTCCAAAACGTGGATATGGGCGCTGGTGCTGCCGGCGCAATTGAATTCCGCCGTGGTGGATGGGCAACTTTAGGAGCTAACTTAGGTTCCTTCCAAGGGATTGGACAAAACTGGTATACTGGCCCTTTTGGAACCTTATTAGGACCTACGGGCACAGGCGTTACGGAAGGTTTTACGGGTTCTTCGGTAACGGGTAGTAACCCTACCGGTTGGGCATACTCAGTTTTCCCCGTTTCTCAGCTAAACTTTGAGCCGAACGAAATCCCTTTAAGATTTAGATTCCAGTCTCCTACGGGTGTAAACAACGCTCGTAACTTAGAGGGTTGGGCAATTGATGATTTTGAGATGATTATTCCTCCGCAAAATAGTGCGAGTCCAGTAGATTTCTTCTTTATTAATCCATTGCAGATCCCAACTTTTGATCAGCCAATTGATATAATGGTTTTAAACTCGGGCGCTAAAATTTTGGATAGTGCGGAGATAAGAGCGGAGATTGTTACTGGAGGAACCATAGGTTGGGCTGGTGCTTTTGAAAAAGCTTATGCCCCTCGTTTCTTAATTGAAGGTAATCGTTTCCGTCATAATTATAGCCAACCATGGAATACTGGCGTAGTAACTGGTAATCATACCTTACGCTTTATTACGCGTCGTCCTAATGGTAAAATGGATAACCGCCCAACGGATGATACAACCGAATTTACGATAACCGTGCTACCTGAGTTTTATTTTGACATACAAAATGGGGATAGCATTTACTGTAACGATTTTGAAACGGGTAATGGAGCCTTACCATTCTTAGCTTTAAATACCAAAACCTACGCACGTGGTCAGTGGTCTTGGGAGAAAGGTACGCCTACTCAATTCCCTGGCGCCTTTAGTGGTAATAGCTGCTGGATGACTGGTTTGGATAGCAATTACCGCTCACGTGATGAGTCTGGTTTATTTACACCAGTTTTTGTAATTGACACTTCAACTGCCTACGAATTATCTTTCGTGCACAAGTTTGATACCGAGAAATACCACGATGGAGGTGCAGTGGAAGTTTCCTTAGATGGTGGACTAAGCTGGACAATATTAGGTTTTGCTAATGAAGCCAATTGGTATAATACTGAGTTTGTGACGGCCTTGGATATCATTAAACCAGGTTGGACCGATACTGCAGACTGGGATACTTCACGTTATGTATTTAAGTTTGATACAGCAGCGAATCGTGCGGTTTTCCGTTTCCGTTTCGAAAGTGATTATTCAATCCAAAGAAAAGGTTGGGCAATTGATGACTTCTGTATGAAAGCTACTAATGAAAAACCAACTTTTGTAATTGGTAGTAAAGAATACAATCCAGTACCTGATTCTTATATTGGGGAACTTAGTCCTAACCCAACTCGTGACATAACTCATTTACCGGTATTTAACGCACAGGCCAAAATGGTGAGCGTCGATATAGTAAATGTGGTAGGACAAAGGATGTTTGCAAAAGAATATGACCTAGAGCGAGGAAGCTCACAGTTAGTTTTTGAAACCTTTGACTGGAACCCTGGTGTTTACTTCGTTAACATTAGTGTTGATGGCGAGCGTGTCACTAGAAAATTAGTTGTTCAATAAGAATTGATCTCCTTATTATAAATTTAAGCCCTACTTTTTAGTAGGGCTTTTTTTGTGGTAAATATGTCATAATCAAATATTTGGCTATGACTTATAGTCAGGGATGTTTTGACTTCTAGGTCAGTATGGCAAGCTTATTAAGCGGTAAATAAAATGGAGTAAATTTTGACTAGCATAGAGAAACACGAAACAACATGGACTTAAATAACTTTACTATAAAAGCGCAAAAGGCCATTCAGATTGCGCAAAGTTTGGCGGTAGAAAAGGACCATCAAGCCATACAAACAGGACATCTTTTAAAAGGAGTCGCTCAGGCGGATCCGAATATTTTAAACTTCTTTTTAAAAAAGCAGTCGATTAATGCGGCTAATTTTTTAGCCACTTTAGATCAAATAATTAAATCTTATGCGAAAGTAGAAGGAGCCAGTCAATACCTTGATCCCAATGCCAACAAGGCTATTATTAAGGCTCAGCAAAAGGCTAAGTCGATGAAAGATGAATATGTGGCCTTGGAACATTTGCTTTTTGGATTGCTCGAAAGTGGCGATACCATAAGTAAAATGATGCTCGATAGTGGCTGGGAGAAAGCATCTTACGAAAGTGCTGTGCAAGAATTAAGACAAGGGACTGCTGCCAATTCGGCGAGCTCGGAGGAGCAATATAGCGCCTTAGATAAATATGCTAAGAACCTGAATAAATTAGCCGAGGAAGGTAAATTGGATCCGGTGATTGGTCGCGATGAAGAAATCCGCAGAGTGTTGCAAATACTATCGCGTCGCACCAAAAATAATCCCATTCTTATAGGTGAGCCAGGTGTTGGTAAAACGGCTATCGCTGAAGGAATGGCGCATCGCATTATTAAAGGGGATGTTCCCGAAAATTTAAAGGATAAAAAAATATATAGCCTCGACATGGGCGCTCTAATTGCAGGGGCGAAGTACAAGGGAGAGTTTGAGGAGCGCCTTAAAGCGGTGGTTAAGACCGTAAGTGAAAGCGACGGACAATTACTTCTATTTATTGATGAGATTCATACTCTCGTTGGCGCTGGTGGTGGAGAAGGGGCCATGGATGCCGCTAATATTTTGAAACCAGCTTTGGCGAGAGGGGAACTAAGAGCCATAGGTGCAACTACCTTAAATGAGTATCAAAAGTATTTTGAGAAAGACAAGGCATTGGAACGTCGCTTTCAAAAAGTAATGGTGAATGAACCCGATACGGAAGCGGCTATTTCTATTTTACGTGGTATTAAGGAGCGCTATGAAACCCATCATAAGGTTCGCATTAAGGATGAAGCTATCATCGCGTCAGTAGAATTATCGCAACGCTATATTTCCGATCGTTTTTTACCTGATAAAGCGATTGATCTAATTGATGAAGCAGCAGCCAAATTACGAATGGCGGCGAATTCTAAACCTGAGGAAATAGATGTTTTAGATCGTAAAATAATGCAGCTAGAAATTGAGCTAGAAGCGATAAAACGAGAGGGAGACACTCCTAGGCAAAATGGAATTAAAGAGGAATTAAAGGATTTAAATGAGCAACGCAGCTCTTTTAATGCTCAGTGGCAATCTGAGAAAGAAGTGGTTGATGGCATTCAGAAGGCCAAGGAAGAAATAGAAGCTTTGAAGCAAAAAGCAGAACAAGCAGAACGCAGCGGAGACTATGGTACCGTAGCGGAAATTCGTTACGGAAAGCTACAGGAAGTAGAAGCGCGCTTAAAGCAATATGAGGAAGAAGCAGGTAAGCTGCAAAACGGTAATGCTTTAATTAAAGAAGAGGTTGATTCTGAAGATATTGCAGATGTGGTAAGTCGTTGGACCGGTATTCCTATCACGCGCATGTTGCAAAGTGAAAGAGAGAAATTACTGCATTTGGAAGAAGAATTACACAAAAGGGTAATCGGACAAGAAGAAGCCATTTTGGCGGTTTCGGATGCGGTAAGAAGAAGCAGAGCGGGTTTGCAAGATGAACATCGCCCCATTGGTTCCTTTATCTTTTTAGGAACCACAGGCGTTGGTAAAACCGAATTAGCAAAAGCTCTAGCGGAGTTTCTTTTTGATGATGAAAATGCGCTTACTCGTATTGATATGAGTGAGTACCAAGAGCGTCATTCAGTAAGTCGTCTTATTGGTGCGCCTCCTGGTTATGTGGGTTACGATGAAGGCGGTCAATTAACTGAGGCGGTAAGACGTAAGCCTTATTCTGTTATTCTTTTAGATGAGATCGAGAAAGCTCATCCTGATACTTTCAACATTCTTCTACAGGTTTTGGATGAGGGACGCTTAACCGATAATAAAGGGAGGCTAGCGAACTTTAGAAATACCATTATTATTATGACCTCTAATATTGGTTCAAGTTTAATTCAGGAACGATTTGATACAATTACAGAGGCGAATAAATTTGAAGTTTATGAGGATACTCGGGAGGCATTGATGCAAGCCCTGCGTAAAACCCTCCGGCCAGAGTTTCTTAATAGAATTGATGAAAGTATCATGTTCTTGCCGCTCGATAAGAAAGACGTAGCGGAGATTGTGCGCTTACAACTCAACCTGTTGAAAAAATCTTTGGCCAAACAACAAATCACCCTTGAGGCTTCCGAGAAAGCTATTATGTATTTGGCAGAAGCGGGCTATGATCCTCAATATGGCGGACGTCCCATTAAACGGATTATTCAGAAAAGAGTACTTAATGATTTGTCTAAAGAAATCTTAGGTAATAGAGTGCACAAAGACAGTCTTATCTTTTTAGATGTAGATGATGCGGGAAGTTTGAAATTTACCAATGAGAATATTGAGCTGAAAGAAATTTAATCTTTTACCCCTAAAAGAAATTAGACTTTAACTTTAAAGCATAAAAAAAGGGTCAACTGAATTTCAGTTGACCCTTTTTAATTATTAATCTCTATCGTTCCTAGTCTTTAATAACTCTTAAAGTACTGCTGAACTCGTCATTTTGAACTTCTAAAAGATAAAGGCCTTGAGGCTGATCTTTAATGTTGATTTCCATTTGATTGGCACCCGCATTGCTTTCAAAGTCTGCCGTCCATAAAGCTTTACCACTTAAATCACGTAAAGTAAGTTTGGTACTAGCATTAAGCGGTAATTGGCTTTCTAAGTTGAAAACACCGCTATTGGGGTTAGGATAAGCACGAAGGCCATCGGTCCAATTGTTTTCTGAAACGCTAGAGGCGGCATCAAAAGCATTGAAATCATCAATCGCTAAATCGCTACCAAAGTCTGACCCCGTTTTTCCACGGAATCTAATTACAACGGTTTTTCCATTGTAAGGGTTTAGATCAATATCCAAACGATTCCAGTTTCCACCTTGATCACCTGCAATAGTATTTACCACATTCATGTGCCACATAATGCCATCGTAAACATCAACATCTAAAGTACCCATATCGGCGCCTAACATGTGATAATAGATGCTAGCTCTGGGGTCAACGGCATTGCTTAGATCAATACAGGGTGTAATTAATAATGCTTCTGCACTATCACATTGACCGGATGCCTCTAGGTATAGGTAATTTCCTACACTTGTTCCAGGATTGTTATCCACGTTAGGGCCTGTTCCTTGACTAAAAGTGCTGCCTTGGAAGGTTCTCCAATCAATAAAGTCAGAACCAAGGTTTTGACCATTTACCCAACCATCGCTCAAATTACAGGTGGTAAGATTACAATCAGCATCATCAGAACAAAGGCTAAAGCTTTCAAAGTCTTGGCTGTAAGGCAAAGTTTTAGAAGCTGTACCAGGGTTAACTTTACGAATGTTTAAGTTAATGGTGTCGTTAAAGCGATTGCCATCTGAACTTGCATCGATCCAGAAATTATAGTTTAAATAAACATTATTTAAAATAGTGATGGAGCTGTTGGTAAAGAAATAGTGGATGGTATCACCTGGGGCAATTGTTCTATTTACGGTCTCGGTAGAAATTGCAGCGGTATTGGTCCGTTGGTAGGATAGGTCTAAACTGCTAATGGGGTTTAAGCCAATGTTTTTAACCAATAATCCTACTTTCACACCGCTCGAGTTTACAGCGCAATCTTGCACTTCTCCAAAACCGGGTGATAGAACCATTTCTAAACTTAAATCATTAGGAATGCTGCAATTAAATACGCCAGGGGCTTTGTAAACGGCCACGGAACGTTCGCCAATGGAAGTATCATTTACTACCGCTGCTACGGCAAACCAATCTGCTTGATTAGCATCATGCGCTATAGTAATTGTATCATTGGTTTTGTAAGTAATGGAATCCATGTACTTAGTTCCTAATCTATAAACTACATAGCCAGACGCACCAGTTGCGGGTATCCATGTCAGGGTAATACTATCAGGACAAGCACTAACTACCGAAATATTAGCGGGTACTTGAGCAATGGTAATTGGACCAACAGATGCTGTATCACTATTGCTGGTAACACGCACATAGGCCACATTCGTAGGCAATCCCACTGGTGTGTTCCAGTTTATATGACGGTTACCTGTAGTAATTCCCACATTAAACCAATTAACACCACCATCCAAAGAAAATTCAGCGGTGTAAGAAGTGTTAATGGGACTGTCGAAACGAATGAGTTGGCTAGTACCGGCTTCAAAAGCAGTACCTGGAGTAGGGTAGGTGATTACTATTTCATTCTTTTCATAAGAAGCAATCACATAAAATTTCTGGGTTCCGCTGGGGATATTGTGCCCTTTAACTTTAATAGTAGCTGTTCCGCTATTTGGATTTAAAATGGTAACCTGCTCCATATTATTTAGAGAGTCACGACCGGGAACGGCGTTAGAATTTAAACTACTTACCGTTGGATTAGGATCTAAAACCCAAGGTTGAAGAGTTGAGCCTTCAAAGTTTACGGTTAAGTCTAAGTCATTTACTAAATCACGCGCAGCGTTTGGTGAAGCTTGTGGGTCGGCCCAGATAAGGAAAAACTTAGCATTTACGGTATTTGAAGGAATATTAAAACTAAAGCTAGCGGAGTCGTTATTGGCAATGCTATCGCTGTTATAGCTTCCATTACTAATAACTTCATAAGCACGATTCGCGTTAATACGTCCGTAACCATAAATAAAATCTGGTCCTGGGTTACCTAAATCTTCGGCGGTGTTTTGAATGATTCCTTTCAATAAAACGCCTTCCGCTTCAGCACCTGCATTTATATCCTTATAAGCCTGCATTAAAACAGCCAGAGTACCAGTAACGCCTGGACAAGACATGGAAGTTCCGGTTTTACTGTTGTAAGTACTAGGACCATTGGCATCGGTAGTACTATAAACATTGGTTCCTACAGCACAAAGGTCGGGCTTAATTCTACCATCAGAAGCTGGGCCACGACTACTAGAAGGAGCAATTGCATCGGTACGAGTAAGGTTACCAACAGTAACAACATTCTTCGCTTGCTTGTGTCCACCAGTAATATTTCCCCAGCCAATACCAGCGCCATAATTTACGGCACAGCTAGAGCTACCATTATTTCCAGAAGAGAAAACATGTAACATTAATGGGTTGTCGAAAGCATCTTTATCTAATTGCTGCGACCAAGTGCTATAGCCTCCATTACAACCATTACTAAAAGAGTTAGAGGTTAAACGCGCATTAATAGTGTTGTACACATTATCGGCGTCGTTTAGGTTATTAGGGTAATTGCGGTAGAACATTTCCGCACCTGGCGCCATTCCAGCACCACGTGGATCGCGGTTTCCAGCACCACTAATCGTTCCCGCCGTGTGATCGCCATGATCACTACCTGCGCCACCATTGGCATTTTGGCTAAATCTTCCTTGAAAATCAATATGGTAATCAATTTCGCCGGCATCATTATGCGCTACCATAATTCCCGAACCATCGTAGTCCAAACCTAAATTACCACCTTGTAAATAGTTTACACGGTGATTGGTGCGAGCGGTAAAGTTTTCAGGTTCACCGGGAGCGTATTTTTCTTCTACGTATTTAATAAAAGGCTGGGCGATTAAAGCGCCTAAGTTTTCAGGATCAATTTCAATCTGAATTTTTTCATCGGAAGCCACCACCTCTAAAATGGTGTGCGATAAACCTTGTAATTCGCTTACCATCTGTAAGGCATCTAGACCTTTCCAGTACTGAATCCAAACGACCAATTTTTGCTCATTGGCCGACCATGCCCATTCGGGATAATTGTTTGTGTATAAAAGTTGCGATTGCTTCCAAGCGGGATCAATGTTTAAAAGAGTGCCTCCCATTTGAAAAAGTAGCGCTTTTGCATTGGCTAATTCACTATTCTTTACACGGGCAAATGCACTGTGCTTAGGCAGGTATTCAAAGGTTTCAAAACCGTAAAAGTTTGGAGCCAACACCAAATTCGGATGCTGTACAATTACATAGGTGTAACCATTGTACTTAGTAACATCATTCACCGATACTTCTGCAGGGTTGATGGTACCAGTCTTAAATAAAATCGGGAAAGTTTCTGTCTGATTTTGGGCCTGCAACATTCCAAAACTTAGGCCCAACAACATCAGTAGCTTTTTTCTCATAGGGTATTTGTGTAAATTAGGGAGGCGAAAGATAATCACTTAAAATTAACTTTTATTTATAAGCAGATAAAGAAGGTTTTTGTATCGCCCTATTTATTTACTCAGTCCAAAATCCCTTAAATGCGGAAATAAAGAATTCCTATCGTGTATGCTAGTGGTAATTGGTAGATTTGACCGACGAAAAAAATTTATGAAAAATAGTATCGCCCTCGGTCTGGTCCTTTTATCCTTCGGCTTTTTAAAGGCGCAAGATCAAAGTTCCTCTGCAATCTATCACGAAATAAGTAAACTCGGAAACTCTGCGCGCGTCTTGTACTTGGCGGCTCATCCCGATGATGAGAATACCAGTATGATTTCCTTTCTAGCCAACGAGCGTAAATACCAAACGGCCTATCTTTCTTTAACGAGAGGTGATGGTGGGCAAAATTTAATAGGTACCCAACTGGGTGCCCAACTGGGTATTTTACGTACACAAGAATTGATGCAGGCACGTCGTATTGATGGTGGTAAACAGTTTTTTAGTCGCGCCTTAGATTTTGGTTACAGTAAAACCGCTGAGGAAACCTACCAACAATGGGGTAAGGAATTGATTTTAAGTGATGTGGTGCAAATCATTCGCAAGTTTCGTCCTGATATAATAATTACACGATTCCCGCCAGATGCTCGCGCTGGTCACGGTCATCATACTGCCAGTGCCGAACTCGCTTTAGAAGCTTTCGACTTGGCCGCCGATCCCAAGGCCTTTCCCGAGCAATTGAAGAATTTTAAACCTTGGCAGGTGAAGCGTATTTTTTGGAATCACAGTGCTTGGTGGGATCCTAACTTAGACAGCCTCGCGGCCAGCGATCCTACTTATGTTAAAATGGACGTGGGCACTTATGTAGAAGAGTTAGGTTTGAGCTGTAACGAATTAGCCAGCCATAGTCGTAGTCAGCATAAAAGCCAGGGTTTTGGCGTGGCTCTCGCCCGTGGCTCGTCCGATGAGTATTTAAAATTAATGAAGGGTGAAAGCTGTAAAAGCGATCCTATGGAAGGCATTTCCAGCTCTTGGCAGCGTTTTAATTTCGCCAGCGGTGATCAATTAATAGCTGGCATCTTAGCAGATTTTAATTTTAGTAAACCTTCTGCCTCGGTAAACAAACTGTTGGACTTATTAGAAGCGAGCGAAGCTATCAACGAAGCCGACCAAAGATTTTACTTTCAAGAGCGTTTGCGAAAAATCATCGCCTCCTGCTTAGGCTTGCATGTAGAGTTATTGTCGCCTTCAGAATACAGCCTGAGTAGTCTTAATCAGAAGTTTAAACTAAGCTACGTATCCCGCTCTAACTTGCAAATATCTATGCCGAAAGCGGAGAGCATTGGCAGTAAATTAGTACTTGATCCCAGCAGCCTAAGAGGCGAAGGAAAAACCCTTACGGAAGATGACGATTGGATTGAAATAGCGGCCAATGATAATAACAGCCTCGAATTTAGTTTAGAAAAGGACCTTCCTTTATCGCAGCCCTATTGGCTGCGCAATCCTTATAACACGGTTTTTCAATTGGATGATGATTTACAAATTGGCTTAGCAGAAAACGAGGCCACTTTAGCTTCGCATCTCCCGTTAAGGGTGGAAGGCCGTTTGTTTTACCTGCCTATTTCGGCTATTTATAAATTTAGTGATCGGGTAGAGGGTGAAATCATTCGGCCTCTAATGGTTACGCCCGATTTAGTGGTAGAAGCGGATCGAAGTAATCTCATTTTTGTAGATGAAGGCTCACAGGAATTGACTCTAAATTTCAGGGCCTTTAAAGCAGGTGAGTTTAGCGTAAATCTCCAGGCTGAAGGCTGGGAAATAGAGCCGAAGAGTCTGCAGCTCAGCTTTAATGAGGCCGATAGCCGTGTGATAAAAAAGGT
The DNA here is from genome assembly GCA_003045865.1 of Bacteroidota bacterium. Classification (GTDB taxonomy): domain Bacteria; phylum Bacteroidota; class Bacteroidia; order Flavobacteriales; family Schleiferiaceae; genus Croceimicrobium. The sequence continues at coordinate 7,103 of PZPB01000035.1, read as the reverse complement.
GAAAATTAGCCCGAAGTCCAAAGCTGCTAATGCCAGCCTAAGCTTTCGTAATAGCGCATCAGGCGAAAGCCTTAAAAGCTTGTACGAAATTGATTACCAGCATATTGATAAGCGCATAGTTTTGGAAGCGGCCGATGTAAATTTGGTGCGTCTCGATCTGCAAAAGCAGGGAAACAAGGTGGCTTATATTAATGGTGCCGGTGATAAGGTGGCAGAAGCGATTGAGCTGATGGGGTATAAAGTGGATATTTTAGATGAAGCGGCGCTCGCTTCCACAGATTTGCTGCAATACCAAGCGGTTATTGCGGGTATTAGAGCTTATAATACGCAAGAGTGGTTATTGGATTATAACGATAAATTGATGGCTTATGTAAAAGCGGGTGGAAATTATATTGTGCAGTATAATACCCGTTCGCGCCGGTCGGCTAGTCTCGATTTTGGTCCTTATCCTTTTGAGATTTCACGCAAAAGGGTTACCGAGGAAAATGCGGAAGTAACTTTTGCTTTGGCCGATCATCGCTTATTAAATGCCCCGAATAAGTTGAATAAAGCTGATTTTGACCATTGGGTACAAGAGCGCGGTTTATATTTCGCCGATAATTGGGATGAGAATTACCAAGCGCCTTTGGCGTGGCACGATAGCGGCGAGGAAGATTTGTACGGCGCCCTAATTATTGCCGATGTTGGCCAAGGGTCTTTTATTTATACGGGAATTTCCTTTTTCCGCGAATTACCTGCGGGTGTGCCCGGTGCCTTCCGACTTTTGGCTAATATGATTTCGTATTAAGATGGAAAGCGCAGGGCAAAAACATAAGTGGCGACAGCTCTACACGGCAGTTATTATATTCCTATTCGTTGAGATAATTGTCTTTTACCTAATTACCGAATACTATCGTTAATGAGTACTGTTGATTGGATAGTCCTTTTCGGGACACTCTTTGCAATTGTGGCTTATGGGGTTTGGCGAACCCGTAATAGTCGCAATTTAAATGACTATTTGCGCGGTGGTAACGAAATGAAATGGTTTACCGTGGGCGTTTCGGTTATGGCCACTCAGGCCAGTGCTATTACCTTTTTAAGTGCCCCAGGTTTAGGTTACGAATCGGGTTTGCGCTTTGTACAGTTTTACTTTGGTCTTCCCTTGGCCTTAGTTATTATCTCCGCCTTTATAATCCCTATTTATTACCGCCTAAAAGTATATACTGCTTATGAGTATTTAGAGAATCGTTTCGACTTGAAAACAAGACTCTTAGCGGCTTTTCTATTTTTAGTGCAAAGAGGTTTGGCAGCGGGTTTAACCATATTTGCTCCGGCTATTATTCTGTCTACCATTTTAGGTTGGAACCTCCAGTTAACCAATCTCTTTGTGGGCTTATTGGTTATTATTTACACCGTTTCGGGTGGCAGTAAAGCGGTGAGTATTACCCAGAAGTTGCAAATGGGGATTATTCTGTTAGGGATGACTTTAGCCTTTGTTTTGTTGATTATTAAAATTCAAGATTTCACGGATTTATCTACTGCCTTCGAAATTGCGGGAAGTGCCGGACGAATGCAGATTTTAGATTTCAATTTCGACTTAAACGAGCGCTATACTGTTTGGAGTGGTTTAACGGGTGGACTCTTTTTGGCGCTCTCCTATTTTGGAACCGACCAAAGTCAGGTGCAACGTTATTTAACGGGTAAGAATATCCGCGAAAGTAGACTGGGACTGATGTTTAATGCAATATTAAAAATCCCAATGCAGCTCTTTATTTTGCTAACGGGGGTTTTGGTTTTTATATTTTATCTCTACGTTAAACCGCCCATGTTCTTTAATCAGGTGGCCCTCGAAGGTTTAAATGAAACCAAGTATAAAGTTGAGCTTACGCAATTAGAAGAGCGCTTTGATGCCAATTATGAAGAATTACAACAAAGCCGAATTGCCTACGAAACCGCCATTCGACAAGAGAATCTTCGGCAGCAATCTTTAGGTCGTGAAGTGTTTTTAAAACGTTTGGAAGAAGATAAAGCCATTCGCAGCGAAGTCAAAGATTTACTGGTGAAAGCCGACCCTAAGTTTAAGGTAAAGGATACCAATTATGTGTTCCTCAATTTTGTAATGGACTTTTTACCCGTTGGGGTGATAGGCCTAATCATTGCCCTGATATTTAGCGCAGCAATGTCGAGTACTTCTAGCGAATTGAATGCTTTGGCAACTACCACCATGGTCGATTTTTACAATCGCTTATTTCAACGTGAATCGACCGAAAAGCAGCGACTTTTCATGTCGAAATTATTCACCGTAATGTGGGGTTTTGTGGCTATAAGCTTTGCTTTGGTAGCCAACCTTTTCGACAATTTAATTGAAATGGTGAATGTGCTCGGCTCCCTGTTTTACGGAACCATTTTGGGGATATTTTTAGTGGCCTTTTTTATTAAAAAGGTCAAAGCCGCTGCTATTTTCCCAGCGGCTCTAATTGGAGAAAGTGTGGTTTTACTGATTCACTTTGGCAATATTTATCACTGGCCCTTCTTCCGCGATTTAAAGATTGAATACCTATGGTACAACCTTATTGGCTGCGGCTTAGTGGTGGGCATCGCCCTTCTATTGCAATCTATGAAAACCAAAAAGGCTTAACGTTTTTCTAGTAGTACGTCGCTAAATTGCTTTTGAGAATCGTAAAACTTCTGGATTACTTTAAAGCCGGTTTCATCTGCTAATCGATCGAGTTCGGCCGAGCTGTATTTTTTCGAAATTTCGGTATGAATAGATTCAAATTCTTCAAAATGAATACGTTGTGCTACTCCTTCTAAATGTATATCTTGTGCCTTACGGCAGATGAGATAGCTGCGACATTCTCCGTTTTGAGGATTGTAATTGGCGTAATGATCAAAATTTTGCAAGTCGAAGTCCGCGCCTAATTCACGATTGATACGGGCTAAGATGTTTAGGTTGAAACGAGCGGTAATACCAGTTTTGTCGCTATACGCTTGTAATATTTTAGCCGGCTCTTTTTTCAGATCAACGCCCAATAAAAGTTTATCACCTGTTTGCAGTTTGGCTGCTAAACTGCCTAAAAAACCTTCTGCCTTACCCTGCGGAAAATTTCCAATATTAGAGCCTAAAAACAAGACCAATTTTGGTTCATTGCTAATATTTTGCAAGTGTTCGAGAGCCTCGAAGTATTCCTTAGCAATGGGTTTAACTTCTAATTGGGGAAGCTCTTTTATCAAGCTTTCAGCAAGTTCATCTAAAACATGACTGGAGATGTCAATCGGTAGATATTGGAAATTAGCTTTTTCCTCTAAAAAGCTTCGCAGTAGAACTTTGGTTTTTAAGCCATCGCCGGCACCTAATTCTACTAGTTTAAAAGGAGTCTTAAAATTAAGGGCTCGGTAAATTTCTTGCTTGCGGAGATTAAATATTTCTTCCTCTGCACGGGTAAGATAATAATCAGGCATGGCCATGATTTCCTGGAAAATTTGATCACCGATTTCGTCGTAGAAATAACGGGATGATAAATATTTTGCATCTGCCCTAAGGCCAGTAATAACATCTTGTTTAAAGCTCGTCATGCTTTAGTCTATATTTTTTGCCAGTCTTAAGCCGGTAAATTGCCAGCGAAAGTGGGGGTGAAAAAAGTTGCGGTAACTAGGGCGGCTGTGGCCAGATGGGCTAGCAATGGAAGCGCCTCTTAATACCATTTGATTGATCATAAATTTGCCATTGTACTCTTTGGCAGGACCTTCAATAGTTTTAAAACCAGGGTAGGCGAGGTAGGCGCTATTGGTCCATTCCCAACGCTCGCCCCATTTAAATTGTACTTGGGCTACTTCCCACTCGGCTTCGGTAGGCAGGCGTAATCCTTTCCATTCTGCGTAAGCATAAGCCTCGTAATAACTTATGTGACTAACGCTTTCGGAGCCCTTAATAGGAACAGGTCCCGCTAAACTAAAGCGATACCATTCACCGTTTTTTTGAGACCAATATAGCGGCGCTTTGATCTGTTCACGCTTAAGCCAATCCCAGGCTTCGGCATGCCAATAACTAAATTCTTGGTAGCCGCCCGCTTCAATAAACTCGAGCCATTCGGCATTAGTTACCAATTTGGAGGCAATGGAGTAGGGCTGTAAATAGACCTTATGCGCAGGCTGCTCATTATCGAAACAGAATTCTTCACCAGCGTACCCAATACTATACACGCCTTCGCTAATTTCAATAAACTTATTCTCTTCCGAATTGCTCAAGAAGCTTTCTTGAAAGTCGGCTTTATAAGGCGCTTGAAAAGGCTGTACAGCCAATATTTTTTTAAAGTCGGTAAGAAATAACTCTTGGTGCTGTTCTTCGTGGTTGATGCCTAATTCTATGGTTTGTAATTGCTTAGATTTTAAATCGGTAGCAAAAAGCTTTTCCATTTGCGCATCTACATAAGTGCGATAGGCGTAAATTTTTTCTAAAGCAGGACGGATTAAGGTTCCGCGCGAATGCCGATCAATTCTTTCGCCTAAACCTTCGTAATAGGAGTTGAAATAAAAGGGAAACTGCGCATCAAATTGCTGGTAATTAGTAAGGCCAGGCAGAAGCACGAGGGTTTCGAAAAACCAAGTGGTGTGCCCTAAATGCCATTTGGGCGGACTTACTTCTTCGCTGGGTTGGGCTAAATGATCCTCGGTACTAAGAGGTTTCATTAATTCGACAGTCTGTGCGCGAGTGTGAAAGTATTTTTGGGCGAGCTGCTGCTGATTAGGCTGCGACATATTTTGTAGGATAGCTAAGGTGCAAATTAGAAGTATTTTTAGAAATTTTCGGGAGAATCAGAAAAAATTACGCTTATAATTTTGCTGTTTTTTAAGCATAGTATTTCTTTTATCGTAAATTTGCGATGAAAGAATTAGACTATGAAATCAGAGGTAGAATATAGTGCTCAAGACTTGAGGCTGGCTTCCTTGGCCAAGGCCTTAGGTCATCCGGCGCGCCTACGGATTTTAAGCTTTTTACATCAGGAGGAGTCGTGCTTTTGTGGCGATTTAGTTAAAGAAATTGGCTTAGCCCAAGCGACCGTTTCGCAGCATTTGAAAGAGTTGAAGAATCAAGGCATTATTAAGGGACAAATTACCGGACCGGCGGTTTGCTATTGTATCAATCCCGAAATATGGAATGAGATGAAAGTACTTTTTCACGCCTTTCTTGATCATAGTTTACACCTAAAATCTAATTGTTGTTAAAAAACATTATTATGAAAATATCCGACTTTAAAGCCGCCCTGAAAGAACAAGAATACCCCATCTTTAAACTGGAAAATGGCAAAGCCCTAGCACCGCATTATCACTTAACCGAATTGGGTAAAATCACGAAAGACTATATCGATTGCGGTGGTAATCATCGTCAAGAATCGTGGTTAAATCTGCAACTTTGGGAAGCCCATGATTATGAGCATCGCCTTTCCGCAACCAAGCTCTTGGGGATTATTCGTAAAACAGAAAGGCAATTGGCTTTAAGCGAGGACTTCGATTTAGAGATTGAATATCAAGGCAGCACCATTGGCCGCTATACTTTAGATAGAGAGGGCGAAACCTTCTTGCTGAAAGCTACCCAAACCGATTGTTTGGCCAAGGATTCATGCGGTATTCCTGATGCTATATCTTTACCAATTAAGGAATTGGCTAGCGCGGTTAGCGATAATTGTTGTGGTCCCAATTCAATTTGTTGCTAGACTAAAAGAAGAGCAAAATGCGCAAACTAGGATTTTTAAATCGCTATTTAAGTCTTTGGATTTTCTTGGCCATGCTCATGGGCGTTGGTTTAGGAAACTTGTGGCCAGAAATTCCGAATGCGGTAGGAAATCTTAGTAGTGGTAGCACTAATATCCCTTTAGCAATAGGATTAATTCTTATGATGTATCCGCCTTTAGCGAAAGTGAATTACCGCCTATTACCCCAGGTTTTTAAGGAGGTCAAAATCCTTTCTTTATCGCTGCTACTCAATTGGATAATTGGCCCTCTTTTGATGTTTGCTTTGGCTCTGATATTCTTACCAAATCATCCCCATTATATGGTGGGAATTCTTTTAATCGGCTTGGCGCGCTGCATAGCTATGGTATTAGTATGGAACGATTTAGCGGAAGGAAATGCCGAATATGGCGCCGCCTTGGTAGCCTTAAATAGCATCTTTCAAGTTTTTGCCTATAGCTTTTACGCTTGGCTTTTCATTAGCATTTTACCCCCCTTTTTTGGTTATGAAGGCGCTTTAGTAGAAATCTCCATGGCCGAAATTGCCAATACTGTTGCCATTTATTTAGGTATTCCTTTTTTACTAGGATTTATCAGTCGTGCTGCCTTAGTGCCGCTGAAAGGTTTAAAATGGTATCAAGAAACTTTCCTGCCTAAGATTGGCCCGATTACCCTAGTTGCCCTTTTATTTACTATCGTTTTAATGTTTTCCCTCAAGGGAGATGTGCTAGTAGATTTACCAGCCGATGTACTACTTATTGCCCTGCCACTGGTAATCTATTTCGTACTAATCTTTTTCATTAGCTTTTTCTTATCGCGCACATTAGGAGCGAGTTATGATAAGAATGTGGCGATATCCTTTACCGCAGCGGGCAATAATTTCGAATTAGCGATTGCGGTGGCCATTGCCGTTTTTGGAATAAACTCGGGGGAAGCCTTTGCGGGCGTAGTAGGGCCTTTAATAGAAGTACCCGCACTAATTATCTTAGTACGGGTAGCATTCTGGTTGAGAAGAAAGTTTTATCTTAAAACGAACTCACCTAGTGTAGGATAAATTATTCCGCTGCAAAAATCACATTTTCATTAATAGGGGCATCATTACGGCGATCTATCGCTCCTTTAGTAGTTGGGTAGTTGGGTAAAGCGTCATCTTCTTTTGAACAAGTTGATAGCCCACCTTCAATTTAATAAATTCGACCCCTTCGAGGTCGTGTTATGTAGGGATTTTTTTCTACTAATGTTCCTCTTTCAGCGGAGTTCGTGAGCTCGTCGATTCCTCTCTTCGGTTACGAACGTTCGTCCTCTTTCAGCGGAGTTCGTGAGCTCGTCGTTTCTCTCCTCGGTTACGAACGTTCGTCCTCTTTCAGCGGAGTTCGTGAGCTCGTCGTTTCTCT
>PZPB01000034.1 GCA_003045865.1 Bacteroidota bacterium | reverse complement strand
TACCTACACCAGCACCACCAAATAAACCAATCTTACCACCTTTTGCATAAGGCTCGATAAGGTCGATTACCTTAATACCCGTAAATAATATCTCAGTTGCGGTAGATAAGTCTTCAAACTTTGGCGCTTCACGGTGAATTGGCATGCCGTTTTCAGTAGGCAAATTAGGCATACCGTCAATCGACTCACCAATTACATTAAAAAGTCTACCGCGAATTCCTTCACCTGTAGGCATTTTAATTGGGCTACCCGTTGCGGTAACGGCTTGACCGCGCTGCAATCCATCAGTAGAATCCATGGAAATAGCACGAACGGTGTCATCACCAACGTGCTGTTGTGTTTCCATCACCACACGGGTACCGTCGGGACGAACTACTTCTAGGGCATCATAAATTTTAGGAAGCTCATTGTTTGTGGTATCGAAGTGAACATCCACTACCGGTCCAATAATCTGAGCAATTTTTCCAACAACTTGAGACATGTGTTACAATTTTAAGGGCTTAATTGGCCTTGCTTATTTCGCGTGCAAAATTAGTCCATTTTATATTAATTTTCAGAAGGCATTGGAAATTTTAATTTCTATAATTTTGAACATTTAACTAACAATGGGTTTTATTGGCCTTTTGTGACACCCTATAAAGTTTAAAAATTTGAAGGTTTATTACTCTCTTAGTGATTTTCAGCCTCTTACCAATGCCGTAGTAACCACCGGCACCTTTGATGGAGTTCATATTGGTCACCGGAAAATTCTCTCGCAACTTAACGATGTAGCCCGAAAACATGGGGGAGAAAGTGTTTTACTTACTTTCTATCCGCATCCACGCATGGTTTTACAACCCGACCTCGAATTAAAACTACTAAATTCACAAAAAGAGAAAATTGAACTTTTAAAATCTACCGGGCTCGACCATTTAATCATACATCCCTTTTCTTTAGACTTTAGTCGCACAAGCTCCCTCGACTTTGTCCGTTCCATTTTAGTAAACCAAATTGGCGCTAAAAAATTAGTGATTGGCTACGACCATCATTTCGGCCGTAACCGCGAAGGCAGCTTTGAGCATTTAAAAGAATACGGGCCAGTTTACGGGTTTGACGTGGAAGAAATTACCGCCCAAGACGTGGAAGAAATTACCGTAAGTAGCACTAAAATTCGTGAAGCGATTAGCGTCGGTACTATTGAAGTAGCGAATCAATATCTAGAATATAAATTCCCGCTATTTGGTCAGGTGGTTAACGGCGAAAGAATAGGCCACACGCTCGGTTACCCAACAGCCAATATTCAGCTGGAAGATTCTTATAAAATAATTCCCGCCAATGGAGTTTATGCTGTAAGAGTAGAGTTCCCGCACAATGACGACGCGCCCAAATGGGGAATTTGCAATATTGGAATGCGCCCGACCTTCGGCGGAAAATTCCAAACAATCGAAGTACACCTCTTAGACTTTGATGGTAATTTATACGGACAAAACCTCAACTTGCGTTTTTATAAAAGACTGCGCGAGGAAATGAAATTTGATGGCCTCGAAGCTTTAAAACTACAACTGCAAAAAGATGAGCAAGAAGCTCGTACTTATTTTAGCGCTCTTTAGCAACGCACTACTTGGGCAAAAAAAACTAGATCGCTTTCTAGCGCATCCCGCGAAAGCGGAACTGCAAAAAGTAGATTTAAGTAACTGCAATCTAGATAGTTTACCCGCAGCACTCGCGCTTTGCGTCCAGCTAAAGGAACTGGATCTTAGTGATAATAATCTTTGTGAAATCCCATCTTATTTAAGTGAACTTTCTTTGTTAAAGGAACTAAACCTGCAAGAAAATAAATTTACTCGGTTACCACGCTCGCTGGCAGATGCGCCCGCCCTAGAGCGACTACTCTTAGCCCAAAACCCCATTACTCAATTATCGCTTAAAGCAGATGCCTTCCCACAACTAATTTATTTAGACTTATGGGATTGCGAAATCCAAGAAATTGACCCCAGCATTTGCGAGCACCCGAAACTGAAAGAAATCGACTTGCGACGGAATTTCTTGGGCACCCGCGACTTAGAATGGCTTTTTGAATGCGCACCGCAAATAAATATTGAAAGCACTTGGGGTTGTAATTGCGATTAACTAGCGCTTATATCCAAAACGCTTTAAATCGGCATCGTTAGAACGCCAGTTTTTACGGACCTTCACGAAAAGGTCGAGAAAGACTTTTTTCTTGAAAAAGATCTCCATTCTTTTACGCGCACCCGTCCCGGTTTTCTTAATCATGCTTCCTTGGGCACCCACAATAATTCCCTTTTGCGTATTACGTTCGGTGTAAATATTAGCGCGAATACGAATAATGGTTTCCTCTTCTTTAAACTCCTCCACTTCCACTTCCACTGCGTAAGGGATTTCCTTACTGTAATTAAGAAGGATTTGCTCGCGCACCATTTCTTCCACAAAAAAGCGCTCGCTCTTATCGCTCAAATCTTCCTTATCGAAAAAAGGCGGATTAACGGGCAGCATGGCAGATAAACGCTCCTTCAACATATCTACGTTCACCTTTTTCAAGGCCGATAAAGGCAAAATTGCGGCATTGGGAAATTGCCCGTGCCAATAGTTCACCTCTTCCTCTAGCTTCGCCTGATCGATCTTATCAATTTTATTGACAATGATAAAAAGCGGCTCCTGCACCTTCTTCAATTTCTCAAAAAGATCATCGTCTTTTAAAGATCGGATACCCGGTTCTACTAAATATAAAAACACATCAGCGTCTTCAAAGCTGGCCTTCACAAAATCCATCATGCCCTCTTGCATGGCATAAGCAGGCTTTATAATTCCTGGTGTATCCGAAAATACAATCTGATAATCATCACCGTTTAGCATTCCCAAAATTCGGTGACGCGTTGTCTGCGCTTTGGGTGTAATGATAGACAGCTGCTCTCCCAATAAAGCGTTAAGTAAGGTTGACTTACCTACATTAGGATTACCGATAATGGTAACATATCCGGCGCGGTGATTATTTATTTCTTCCAAATTGTAATTTTTACTCCTTCGTTTAGGCTGCTAAGGATTTGCAAATATCTATTAAGTGAATTAGAATTATAGCAGAGTCTGCGTATTTCTACCGCCACGCTAAGTTTTAAATGCTCGGGGCCCAATTCCTGCGCATCTAGCGAAAGCGTAAAATCTTCATTATCGATTAAACTAGGGGCTTCAATTTTAAAGCGGTAATTTTCCGGCAAACCTTTCAAAACGCAATTCCACTGAGCTTTCACCAAATAAGGCAGGCAATTCACCCTTGCGGGAGATGTGTTATTAGCAGAAAGGATTTCATGAATGGGAATCGTAAAAGTTATCGAATCGGTTTTTAGAAGATTGCGGTAATTCTTCAACTTAGTGATGCTATCGCCTTGCCAATGTCTCCCTGTAATTTGATTACGCACATCCACCAACAAATAATCGAGGGAATCGGCCAGAAGATAATCCTGCAAAAGCTTAGATCGGAAAACGCCATTCCAAATTATTTCGTTTTGGACGCGATAAAAGCTAAAAGACTCATTAAAGTTAATGTCTGTATTACGAATGAAATTAGGGGCTGCCTCCCCACTAAAACTTAAGGTATCAATGGAAAAGGAAAAACTGTCTTGCGGATTAAAAAGCAGTCCTTGTCCCGCACTCAAAGGACTAGGAATTTCATTCAAATGCGCAAAGTGGCCTAAAATAGGGCCCGCAAAAATGTATTGCCAATTTGGGTTATCTGGTAATTGGTAAGCCAAGGCGCGGGCCTGAAACTGCCAAGGGGAAATATAATCGCTTTGTATCGTGCCACTCGCTGCGGATTTCACCAGAGCAAGGCGATAGGGAATTTCAAAATGCTTGAAGAGCTCCTGATAAAAGGAATAAATTAATCCATATTCGGTAAAAACCTTCGGTTCCTCGGGTATAGACTGAAGGTGGTCTCTTATCGCCTTTTCTTGCAAGGAATGCATCTGCTGTAAAGCGAACAAAAAAGTATAGGAACTATCGCTTTTAATCTGGCTTACCAAATTTTCTAACTGCAACCAACGATCGGCATATTCGCGACTTAAACGCCAATTGCCCTGAGCGTAAACTTCATTGCTGATTATTTGCTCGTTGCGATCGCGGTAATAGCGCAGAGGCTGTTGCCAAGGACCGTAAAATTGCTGCCAACCAAACTGCTCACTGAGAGAGTTTCGATACACGCTGTAGTCGCGCACGGCCCCTTCGTAAAAAATATGACTCAGCAGATCGGGCCAATTGTCGGTTTCCTCGCGATCGTAATAGTAAATCTGATCTTGCCAATCTAGCCAAACAAAAGGCTGCGAAATAGCACGCGTGTCGATACCCTGCATTACGCCATCCGCCGGCACACTATCTACCTTAAAAGAATAAATAAGATTATCCCATTCCCGCTTTTCCTGTTGCTCTACGGCAGATGAGGCCTTATAGCGCAAAGGGCTTTCAGAAATAATAATTAGCTCTTGCAAAGATTCTTCAATAGGCATATCATCACTAAAAAACAGCTGATAGGGCAAAGGCACCCCCTTGCAGTAGACGATTAATTCCACGGTACACTCCGCTTCTAAAAAATCAAGATCCAAATAAAAGCTATCGCTGTGCAAGGAGGCATTGATAAGATGCGCGGGGATTTGCGCGTTGATACTGCCAGATCTCGCTTCATAAATAAGCAAGTCGTTTTTCCAAATGCGGTAATCAACATCCAAAAGGCGCTCACGCGGTGGAATTCTGATTTTAATCCTTCGATTTTGGGCGATAGATTCCTCGGTAGGATATTGAAATTGATAGTATTTTTGATAAAGTTCGCCACTAAATCCGCTGTTAGAAGAAAAATATTTGCGGCTCACTACTCTTTTTACGGCGGTAAAGTGGAGAATTCCGTAATTATAAACCGGTCGCGGGAAGCTTTCCCAGTTCTTTTCCCAATACTCAGCCTTTATCCTTTGCGCCTGAATATCAAAGGATAAGGAGCTAAAAACAAGGCAAATAAAAAGGATTTGGAGGCAGATTTTTCCTTTCATGTTGTGAAAATACAAGAAAAACTATAAAAGCTTGCGCACTTTCAGAAATGCTTATATATTTGCCGCCCACATCGCGGGGTGGAGCAGTTGGTAGCTCGTTGGGCTCATAACCCAAAGGTCGTAGGTTCGAGTCCTGCCCCCGCTACTACAGAAAAGTCCTGAAGCATTCGCTTCGGGACTTTTTTCATTTACAAGCTATGTGAAACCTCAAGAATCTTGTGAAAATCCCACTTCACATTTTGCTCATTGGGCCCTTATCCGCCAAAGGCGGACGTAGGTTCGAGTCCTGCCCCCGCTACTACAGAAAAGTCCTGAAGCATTCGCTTCGGGACTTTTTTAATTATGAGTTTTGCAGACGCGATAAATCGCGAGGCTATGCAATAATTGAATTCCCTCTCTGTAAAGCCTTTACTTTCCCACCGAATTCCAATTGAAACTCTCTCCCTCGCCTTCGAGAACCTCAGGCGGTGGGTTTGTCGGTTTCAACTGAAAATTGCTTTCACAAGTCCCAAGACCAATCCGCACTAATTATTCCCAAAAATTTTTAATAAATTTACCATAAATCTGACTAAATGCTAAAAAAAATACTCGCGCCAATATTATCATTATTATTCTTTTGTGCTCAGTCGCAAAATATTTTACGCTTCGAACAATTAGCACCTAAAGGATTACCGCAATACCCTTCCGATATCCACGTGTTTCCCGATCAGTCTGCTATCATCAATGTAGCCGGTCCTTATCTTTATCGCTTCAAGCTCTTTAACGATTCTACGCTGCAAAATTTCAACTATACTTTGGTTCAAACCGATAGTTTTGTTACGGGCTCACGCATCGAGGTTCTTTCTAATCGTATCTTTACCAAAGGCAAATACATTACTCGCGATGGTGGCAATACTTGGTCGCTTATTAAAAGTCCCGATTTCTTTAATTTTTGGTTTTTAAAACCCGACTTCTGGGTTTTTCAAGATGTATTGGGGAAAATATTTACTAGCCGCGATTCCGCTAACACCTGGAATACCGACAATCGCTACTACAAATCTATTTTAGGCGACGAAGATTATTTGAGCCTCATCTTAAAATCCGATAGCAGCGTTTACCACCTTTACTCAGACACCCTTATAAAACGTGTTGAATGGCCCCTACGCTATCCTGGCAAAGCGCTTCCATTATACTATCATCAAGTAGACAGCCTGCGCTATCTCTTTGAAGTAGACCTGCAACTTTACCGCTATGAGCTCGACCTAGATACCACTTTCGAAGTAAACGAAATATCGACCCTCAACCGACCCTTCATAAATATCTACACCCCAGGCAATCAATTTATTCGCGAAGACAATCTTTCTTATGTTTTTCTTTTCGCCGACACCACGATGCAGTGGATAAACCGCAGTAAAATCTATAATGCCGGTTCTTTTGAATATTCCGATGGCCGAATGTGGTACAATAGCTATAAACCCTTCCATCCTTTTTCATTAGGAAATATTGCCTTTTTCCGTCCCCTTAGTAATCAAAAAGTAATTTGGGGAAACAGCGATGGCAATTTCATCGACTATATTGCCAACACTTCTATGGACAGTGTTTTTTATGCTCCCACTAATTTCATAAATAGCAGTGCCGACCTTGTTGGTAGTCCCCACAATAATAACTTCTGGCCCTTTAATCAAATGGAATATGGCTTAGGCATCGCTAAACAAGGAAATAAATTTTTTGAAACCAGAGATGATGGAATAACTTGGAAAGAACATATTAGCTCAGCAACGGGTATTAGCTCCCTGTTTAATGTACACGAATACAATCGTGCAGTAGACACCACCTGCTTGGTAGATATTTATTTACAAAGCGCATTTCCAAAAGACGAAGCCAAGGTAAATCTATACAATGGCAACGCAAACGTTTTAGGACAAATCAACTCTAATGCGAATCTAGGCAAACTTCTGAGTGAAGTACAAGATATTGGCTTCAAAAACTGCGACACGGGCTCGGTTATTATTGATAATAGACTGTACCGTACCAATAATGCAGGCAATACATTTGACAATCCTTTTGCGGGTACAAACTTTTTTAATTTCAAAAGAATTGACAATGACTTTTACCTCAGCTCCGACTCAGGTGTTTATAAGTCAAACAACTATTACGACTGGCAGTTAATTGGTGGAAAAGCTTTTAACAAAAGACTCGATTATATCTTAAACGATTCAATCTATTTCAATATTCGCTCGAACCCCGCGGTAGAATACAGCCTTGATGCTGGAAATAGTATTGCTAAAGCTAGTATAGATCTTGCCTACCCTTACCTATACAGCGCGGCGAGCGTGGGTGATTCCGCTTTATTGGTAAGCTCTGTTGCGGGCGTGCTTTTTAAAATTTACCTCCCCTGGGCAACTGTTCCAATCGCTTTGGAAGAAGAAGCTATTCAACTACCCAAAATTTCCATCTTCCCTAATCCCAATCACAATGGCTCCATTACTATAGATGCATCAGTAGATTTTAACCACTATAAAGTTTATAATATTAAAGGTCAAGAAATAGCTCGTGGGCAGATGCGTAAAAACCAAAAAAAGCTCCAAATAATAAAGCCACAGGCGGGCATTTACTATTTAGAGCTTAATACGGATAAAGGATTTCAGTACCGAACTAAAATTGTATTTGAATAATCCTTAAATCTATAAATGACGCTTTTCCCTTTCTTGAATATAGGTTTCTACAATAAACTCGATATTATTATAGATGAGCGGCTTGGTAATAAATCCTTTCACCACATCAAATTCGTTGGCTCTTTGCTGATCCTCTTTTATTAAGGAATTACTCATAGCAAAAATGATGGTTTCTTTGTAGGCGAATCGTTCCATATACTCGGCTAAAAACTCAAAACCGTCCATCACTGGCATGTAGATATCGAGGAGTATAACCGCTGGAAAATCTTCATCTGCCGTTTCTAGCCTTTGTAATTCCTCTATACCCTCAGCTCCATCAGGAAAAAGCGAAACTTTCGCCCCAGAATAATTACGGGTAATGATGTTTTTAAGGACAAAGCTATTTACTTGATCATTATCAATAATCATTAGGTTTAACTCCTCGTCTATCATATTTGCTTCGTTTTTGATGGCGAAATACCAAACTTATCTTTATACGCCTTACCAAAATAACTCAAGCTACGAAAGCCTAAAACATGCGAAACTTCAAAGATGCTAAGATCTTCGGCTTGCAACATATTCTTCGCTTTACTTAATCGAAAATCGTTGATATATTGAATAGGTGTCATTCCAGTTAAACGCTTTACTTCACGCTCTAATTTAGGCGTAGAGAGATTCATCAGCTCAGCTATTTCAGGGATGCTAAATTTACGAAAGCGAAAGTGATTTACCAACAGAGCCTCCATGTGCGAAAGAACAGGATCCTTCACACCAAAGTCATGATTGATTGGAGCCGAAATATCGTAGATGCGCTGCAATTGCTCGCGGGTTTTCAGCAAGTTATTTACGCGTGCTAAAAGGATATCGAATTTAAAGGGCTTCACAATATAATCGTCGGCCCCAAACTTATAGCCATCAATACGACGCTCATCTTCACTTAATGCGGTTAGCAAAATAATGGGAATATGCATGGTGCGATCGTTAGACTTTACGCCTTCCGTTAGTTCATAACCGTTCATTTTAGGCATCATGATATCACTAATAATAATATCAGGCATATTAAGCCGGCACTTTTTCAATCCCTCTAAGCCATTGGTGGCTTCGTAAACCACAAAATAATCCTCAAAAAGAGCGGTCATAGAATTCAAGAGCTTCTCGTTGTCTTCTACAATTAATAATTTCTTTTGCATAATTTAAGATTTAGGGAGAGTTATGGTGAAGGTGCTTCCTTGCCCCTCTTCACTTTGAAGTTTGATTTTTCCTTTATGAAGGTTCACAAATTCTGAAACAATAGATAAGCCCACGCCGGTGCCTGAAATATTACCCGCGTTGGATCCACGGTAAAAAGATTGAAAGATGCGGGTTTGATCTTCCTCAGGAATACCAATACCCTTATCCTCTACTAATATTTCCAGCGCATCTGCTTGATAGCGTAAACGAACTTTTACATCAACAACGTCATTTGAAAACTTAATGGAATTACCTATTAAATTGGTAAGAATATAGCGCATTAACGAATAATCGGCCTGTATTTCAAAAGGCTCAACACCTTCAATAATTAGATCGAGCTTATAATTATTTTCCTCGCCCTTATATATTTCCATAAGGTCGGTAATTAATTGCTTCACATCTACGGCAGTAGTGTTAAAATTCCTCCTCCCCATAGTTAAGCGCTTCAGCTCTAGCATATCCATAATCATATCGTTTAAACGATCTACCTCTTCCTCCATGGTGGCTAAACCAACGGTAAGAAGTTTAGGACTCTGCTTAACCTTTAGCATTTCTATATTCGCTTGAA
Organism: Bacteroidota bacterium; assembly: GCA_003045865.1. GTDB lineage: Bacteria > Bacteroidota > Bacteroidia > Flavobacteriales > Schleiferiaceae > Croceimicrobium. The sequence continues at coordinate 18,489 of PZPB01000034.1, read as the reverse complement.
TAATCGCCAAAGGAGTTTTAAACTCATGACTTGCAATGGAGTAGAGATTAGTTTTAAACTTAGAGAGCTCCTGTTCCTTCGACAAAGCTTGCATAAGATCGTCGGTAAGATGAACACTTTCTGTAATATCTCTTGTAGTACTTAAGCTGCGGTAATTCATACCAGGCTCTAGGGTAGTATAGGTAGTTTCAAGCCACAGGAGTTTGCCTTTCCCGTGCTTAATTTGGTAGCGAATGCGTGTACCCGGCTGCTCAAAAAAGCGCATCAAAGTATTGAAGTCCATCTCATTGATAAACTGTTCGCTTAAAAAGTCGGTTAATTTCTTGCCTAAAAGGTCCTCTGATGGAAAACCTAAGATATCTTTTGAACTAGTCGTAGCAAAACGAATTGAATTGTCTTCATCATGCAAACACACCAAATCGGTGGTATGCATAGCAATGAGTTGAAACACACTTATAGATGAAAACATAAGCTAGGTGATTAGAGTAACAAAAATACAACAAAATTAGCCAAACCATCACAAACAGAGAGACCTAGACTAGCTAAAAATAAAAAAGCCTCCAAATTTGGAGACTTTCTAATATAATATAAAACTAATTTCTACTAGTAGCGGTAGTATTCTGGTTTGTATGGGCCTTCTACTTTTACTCCAATATAAGAAGCTTGGTCATCACTTAAAGTTTCTAACTCAACCCCAATTTTCGCTAAATGTAATTGCGCTACTTTTTCATCCAGGTGCTTGGGTAATGTAAATACTTCGTTAGGATATTTCTCAGCATTTATCCAAAGTTCGATTTGCGCCAAAACTTGATTGGTAAAGCTATTAGACATTACAAAACTAGGATGACCCGTTGCGCAACCTAAATTCACTAAACGGCCTTCTGCTAAAAGCAAGATATCGCTACCATTAATGGTGTACTTATCTACTTGTGGTTTAATTTCCACATGGCTAGCGCCGTGATTAGATTTTAGCCAAGCTACATCGATTTCATTATCGAAATGGCCAATATTACAAACAATGGCCTTGTCCTTCATAATTTCGAAGTGACGACCTTTAACGATGTCTTTGTTTCCAGTAGCGGTAATAATGATATCCGCTCCAGGAATGGCACTGTCCATTTTCTTAACTTCAAAACCGTCCATTGCCGCTTGCAAAGCACAAATTGGATCAATTTCCGTAACAATTACTCTACAGCCGGCTCCGCGTAAAGATGCCGCGGTACCTTTACCAACATCACCATAACCAGCTACAACAGCCACTTTACCAGCCATCATAATATCAGTAGCTCTACGAATTGCATCAACAGCAGATTCACGACAACCGTATTTATTATCAAACTTAGATTTGGTAACTGAATCGTTTACGTTAATAGCTGGCATGGGTAAAGTACCGGCCTTCATACGCTCGTATAAACGGTGTACACCGGTAGTAGTCTCTTCACTTAAACCTTTTACGCCGCCGGCTAATTCAGGGTAAGTATCTAATACCATATTGGTTAAATCGCCTCCATCATCTAAAATCATATTTAAAGGCTGACGATCTTCTCCGAAAAATAAAGTTTGTTCGATACACCAATCAAACTCCTCTTCGTTCATACCTTTCCAAGCATAAACAGGAATTCCTGCTGCTGCAATAGCCGCTGCTGCGTGATCTTGCGTAGAATAAATATTACACGACGACCAAGTTACGTCGGCTCCTAATTCTACCAGGGTTTCAATTAACACCGCTGTTTGAATGGTCATGTGTAAGCAGCCAGCAATACGCGAACCTTTTAAAGGCTTCTCTGCACCAAACTCCTCTCTTAAAGCCATTAAACCCGGCATTTCCGCCTCGGCTAATTCAATCTCTCTTCTACCCCAATCTGCTAAAGAAATATCTTTTACTTTGTATGGAGTGTATTTTCCTACCTTCGTACTCATATCTAAATTTAGATGTTATAAATTTTGGCCAAAGATACCCTAAATCTCGGCAATAAAAAGCGTAACTCATTAAGATGGCTTTACATAGAATCTATAAATGGCAATGGTTAGAAATAGCTCTATGGAAAATCGAGCTTAACGATCAGATAGAAGCAGGAAATCTTCAGCTATCTCCCGCAGATAAAGAAAAGTGGCGCAAAATTAAACACCCCGGTAAGCAAGCTCAATTTCTATCGTCACGCGCGGCCTTAAAATATCTGATAGAAGATATTGATGGCTTAAGCTTCAATGAAGAGGGGAAACCTCAAGTTAAAAACTTCCAAGGCATATCGCTTAGCCATTGTCATAACTACGCCGTGGCTGCCGTGAGCCGAAATTTAGATATCGGAGCCGACGTAGAAAATTACCGAGATCAATTTCCTAAAATAGCCAAGCGTTTTTTAAGCGATCAAGAACTCAACTCATTAAGTAAAACAGAGTCCTTACGTCAGTTAGCTGCTTTTTGGTGCGCCAAAGAAAGCTTGATTAAGCTAACCGGCAACACTAAACTCGATCTAAGAAAAGACTTGCGCGTTTCACCCATCAAGCTCAGCGATAGGCAAGTATGCCAAGGATTAATCCGCGAAAATCAGGAATTAATTACCCATCCTGTTTTCATAAAATCAGAAGCAGATTTTTGCCTAGGATTTAGCTACAGAAAGCCGAATTTAAGCTAAATCCTAAAAAGATAATTTAGTAGGTTTGTAACCCATGAGTAGGAAGGCCATTTCACCTATAATTACCTCTGCTAAAGCCCATTCGAAAAAGCTATTAGCCGTATTAATTGATCCCGACAAATTAGAGGAGCGCGCTCTCATTAATTTGGTACAGGAAGCCAATGCTGCGGCCGCTGATTTGATTTTTATCGGTGGCAGTCTTATCACAGGCACCGGTTTAGATACCTGTATCGAAACCGTAAAAAAACACAGCGAAATTCCGGTAATTTTATTCCCAGGTAGCATTATGCAAGTTTCGCCCAAGGCAGATGCGATCTTATACATGAGTTTAATTTCGGGTCGCAATCCTGATCTTTTAATTGGCAATCAGGTTATTTCCGCCCCTTATATCAAACAAATTAATCTCGAAACCCTTTCTACCGGCTATATGTTGGTAGATTGCGGTCAAAGCACCACGGCTATTTACATGAGTGGTAGTGCTCCCCTCCCTTACAACAAACCCGAAATTGCGGCTTGTACAGCCATGGCCGGTGATATGCTTGGCTTAAGTCAGTTTTATTTAGACGGAGGCAGCGGAGCAGACAAAACAGTAAATCCAGAAATAATTAAAGCGGTACGCGCTGCAGTAGATAAACCAATTATTGTTGGCGGTGGAATTCGCAATGCCGCTCAAGCTAAATTAATCTGTGAGGCTGGGGCCGATGTAATTGTAATAGGTAATGTTACCGAAGAAAATCCCGCTATTATTAAAGAAATCGCCACCACCATACATGGTTTTTAAATGAATATTAGCGTTGAAATCTCCATGCACCCTCTCTCTGAAAATTATTTAGAAAGAGTAGATGCTTTTATAAAAAACTTGCAAAACTACCCGCATCTTAAAGTGGTAGTGAGCCCACTTAGCACGCAAGTTTTTGGCGATTCTTCCCAAATATTTAGCGCATTAGAAAAAGAAATTACCCAGGCTTTCACCGAAGGTCAGGCGCCTTTTGTTTTAAAGGTTTTAAAAGATGACCTTTCCAATATGGACTTATCCGCTTATTAATGCGGAATTACCTAAAGCAGATTGAATGGTTCGCCGTACTGAGCAGTATCACTTACACGGTATTATTAACTTATCAGATCGTGTGGTGCTGGCTTTTCGCAATTCTTGCGGCTATTGCTTTCCTCTACCTCTGCTACATAAAAAAAATATACGCCGAATTTAGCTTACAAATTTTTTACTTTTTAATGGCTATTTATGGCTATTTCAACTGGGATATCAGTCTTTTTAACGATTTACAAAGCCTCGGTTGGGAGCTAAACCTGGGCCTGATCTCCATCGGTATTTTACTTAGTATCGCTTCAGGCTATAGCCTAAAAAAATACAGCGATGCTGAACTGCCTTGGCTGGATAGTTTCACCACGGTTTTCAGCATTATAGCCACCATATTAATGGTTAGTTTATTCCCCGAAAATTGGTTGTATTGGATTGTAATCGACACGGTTTCCACTTACCTTTACATGCAGCGAGGATTAAAACTTACCGCTGTTTTATTTGTTATTTATACATTTTTAGCCATTAACGGCTTTCTAACTTGGATCTAATGAAGATTGTAGTAACAGGCGCTGAATGCAGCGGAAAATCCCAGCTTTGCGCTGAACTAGCAGAAATAACCCACAGCCGTTGGGTACCCGAGTACGCACGGGAATACTTAGAAAAAAACGGACCTGATTATAGCTATCAAGATTTTATGAAAATCCTCGACGGCCATCGTCGTCGACAAGCAGAAGCGCTTCACATTAACGCGGAATTGGTTTTTCTAGATACAGATCTTATTAACTTTCAAGTTTGGGCCGAACGTAAATTCGACAAAATTCCTCCCGCGCTTTTAAGCCTAAAAGAATCTACCGAAGGGAAAATCTACTTTGTATGCTACCCCGATTTAGAATGGGAAAGTGATCCTTTGCGCGAAAACCGCGATTTTCAAATGGAAATTTACCAAAGACACCTCGACTTAATTAAAGAGTTTAAAAGACCTTATGCCATTATCAGAGGCCAAGGGAAAGATCGCTTGCGCAGAGCTTTGGATTCGCTCCAAGATTTTCAGGAGAAAGAAGAGGATTAGGTGTCTTAGTACTGAATAATCAAAAAGCGCCAGTCCTTAGATAGGGCTAGCGCTTTTCTTTTTCTCCCTCTTTTAAATCGTATGCTTTAGGGTAAGTAGCTATTGGTATACAGCTGCTGGAGCTGCTCATCTGATAGCTCCAATATCGCTTGCTCTCGCATCCAATTCGCATAGCTCTGCCATTTAGCTTCTTGCATCACTCCCCAGGTTTTACCGCTCATAAAATGTGAGTGTATATCTTCCATGGCAGCTTGGATAAATAAAGAATCTTGCCAATTATCATCCTGACTCGCTCGGATTTTAGCCAAGGACTCCATCGGGTTTTTAGCCACTTCTGCATAAGCGCGTGCTAAAACTTTTAGCAAACGGCGACAATGCTCAGCTGGGGCGGAATCCATACTTGTAGGCGCCATAATTACCGACGAGTATCCATAAGGAACGCCAAAATCGTTGGGGATAAAACTCACTAAATCTATTCCTTCGGCCTTAGCCATAGCCCCTTCCCAGTGTAAAAACACCCAAGCCACTTGCCCCGAATCTTGTTTAAAAGCCTCCCAAACTTGCAGTCTACCAGGATGTCCTGTCTCATAAAACGGTTCACCGCCTGCATTACGAATCATGCTATTAAGAATTTCGTGCTCCAAAGGAGTGTGATACCCCAAATAAATAGCATCCTTAATTTCCGCGGGGCTTTTCACCTGCGCATCTGCCTTGAGCACAAACGCGCTGCGATCGGCTTGTAAAATTGTGGCAACCGCCTGCGCCCGAACCCCATTGCTATCTGCTGCAAAAGCAAAAAGATGCTCGGAAGGACCCACCGCGAAATCTACCTCTCCGTCTAAAAGTCGAAAAATTGGCTTTTTGGTATAATTATCAATTTCAGGCGTATCCCACTTTAGGTAAATGCCTTCTTCCTGAAACCATTCGGCTTGTTCAGCCAATAAAATGCCGGCATGTAAAACATTAGGGGTCCAGTCTAAAGCTAGCCGTATCGTATCTAGAGCGGCACTTTGGCTTAAGCCTTCTTCCACTGCGGTAGATGCGTTCTTATTCTGCTGACAAGCAATACATGCTGTCAGCCCTAGTACAAATGCATACTTTTTCATAATCTTCTAAAAAACCAATCTTAAAGTAGCATAAGCGTGCAGCGGCGCCTGAACGAAATAAGCAGGACCACCATTAAAATCGGGCGCTCCGTAAGTGTAATAGAGTTCATTAGTTAGGTTATTCACCTGAACGCTTAAAGAATGTTTTTGGTAAAAATTCCAATTGGCATTAAGATTCAGAACCAAAGAAGACGGCACCGTTAAATCCTCATTATTAGTAAGCTCCATAAACTGCTCGCCCAAATAACGCGCTCCAATACCGAAGCTGAAATTTTTGATGGGTTTGTAATTTAAGTTCAGTTGACCATTTACCTGAGGACTCAAAATTGGAGTAACATTCTCGAAAATCTCATTCGAGCCCGCCGGCTGATAGCTGCTAATCTGCGCCTGCAGCAAACTAATTTGCCCGTTTAAATTAAGTCGATTGGGGCTTTGAGAGAAAGTATTTCCCACATCCCAATTACCATTAAGCTCAATTCCTTGGCGGGTACTAGCTTGTTGGTTAAGAAAAACTTGCACGAAGCCCTCGGGAATATACTCGCCAATGGGCGCAATTTCGTTTTCAAACTGCATGTAGAAAAGATTCAACTCTAAGGCTACACTTTCAGTATTCCAGCGTGTTCCCACTTCTACGTCGTTTACGTACTCCGCTTGAATGGAATTAACATCCCTTGCCAAAGCAATATTGGAGGCATTTACCGCTGCAGCGCCTAATACATCGAAGCGCGTTGGCTCGCGGCCGCTGCGCCCGAAAGAAGCATAGAGCTGCCAGTTAGTATTCACTTGGTGGCTAATCCCCAGTTTTGGATTTAAGAAAGTATAATTGCGAGCAGGAATAGCCGGTGCTTCACCCAAAAAGTTTTGATCGGCGCCTAAATTTAAAGCCAACTGTCGCAATTGCACATCAGCATAAATCTTCAGGTTTTCGCTGCCGCTAGATCCGATACTAAAGGCCTTTTCCCATTTAGCAAAGAGGGCAACTTCATTTTTAGTGCTCTCGTCTTCGTAATAGGGAGCGTTGCGATTGGGAATTACGTATTCTAAATTACGGCGACTAAAAGTATAAGCATGCAAACCAATCGTAAAGTCACCCGCCGCACCTGTTTTTGTATTGTAATTAGACATTAAGCCTGTGTGGGTATTGTAGAGCGGATAATTGATTTGCTCGAAACCTCCCAAAGAATCGGTGGCATAACCGAAGGGAAAGTCACCCCCTGCTCCACCATAATATACGGTTGAAACGAGGCTGCTTTTTGCGCCGATACGATAGGTGTGCTGCAATTGAAAAAGATACTGACCGAAATTATCGATGTCGTTTTCCGAAACCAAATTGGTGCGCGGATCTTGTTCTATCAAGGCCAAAGGAACAGGAGTGTATCCCAAACCATTCTGGCTTTGACCCGCAAATCCCGTAAACTTAAAGGCATGCTTCTCCCCAAAATAAGCACCGGAGAAAAATAGTGAATTAGCGGCCGTACTGGTGTTATAGCGGTAACCATCACTTTGAATTCTACTCATACGCGCATAAAATGCGGTGCGGTTTTCTTGCAAGCCTGTGCTTACTTCCGCACTTGCCCTTATGGTATTAAAAGAGCCGCCAGTAAATTGCACCTCGGCGGAAGGCTTGGCGTTCGCTAGCGAAATAGACTCGAAATTTACCGAGCCAGCATAAGAGGAAACACCATTGCTACTCGTTCCTACTCCACGCTGAATTTGCACCGATTCAATGCTATTACCGAAATCTACGAAGTTGGAAAAGAACACCCCTTGGTCGATCATATCATTAAGAGGCACACCGTTTAAGGTAATGTTAATACGCGTTTGATCCATTCCGCGTAAGCGCATTTGCCCATAATTGCTAAGGCCTGTTCCTGATTCGGAATAAGAAACCAAAGAAGGACTTAAGCGTTCCAAAAGAAAGGCCCCATCCTGACCAAAAAATTGTTTTTCGATTTCTTTTCGATTAACGGTAACCTGCGCAACGGGGGCATTTTCGGCCGCACGTACGGCAGAGATGGTTACTTCCTCTAATTGTTCTACGCGCAAGCTATCCTCGGCGTTTTGAGCTTTAGTGACTTGGGAGCTCAATCCCAATACTGCTAGAACTAGTAGTCGTCTTTTCATAAAACTAAATTATGAAAGGAAAACCGGGGTATGTTCCTAAATTATTATTTATTAAATTTCTTGGATGCCTTTAACATCCTTTCCCTACGCCAGCATTATCTGGATCAGGTGCTTACCGCAAGAAGCGGTAATGGGTATAATCTCAGCCCACAATTACATGTGAGCACCCCGTGAGAAGTGGCAAAGGTATATAATTTCTTAATTCAGCCGCCATGCTTTAATTTTCACAACCTGAGTTCGCTGTAAAATTAGGCTTCAGAACTCTTATAAATAGTAGGTTTTAAGCCGAAGCACTGAAGCAATAGCGGGCTATTGCAAAGGGCTAAGGCGCCAAAAGCTGCTTTTTAGAAGAGGCTTAAAATTTTTTTCCAATAAAATCGAAAATCCTGCATCGAGCTCATTTGCTGTCGCCCACTACCGCTGCACGATCCAGACTAGTCTTTTCCTTTTATTTAAAATCTGACGCTATAATTTTACGCCGAACTCAGGTTTATGTAATTTTGGCCGCCGAAAATCATGTTATGAAAAAGCTTTTTAGCCTCATCCTATTATTGGCGGCCCCTTCAATTTTCGCTCAAGAACTGCTTGACACCGTGGTAGTTTCAGCCGCAGCTTACAAGCAAAGTCTGCTTAACAGCAATCGCAATGTGCAAATTATTAATAGCGCCGAAATTAAAGAGGCACCGGTAAATTCGGTGGCAGAACTTTTGGATTTCATCACTGGTGTAGATGCGCAACAACGAGGGATTTTCGGTACCCAAACGGACCTCAGCATTAGAGGCGGCACTTTCGAACAAGTTCTCGTTCTAGTGAATGGGGTGCGTTTAAGCGACCCACAAACGGGTCATCATTTAATGAACCTTCCTTTTGCACTTAACGATATTGAAAGAATTGAAGTCCTTATGGGCGGCGCTTCTTATATTTTTGGAGCCAATAGTTTTAGCGGTGCGATTAATATCATTACCAAGAAAAATGAGGGTGAAAAAACCAATGCGGAAATCCAAATTGGCGGTGGTAGCTTCGATAGTTTCAACTCGCAGGCTAGTGTAGATTGGAGTGGCAAAAAGCATAACTCGCGGATAAGCGCTGGCCATAATCGCTCGGGCGGATTTAAAGAAAATACCGATTTCGACCTCAGCACTTTATGGACCGAAAGCAATTGGGACATTAACGGGAATAGCCTGAAATTTAATGGCGGTTTTAATCTGCAAAATTTCGGAGCGCAAAACTTCTACTCTACTCGTTTTCCCGAGCAATATGAAAAAACCCGCACCCTAAACAGCAGTTTAAGTTGGGAGCAAAATTTGGGTAAATCTACCTGGACCAGTCAGCTTTATGCCCGCAGTAATTGGGATGAATTTCAACTGTTTAGAGAAGGTGACGATTATTACCAATACAGCAACGGGCGATTTATACGGGGAAACGATACCGTCCCTAGCTGGTATAGCGATCACAACTATCATCGTTCGGAAGTTTACGGTCTCAGAACCAGTGTTAATCTGGAAAGTAAATGGGGGAAAACCAACCTAAATGTTGACTATCGTTACGAGCAAATTCGTAGCACCAATCTTGGGAAACCATTAAGCGAACCATTAAACGATGAAGGCCGTGGTAGCTTTAGCCTAGGCGACCAAAGAAACAATATATCGCTTGCCGCCGAGCACCTTGTAAGCTTCCAAAAAGTAAATATAAATGCGGCCCTCCAGGTAAATTACAACGATGTGTTCGGATTAGGTTTCTACCCCGCTTTAAACGCAGGCTATCGCTTTAATAAACAGCGTATTTACGCCAGCTTCAACCGTTCTTTCCGTTTACCCAGTTTTACGGAATTGTATTACAATATCGGTGGCGCTAAAGGCAGTGAAAATTTAGCCCAAGAAGAATCCTTTAACTACGAAATAGGCTACCGTTTACTAAATAAGAACTGGCATTTCAATGCTACCGTATACCGCCGTATCGGCACCAATATCATCGATTGGACCCAAGATTGTGACACTTGCGATTTGTTGGCCAGCAATGCCTCCAGCGCCAATTTTACCGGTGGGGAACTTAGTCTCGCTTATAATTTAAAGCCTTCCCTGGGGTCGCTCTATCTCAATAATATCAATTTCGGCTTTAGCTACAACCAAAGCGGTGCCATTGAAAACCCGCCCTATTATTCGGTTTATGTGCTCGACTATCTCAACTATAAGTTCAATCTGCGTTTAATGCAAAAACTAACGCCGCGTTTAAGCTTAATGTACACCATCAGCTATCAACAACGTGAAGGAAGTTTTATTAGAGTAGGTGGCGGCAGTCCCGAAAACTACGAGCCCGTTTTATTACTAAATGCCAGCGCGCAATATCAATTAAAACAAGTGCGGTTTTACCTGCGGGCCCAGAATATTGGTAATCAACGTTATTTTGATCATGCCAATGTAGAGTTACCCGGCTTTTGGCTGAGTGGAGGCTTAAGCTTTAAGTTCTAACCTGTCGCTTGTAAAATTTACAATTCCTTGCGAATCTCCGCCAGGGCCTGCTTAATCATTTTTAATTTGGTAATCACCTCTGCAACCTGAGCCGTATCTTCTTTATTAGCTTTAAGCTTAGCCTGTGCACCTTTTAAGGTAAAACCACGCTCTTTCACTAAATGGTGAATCAGCTTGAGATTATGCACATCTTTCGGGGTGAAAAGACGATTGCCCTTCTTGTTTTTCTTGGGCTTGAGGATATCAAATTCCTTTTCCCAAAAGCGAATTAAGGAGGCATTAACATCAAACATGGCCGAAACCTCTCCCATGCTGTAATAGCGTTTTTCATCGTCGATTGCTTCCTCTTGCATTAGTCGAATGATTGGTTAGACTGACTGGCCATTTCGATAATGGTATTGAATTCTTCTGCGGATAACTCGCCGTAGTAGAAGTTTACGGGATTAAGTCTTTCACCATTTAAATGCACTTCATAATGCAAATGCGGTCCGCGCGAACGCCCAGAGTTACCGACAAAACCAATAAGATCACCTCGTTTCACCGTCTGCCCCACACTTACATTATAATCGTTAAGGTGAGCATAAATAGTGATGTAACCGTAGCCATGGTCAATGCGAATATGATTTCCAAAACCGCTCGATTTAGAGTCGGCGCGAATAACCTCACCATTGCCTGTAGCATAAATAGGAGTACCTATTTCGGCCGAAAAATCCATCCCGAAGTGCATTTTGGGCGCTTTGGTAAATGGATCTAAACGCCAACCATAACCAGAAGCCATGCGTCTTAAATTTTCGTTGGCTACTGGCTGAATAGCAGGAATACTCGCCAAAAGTTCCTTTTTATCCTTCGCCATTTCCACAATATCGTCGAAAGATTTACTTTGCACATAAACCTCTTTAGTAAGTTTATCGAGACGCTTGGAAGTCGATTTAATCAGCTCACTATTCTCAAATCCTTCAAGCTTGGCATAGCGATTTGCCCCACCAAATCCAGCTTCGCGCACTGATGCCGGCAAAGGTTCTGCTTCAAAAATTACCCGGTAAATATTATCGTCTCTTTCTTGTAAATCGCTTATTACGGTGCTTACCTGATCCATTCTTTCGTTAAGAATAGAAAACTGTATTTCCATATTTTCTAACTCTCTTAGTAGGCGTTTTTCCTTAGGAGAGTCAATAAAACTGTCGGCAAGCAGAATTAATACAAAAGCCGCTAGAATTACTGAAGCTATGTAAATCAAGCCGTTACGCAAGCGATATGCTGCGTTTTTCTCTATTTTTCGATAAGAAAGTGTTTTCGGGTCGTAATAGTACTTGACCTTCGCCATAATCCTTAATTTTGGCTTGCGTTAAAAAGACTTTTAGGGCTTCGAAGATACAATAGCTCGCAGTCTTTATCAAGCGCAAGATTTTAGGTAATAAACAAGCCTTTGTTTAATTCATTATGAGCACAAATACTAAGTGGACTGCCCAAGCCATTCGTCAACAATTCTTAAACTTTTTTGCGGAAAAAGGTCACAGCATCGTGCCTTCTGCCCCTCTGGTAATAAAAGGCGACCCCAGCCTAATGTTTACCAATGCTGGCATGAATCAGTTTAAGGATGCTTTTTTAGGAAACGCTCAGGCAGAAGCGCCCCGTATAACAGATAGCCAAAAATGTTTGCGTGTTTCGGGTAAGCATAACGATTTAGAAGAAGTTGGTCATGATACCTATCATCATACTATGTTCGAAATGCTGGGCAACTGGAGTTTCGGCGATTATTTTAAAACCGATGCTATCAGCTGGGCCTGGGAATTATTGACCGTGGTGTTTGGCATCGATCCCGATAAATTATACGTTACCGTTTTCGAAGGCGATAAAGAAGATCGACTGGAGCGCGACAGCGATGCCGCCCAAGAATGGGAAAAGTGGATTGCTAAAGACCGCATTCTAAACGGGAATAAAAAAGATAACTTCTGGGAAATGGGTGCCACTGGCCCCTGTGGTCCCTGCTCTGAAATCCACATCGATTTGCGCGATGAGGCCGAAAAGGCTAAAATTAGCGGCGCCGATTTAGTAAACCAGGATCACCCGCAAGTGGTAGAAGTTTGGAACTTGGTTTTTATGGAGTTCAACCGCATGGCCGATGGCAGTCTTAAAAAACTACCGGCGCAGCACGTTGATACGGGTATGGGCTTCGAGCGTTTATGCATGGCTCTGCAAGGGGTTCAGTCTAACTATGATACCGACGTTTTTCAGCCTATTATTAAAAAAATCAGTGCTATCACTGGCGTAGATTACGGTAAAAGTGACAAGAGCGATATCGCCTTACGCGTTATTGCCGATCACCTCCGTGCCGTAGCTTTCGCTATTGCAGATGGTCAATTAACCTCCAATACCGGAGCGGGTTATGTGATCCGTCGTATTTTAAGAAGAGCGATTCGTTATGGCTTCTCCTATCTCAACGCGAAAGAAGCCTTCATTTATAAATTAATCGACACCCTCGCCGATCAAATGGGTGAGGCATTCCCCGAACTCATAAAGCAAAAGGAATTAGTAAGCCGCGTTATTCAGGAAGAAGAAAATTCATTTTTACGCACTTTAGAAACGGGACTAAACCGTTTAGAACAAATCTGCCTAGAGCACAAAGAAGGCCCTATTGCAGGAGCCTTGGTTTTTGAACTATACGACACCTTTGGTTTTCCACCCGACCTTACGGGCCTAATTTTAAAGGAAAGAGGCCTCAGTTTCGACGAGCGTGAATATGCCGCCGAAATGATGCAGCAAAAAGAGCGCGCCCGTGCCTCCAGTAAGGTGGATACTGGCGACTGGGTAATTATTGAAGAAGACGATAAAGAAGAATTTGTCGGTTACGATCACACCGAAGCTAAGGTGCGCATTACGCGCTACCGCGAAGTTTTATCGAAAAAGAAAAAGCAATACCAATTAGTTTTAAATCTCACTCCTTTCTACCCCGAAGGTGGCGGCCAGGTTGGTGATACGGGAAAATTGGTTTCCGAAAAAGAGAGTCTAGAAATTCTGGATACTAAAAAAGAACACGGCCTAATTATACATTTCAGCGATAAGCTTCCGCAAGATGTGTCCAAACCATTTCAAGCGATTGTAAATGCAAATAAGCGTGAAAACACCAGTCTTAACCACTCAGCTACTCACCTTTTACACCAAGCCCTCCGCGAAGTATTAGGCACGCATGTAGAGCAGAAAGGATCGCTGGTTAATGATCAACATCTGCGCTTCGATTTTAGCCATTTCAGCAAATTGAGCAAGGAAGAAATCGATACCATCGAAAACTTAGTAAACCAAAGAATTCGCGCTAATTTCGATTTAGAAGAATTCCGTCAAATACCAATTGACGAAGCCAAAAACATGGGCGCTATGGCCTTATTTGGTGAGAAATACGGCGATACAGTACGCGCCATTAAATTTGGGGAAAGCATAGAGCTTTGCGGCGGAATTCACGTGGGAGCCACCGGTAAAATCGGCGTTTTCACTATTGTAAGTGAAGGAGCCGTTGCCGCAGGCATTCGTCGTATTGAAGCCTATACTGGCGCTAAAGCCCAAGATTTTTACCGCTCTAAAGTGGAGCTACTGCACGAAATTCAGCAGGAGCTTAAAAACCCTAAAGACCTAGTGGCGGCTTTGGCCAATCTTAAAAATGAAAACCAAGGACTGAAAAAGCAAGTTGAAGCTTTTCAAGCTGCCCAGGCCGCCCAAGAAAAAAAGAATTGGGCCCAGGGACTGGAAAGTGTTAATGGTTTTGATCGCTTAATTTTAGAAAGTAAATTAGATGCCAAGTCAATTAAAGACACTCTTTTTCAATTAAAAGCGGAGCACCCTCGTTTAATAGCGGTGGTAGGTAGCCGTGCCGATGAAAAAGCACAAATTGCGGTGGCCATTGGCGACGAGCTTTTAGCCGAAAAAGATTGGAAGGCAGGCAATTTAGTAAAAGAATTTGCGGCCGAAATTCGCGGCGGTGGAGGCGGACAAGCCGCTTTTGCTATGGCTGGCGGTACTTACCCTGCAGGATTAGATAAAGCGCTTAACAAAGCCAAAGAATTATTAAATTAAGCACATGAAAAAACTTATTCTCCTTAGTTTACTATTAAGTAGTCTTAGCGCTTGGGCGCAGCCCGATGATGAAATTGTTTATTATACTGACAGTAAGGTTAGTGAATCGAAATTTCGTTTACACTTAAACGCTAATCCCTATTATACCGACATGCGTCTTATTAACGACGATGCGGCCAATAGCCTAATTAATTCTTTTAATGAGGATAATGAAACGAGAGGTGGTTTTGCCTTTAATTTCGGACTAGACCTCTTCTATGAATTAGCCCCTTCTTTTCATGTAGGCTTAGGGGTAAATCGCGCTTTTGGACGTTATACTGTAGAAGGAGCTAGCCTAGACTTAGATAATGATCGTGTTTACTTTTTAGCAAATGATGAGGTTGAAGTGAGCATGATATCTATTCCTTTGAAGGTGAATTTCAACACCAGTATTTCCGAGGTGTTTAGCCTAGAAGTAATACCGATGGTGGAAATGAACTTCTTAGATAGCTATGTTGCTAGTATCGATTACCGCGATGGCAGTGTACGCGACACGATTTTAAATAAAAGCGACGATTTACGCGCTTTTAACTGGACAGTTGGTCTGTCTCTCGGCGGCACCTACTGGTTTAGCGATAATTGGGGCGTTTTTGTACGTGCCTCGGCCAAGTACATGCTGAATGATATGATAGCGCAAGATTGGCCGCGCGAAACCCTAATTAATTTCGGTGGAAACTTAGGCTTACAGGTTAAGTTTTAATTCCCACCAAACACCTATCAACTAACTTTTAGTTAGTTAAGGAACTAAAACGGCCTCGATATTATCGGGGCCGCTTCCGTCGTTAGCGGTAAAGCTTAAAGATATTTGTGAAAAGGAAGCATTAGCTTGACCTGATCCTTGAAAGGAAATTCCGCCAGTGCTTTGATTGGGAATGGTAATGCTATTGCCCGAAATAAGAGCAACCACGTTTGTGCCTGACTCATTATACAAGCCGGCAATTACCACCTCATCGTCTTGCGTTCCCGCACTAATATTTACCGAATAAAACTGAGGGTAGTTAATACCTGTATTTTCCGTAACCTGCCATACACCAAGGTATTTAGCACGATTAGCCAGTGGATCTTCCGCGGTATCATCTGGCGCACAGGCCGATGTAATACCGAGTAAAATCGCAACCATAGGAAACCAAAATTTTATTCTTAAACTTTTCAATTTTATTCTTTTTCACCTTTTTTAGTAGCGTAGGTTTTATTTAAACCCTCTACTACTATATCGGTAATATCCCACTCAGGGTTGGCTGCTAAAACACTAGATGTTGGATCGAAGCTGAAAATAAAGTCATAACCCATCTCCACTTTCAAACTATCTAACAACAAATCCATATCTGCCTTTAGCAATAAGGTTAACTCTTGTTCTTCCATAGCTAAAGCTTGGCTTTGCTCATCGCGATACATCATAAGCTCTTGTTGCTTCTGCTGTAATTCTGCCTGTGCCTGCTGAATTTGCTGAGGACTTAAATTAGCCGCTTGTTGCTCCAAAATGCTAACGTTTTCTTGAAAAGCTCTCGATTTACTCTGCAAATCAGCTTCAATATTCTTAGCTCTACCCTCCAATTTTACTTTTAAATCTTGGTGGTAGTTATAATTAGCAACCAAACTATCGGTATTAACGTAGGCCAAGCGTAGTTCCCCTGCGCTTTTGGTAGGCATTTCTTTCGTTTGGCTTTCGCCAGATGCGCTCGAAGAATTATTGTTCTGAACGAGAAGGTAGATTACTCCGATTAAAGCTAAGGAAGAGAGAATAGTACTGAGATTTTTCATCAATTATTTTTTTACAAAATTAGCGATTGATTTAGTTTAAAACCTGCCTTCGCCTTTAAATTAAAGAATGATATTTTTGCTACCAAACTGAGCTGTGAGGCACAGCTATCGCAAGCTAAAGCAATTGGAATAAAGAAAGGCTATTGTTTTTAAAAAAACGCCCCGTAAGCGGCTTGGTAATTAGAGGCTTAAGCGGTCTAAAAAACAAAGTGATAACTAAAGCGGAAATCCAAAAACTCCGCTACCTGAGCATGGGCCTTTAAGGCAGGACCCATGCCAAAATTTGGCCAAGGATAATAGAGCAAATAGTAGCGTTGAAACCAATCTGCTTGAGCGCCATATTCCTTGTGTAAATAAAAGCCCGCTTGCTGTCCGAAGCGGAACTTCCCCAAAATAAATTCGTGTCCTAGCAAAGCAGCGGCTTGCCAGCTATCCACTTGACCAGCAACTCTTTCGATTTGATCTTGATAAGCATAATTCTGAACGATCGACAAGCCCGCAGTAAATCCTGATACCCGGGCCCATTGCTGATGATAATGCGCGCTTAATCCTAAAACTAAATAGGTTACATCTTGCTCGTTAAAAGCATTACCAACCGTGGCACCTGCCTGGGCGGCCCAAAAAGAATTAACCGAAAAGGCCCGCGTTTCTTGTTTCCGCCAATCCCAAATCCCCTTGCTTAAATTAAAGCCCACCGGCGCTAAACTATAATCCAGCTGCAAGGCTAAGGTGGGATAATTTAATCCCTTATTGGGCTCACGAAGGCCACCATTAGAAACGTGATTATAACGGGCTCGCAATCCCAAAAACCACTGCGCATCTAGGGAAACCGAGAAACCCGCCCCTACCATTACGAAAGCCGAAACAGGAAGGCTGTAACTTAAATTTAGGGGATTACTTTGAGCATCGAAAGGACGAGTTAAGGCACTTAAACCGATACCACCTCGGAAATGAAAAAAGAGCCGATCAGATAATTTATACCAAGGCTCTAAATAACCATAGAGAGGAAAGCCCGAGCCTAGAACCGCTTGGTTATTATAATAGTGCCAGCCCATGCCTGCCCCTAAGCGAGGATAACAATTACAAGCTTGATAATTTGCATCACTAATGCGCCAATGGGAATAATCGAAATTTAAAGCGCGTGGATAGGACTGACCAATAGGTGCTACATCTAAACTGTGCAAAAAGAGAAAGCCATAATCACCATGAAGGGACAGTACCGTAGCTTTTTGAGCACAAATTTTTAAACTTAAGAGCAGCAAAATTATCAGTTTCACAGTCCTCATCCATTAGAATTTTAAGCTCGCAACTAGGTGAGGATATAGCAATTCTAACCATTGGCGCTGCATTTTAGCCGAAAAGTGCAAACCATCACTGGCAATTAAACTAGGGTCGTTTAAAGCAGAGCGGCTAAGAGTAGTAATATCAATAAACCGCACCCCTTGCTCTCGCGCAATTTGTTCTTGGGCCGCATTAAAATTATCGATTTGTCCGGCAATAAGTGCCCTGTTGCCTGCTCCAGCTGGACTAACACCCCAATCGGGTATACTAATTACCAAAACGCGACTACTATCGCCATCTGCGAAAGCAATGGCCTGCTGCAACAATAAACCAAATTCGTTTTCGTATTCGGTAATAGAACGTCTTTGGTATTGATTATTGACACCAATTAAAATGGTCACCAAATTAAAATTAGAATCGGGTTGCGCCGTATTAATGCCATTTTGCAAATCCGCGGTAGTCCAACCATTTTGCGCAATTACCTGTACCAAAACACTATCCACTTCCGGCTCTTGTCGCAAACTATCGGCGAAAATTTGGGGATAGGCCTTTTCTGGACCAATGGCAGTGCCGATAGTATATGAATCGCCCAAAGCCAAATAACGAAACTGCAAAGGGGGCAATTGTGTATTGACCTTTACTACCTGTGCCTCATTTTTAGAGCAGGCAAAAAGGGATATTAACAAAACGAAAAGTAAAGATCTGCGCATAGATTTCTTTTTCGCTAATTTAATAAGCCAAGCCTAAGTACATGACAAAAACGCTATGACATTGATACTAGATTGATATTCAGAGTTCAGCAGTACGCTGGCAATAAAGCTGAGTCCATATTTAAAAATAGTTTTGGCCTTTCTACCATGCTTTTTAATAGGAATGGGCTTGATCGCGTGCAAGTAGATCC
>PZPB01000033.1:24885-28136 GCA_003045865.1 Bacteroidota bacterium | reverse complement strand
AGGCCTAAACGGATTTTCCAATAAAAATGAAAATCCTGCATCTAGCTCATTTGCTGTAGCCCGCTACAGCTGCACGATCCAGACTAGTCTTTTCCTTCCATTGAAAATCTGAGGCTCTAATTTATTGTCGAATTCACGTTAATAAGAAAGCTTGCGCTGATGCCTGTTTTTGAAAAGAGGGCATTTTAAACCCAATCTCAAATCAAATTAATCGCAGTATTTTTACCAGCGCATTTCTAGGCCTAAGCTCGGTTCTGATTTATTCTACAAAAGCTTTAAAGTACATGACTAATAAGAAAGACCTGACTCAAGGCAGTATTGTTAAGAAGTTAGTGCAGCTTTCGCTTCCCATGATGTTGGGAATTATTAGCATGGTGGCCTTTAACTTAATCGATACCTTTTATGTAGGACAATTGGGAAAGAAGGAGTTAGCAGCACTTAGCTTCACCTTTCCTGTAATAATGATTATCTTTAGTTTTATACAAGGCTTGGGAATTGGAGCTACCGCTTTAATTGCTAAATCTATCGGACGAAAAGAGCATGATAAAGCGGCCCGAGAAACCACCGATAGTATTACCCTGACGCTTTTAATTACCGGCTTTTTTGTAATAATTGGCTTACTTACCCTAAAGCCAACCTTTAGTTTATTAGGTGCCGACGCTGAGACCGCCATTTTAGTGGAAGAGTATATGCAAATTTGGTATGTCGCACTTTTTTTTGTTTCAGCTCCTTATGTTGGCAATAGCGCCATTCGGGCCACCGGTGATGCCCGCACTCCCGCATTAATTATGCTCTTTGCCGTTATTATAAATGCTGTTCTCGACCCCATTTTAATTTTTGGCTATCTCGGGGCACCGGCCATGGGATTAAAGGGTGCTGCTATAGCAACAGCTATTTCCCGCGCCCTAACCATGGTGCTTGCTTTTTATGTGCTGATTCGTCGAGAGAAGCTAATAATCTTTGATATCCCCACTTGGGCGGTACTACGCGGCTGCTGGAAAAGCATCCTCAATATTGCCGTGCCATCTGGTTTAGCCAGATTGGTCGTACCCATCACCACCGGGGTTATTACTAGTATTATGGCTAGCTATGGCGACTATGCCGTGGCGGCTTTTGGGGTAGGCAGTAGAATTGAGTTTTTAGCCTCTAGTATACTCTTTGCCTTGGCTGCCTCGATTGGTCCTTTTGTGGGACAGAACTTTGGCAGTCAGAAGCTGGATAGGGTAAAAGAGGCCGTGCGAATTAGCGTGCGATTTGCTTTCTTTTGGGGACTTTTTGCCTGGGGGATTTTGTCACTATTTGCGCGCCAAGTAGCCTCCATATTTAATGATAATGTGCAAGTGTTGGATGCGGTACAAAGTTATTTGTGGATTGTGCCTGCAGGTTATGGTTTACAAGGGGTTCTCGGTATTATCAATAGCCATTTGAACACGGTAAACAAACCTTTGCCTGCTTCCTTAATCATTGTAATTCAAATGCTTGTGATCGGTATACCCATAATTTTTCTGGGCAATCGCTTAGCGGGAATAGAAGGAGTTTTCATTGCTTTGGCGATTACTTATATTGCAGGCGGGCTGATGTCATTGCTGGTGAATAAGCAAATGATGAAGAAGTTTGTTTAGAAGATTATCCTAAACTAAATATTATTAGGCCATGAGTAAACGTGCTCTAAAAATCTATCTTAAGGAACTCAAAAAGGATCAGTTAGAGGAGCAGATCATGGATTTGTACGAACGTTTTGGCGAAGTAAAAACCTATTATGATTTCATCTTTAATCCGAAAGAGGATAAACTCATCAATGAGGCGAAAACAAAAATAGATAAAGAGTACTTCCCACAAACTAGAAAAAGGCCTAAAGCACGCCGCGGGGTAGCGCAGAAATACTTTAAGCACTTTCTACAAATCGGTATGGAGGAGAGGCTGCTAGCCGATTTAATGCTTTTCAATCTCGAGACCGCCCAGCGCTACAATGCGAAACGTCCTCAAAAAACCGAGGCCTTTTTTAAAAGTATGGCCAATAGCTTTGTACAGGCCTTAAACTTCGTGCATTACCACGGTTTACAGAAAGAGTTTCAGGAGCGCTTGAATACCATTGTTATTGAAGCAAAAAATCAGGACTGGTATAATTGGGAGTTTTTGCTGGAGAAAGTGGAGGAGGTTGGTAGTGAGTAGCTAGTAATAAATTGAGCTCGCCCTAAAATCATAGCCTCAGATTTTCACTTTTTATAAAAAAAAACTCCTAAGCCTCTTATAAAAGGCCTGAGATCTAATTTCACATCGGACTAAGGATAATAAGGTAGTTTGGTAAAAAAGACTGTTTAGTCATTCCCGTTCGTAATAATAACCTTTAGGTATTTAGATTTTCATAGCTAGATATTATTTAAGGGGGCAGAATACGCAGGTCAAAACGGCCCTCTCTAATTCTAATGGTATCCGTGTGATCATTTGCATTTATCATTTCCGCTGAAAAGGTGCCAGATATAATTCGTTCGACTGTGTCTAAACGAGATATGTTAATCCATGAATTATCACTAATTATAGACCGGTAGCCATAAAATGGTCCTTCCTTGTAATTATCATAATAATATTCACAACCTGAACGTGAAGTGCTGTTTAGCAAAGGTCTTTGGCTTCCTATACTATCTGTGAAAGCATAAATATCAAAATATTCTGAGGAAGTGCTATCATTTCCACTTTCTCTTTCAATTCTCGCTTTAATACTAATTAAATCTGCTCCGTCCCTTAAAAAGAGATAAGCATGCAGATAAAGAAATGGGGTTTCAGAACTAATTGAAGGTGATGGCCGCCAAACTCTATCGTTAATCATACATCCAAAAGTATGCTCGCCTGTTTGAGTGATATAAGGTAATGCTACTTTTTCTGAAGAGGGGCTTTCCTTTTTTTTACAGGCTATTGCTAGCACAGAAAGAAGAAAGGTGAATGGTACTAATTTACATTTTCTAAGCATGCTCTTTATCGTTCCAGAATTAAGGTGGGTCAAAAATAAGTATAAAGGAGTTGAATATCCGACAAATAGGATGTTTATAGCCAGAATTTTAGGCGTAAATTTTACTGGTAACCAAATGCTTACAGGGACTATAGCTAGATCTGATATTATGCTAAATACTGCGTATTTCGGGTTTTAGTTTCCTTTGGTCTAGATTGCGCAAATTTTCTCACTAAAAAAGCTAGCGATTAATACTACCGCAAAACCCTTATCATAATATCGGGCGATATAAGGCTTAGCAGCC
>PZPB01000033.1:0-24875 GCA_003045865.1 Bacteroidota bacterium | reverse complement strand
TACCGCAAAACCCTTATCATAATATCGGGCGATATAAGGCTTAGCAGCCATTATATCTGATATTATGCTAAATACTGCGTATTTTGGGTTTTGGTTTCCTTTGGTCTAGGTTGCGCAAATTTTCTCACTAAAAAAGCTAACGATTAGTAGTACCGCAAAACCCTTATCATAATATCGGGCGATATAAGGCTTAGCAGCCATTATATCTGATATTATGCTAAATACTGCGTATTTCGGGTTTTGCTACAATTACCCTATAATTAATATTATGTCAAATAATACTTTCAAAAACAAGGGGAATAAATCCCCTCGTCTTTTGTTTCATGAATTTTATTATTGTGGCTCTTCCGCTAAAGCTTTGGCCTTATCGTACATTTTTAAAGCGCGGTAAACTTGCATTAAAGCATTTTTTACTTGGCTATCAGTAGGATTACTCTTACGAGCTTTCTGTAAATATGGTAAAGCAGTTGTAAAAACAGCCTTTTGTTCTTTTTCTAAAGCCTTATATTTTGAAGTAGCATTTAATGGCAAAGCATTCATTTTTTTACCAATTGCGTTAGCGCTATCGATAAAAATGATACTGCTCATATAAAGTGCATCAGAATACATGCTGTCTATTTCTAAAGCTTTTTGGTAAGCCTCAACTGCTGCATCTAAACGCTTCAACTCAGTTTGCAAAATTACCCCTTTGTTATAGTACATTACGACATTCTCAGGATCTTGAGCAATCGCTAGATCTAAGTTGGCTAAAGCTTTGTCATATTCCTTGTTATCAAAGAATATCTGTAATTCAGCCTTTAATAAAGCGGTGTTTTCTGGAAACTTGGCGCGTCCCTCCGCAATGGTAGCCGCATAGTTTTCTTTGTCTTCCGTTTTCGAATAAAGGTAAATTAGAGACTGGTAAACACTAGCGCGGATATCCCCTTCTATCATAGGGTCTTTAAATTTCTCTAATTTAACCATTCGTTCCATTGCTGGTTTAGATGGAAAAATCGCAGTGTCGCCAGTTTCAACATTAACCGCTCTAAAGGTTACCCCTTTGTAGTTCATGTCGATTAAATTCTTGTAAATATCAATCGCTTCTTGGTACATTTCTCCACTCTGAGCCATAATAGCGGCATTAAAGAGCATATTCGTGTCCGTTAAACCAATAGCAGGATTCTGCTTTAATTCGTAGGTTTTCATAAAATCATCATAGGCATCCTTCCAACGTTTGTCGCCATTCGCTTCAATTCCTCTGCGGGCAATATCGTTGGCTAAAACTTGAAATTGATCTTGCGCATCCTTTGTGTAACGATCCGAGCCAGTTTCTTTTTCCAGTTTCAAAAGACTCTCGTAACCTATTAAAGATTTATCTAGTGCATCGGGATCAAGAGTTTTAATTGCTTCATCTTCACTAGTACTTACACGGTAATTAATTTTCCCTTTGTAAAAATAAAACTTAGCTAAGTCCTTGCTCTTGATTTCGGAAAGAGGCTTTCCAGTGATTATTTTTTCAGCTTCATCAATATACTCCTTAGCAGTTTTCACATCGTTATTGCGATCAATAGCAATAACGGCACTAGAGATAATTGGCTTTTCTTGGGCCCACATTGCTGTGCTTAAGACAAGCGAGGCGAATAAAAGTATTTTCTTCATCGATTTTTGTTCTTTGATGTGCAAATCTAATATTTCTAACTTTCTGTTGCTCTATTAACGTTAATTTAATGCTGCGACTATATTTGCAATTCAAAGTTTATCAAATTTTCCAAACTCTCGAAATATGAAATGGGATTTCCAAACCGTAGGATTTAGTGCAACCGATGAATTAGTTGACTACACCCGCGAAAAAACAGAAGGCTTACTTAAGTTCTGGGATCAGATCGTAGGTGCTGAAGTGTACTTGAAATTAGTTCAAGACGAAAAAAACAACACCAAAGTAGCCGAAATCAAACTCAATATTCCTGGTAATGACATCTATGCCGAAAGTCAGACTGAGTCTTTTGAAAAGTCTGTAAATGAATCAATTGAGAAATTGAAAGGTCAGATTCGTAAGATCAAGACTAAAATGAATCATCACTAAAAAACGGATCCATCTTTAGCCGCATCAATTAAATCGTTTCTATGAAAATAGTTTTTGCCGCTAAAGATGGATTTGATTACAACCGCGTAAAAGTTCTGCGTGCCGGCTTAGAAAGTCTGGGCAATATTGAAACAATCCTTTTCAAGATTTCCGATCGAAATAAAATAGTTGGCCTGCAATTAAAAGAGCTCAGTAAAGATGCCGCCGCGGTTTATGTACCACCTTTTCGTCACCGCGACCTCGGTTTTGTTAGAAAATACAGCTCTGCTCCTGTTGTTTTCGACCCGCTTATCTCCCGCTTCCTTACTAAAGTTATCGACTACAAGCATTATCACAAAGCCCCACAAAAATGGCTGATCGACTACCGTGATTTTCGCAATTGCGATCTCCTAATTGCCGATACCGAAGAGCATCTCTCCTACTTTAAAAGAACATTTTTTCTTCCGAAACGCCTTCCTACCTTAGTTTTGCCGGTTGGGGTTAACACAGAAGCATTCCATGGGGCAGTTCAAAAAAGTATGGGGGCCACTACTCCATTTAAAATAGGTTTCTACGGCAGTTTCGTTCCCTTACAGGGCACCTTAAAAATTATTCAATGTGCCGCTTTGCTTTCGCAGATGGGTGTTCCAGCAGAATTTGAGATAATTGGTAGCGGTTATCAATACCAAGAAGCATTAGACCTCGCCCAAAAATTAAAGCTGAACACCATTAGTTTCCGAGGATGGCTTAAATATGAGGATCTAGCGGAAGCGATAAACTCCTACGATTTATGTTTGGGCATATTTGGCGATTCACTAAAAGCAGATTCGGTGGTACCCAATAAGATTTTCCACTATGCTGCCATGTCAAAACCCATCCTTACCAAGGATAGCCCGAGCATGCGACGCTATTTTAAGGATGAGGAAAATATCTTTCTCTGCTCTACCCAACCCCTAGAAATGGCGGAGAAAATCCAGTTTTTGATGTCTCATCCTGAGAACTTATCTGCCGTAGCGAAAAATGCCCGCCAATTAATGGAGGATAAATTTTCCCATAAAGTATTGGCGCAGCGCTTTATAAATGCGATTTCCGCTTTATAAGTTAAGCAAGAATTTTGGCCAAATCGGGTTTGAAATACTGGTCACTTTTTAGCACTTTGCCGTCTTCGCGGTAAATCGGATTACCATCTTTGTCGAGCTTACTCATATTGCTTCGCTGAATTTCTTCAAATACCTCTTCAATTTTATGCTGCAGGCCATGACTTAAAATGGTACCACATAAAATGTAGAGCATATCGCCTAAAGCATCGGCAATTTCAATTAAGTCGTTTTGCTCTGCTGCTTCTAAGTATTCCTCATTTTCTTCGCGCATTAGCTTGTAGCGCAGCATAATAGTGTCGCGTGAAAGCTCGGCGCTGGGACTGTATTTATTAATAATGCCAAAAGAATCGTGGAATTTCTCTACTGCGGCTAACTGTTTCTTCATAAGGAGTGTAAATTTGCCGTGAATATAGAAAAGCTAGAATGGAAAATATTACGACAGGGCATTGGATTTTCGCGGGCATTTTCATGACCCTCTTCATCGGCTATCTTTTATGGGGCTATCGCAAAGATTTGAAGCTTCATAAAATTCATTATAATGGAAGCTTTTACGTTTTAGGAGGCATTATCGTAATCATTTTCCTCTTTTACGTCTTTGGCCGTCTTATTTAAAGCTTTTTTAAATAGCTTCAATTTAAATCTTACTTTTTTAGGTAAACCGTTTTTACATTTACAAAAGATAGCGCACCTTCTTTGGCCAATTCCCTGCCATAGCCTGAATTCTTGATGCCCCCAAAAGGTAAACGTGGATCACTTTTTACTAGCTCATTTATAAACACAGCACCCTCTTTTAGTTGAGGAACTAATTTTAGAAGGGCTTCGCTGTCTCTGCCAATTAAGCTGCAGCCAAGACCGTAGTTTGAATCATTACTCAGTTTAATTGCTTCTTCAGTCGATTTAAAAGACATTACTGCTGCTAAGGGGCCAAAAACCTCTTCCTTAAAAACGGGCATTTCAGGGTTTACATCGGCCAAAATTGTAGGGGTGAAAAAATTACCATCCCTTACTCCACCTGTAATTAAGCGCGCGCCCATTTCCATAGATGCGGTAAACTGACGCTCTAAGTTATCGCATAAATCGGGACGAGCGAGTGGACCTATCTTAGTCCCTTCGGCCATGGGATCACCTATTTTATAGTGCTCAAATTCCGCTTTTAAAGCATGAAGAAAATCTTCATAAACATCCATGTGAACTATAAATCGTTTCGCGGCAATGCAACTTTGTCCCGCATTTAGTAAACGAGCTTGAGCCGCTAATTGAGCTGCTTTTTGAAGATCCGCATCTGCCATAATGATAAAAGCATTGGAGCCGCCAAGTTCTAAAACCTGTCGTTTAAGTGCCTTCCCTGCTCTTTCTGCCACCGCACTGCCTGCGCGTGTGCTTCCCGTTAAACTAATTCCTGCTATCGCCTCCTGCTCTATCAAGCTGCCAACGTCTTCGTTGCTGGCAAAAATATTTTGATAACTGGCTGCTGGAAGACCGATAGATGCGAAGAGTTTTTCAATAGTTAAAGCACTTTGGGGACAATTAGGCGCAGGTTTTAAAAGAACCGAATTTCCTGCTAAGATGGTGGGAACGGCAAAACGAAATACCTGCCAAAAGGGAAAGTTCCAAGGCATAATTCCAAGTATTACTCCTAAAGGAGCATAAGTAGCAAAGCTTAAATCCGCGTCTGATTCAATTATTGTATCGGATAGGAATTCGTCTATATGTTCAGCGTAAAAGTCACATAACCAAGCACATTTCTCTATTTCCGCCTTAGCTTCGGGAAATATTTTACCCATTTCTGAACTTATCGTTTCTGCAAATTCATCTTTTTGTGCCCTTAACAAATGAGCTAACTTTTCAATCGCGGCTACTCTTGCTTCGAGTATAGTTTCGCTTAAAAGTGCTTGGCCTTTTTCCGCTTGCGCTAGATGCTTCATTAATAGAGGCATCTCCATAAGGGGAAAATTAGCGGAAACTATTTGGCTATAAGGGTTTAAGCTACGATATTCTACCATCTTCTAGTATTATTTTTAGTGATTGATCCTGATATATCATGCTAACTTTTTTCTGAAGACTGAAAGCTTGTAAGGCTTCTACTTGACCTCCGGAATATTCTTGAATTCCTTTGAGATGCGATAAATCACCCAAATCGTCGAGTATATAATGACTATGCCACTGCCCTGCGATTACCGTTTGCTGTTCTTGTAAAGCAATATCGCATATTTGGCCTTGATAGTTTATATCTCTAAAAACCACATCACGTAATAGCTGTTCATTTTCAGGTATTGCTTCATAATCTTCTACTGAATAGTCTACAAAGGAACTATCAGAAATTATATTGAAGGCCTCAATAAGATTATGGAAAATAAGCTGCCTTGCCTTTGAACGCTTGGGATCACCAGGGAAAGCCCCCGCTTCAAGTAAAACACAAGGAATATCAGCAGCCATTAAATTATCTCCCACAGCACGGGGGTAAAATTCATCGCTATATTTCCCAAAATGATCGGCTAAAAGTGATTTAGTTTTATGATGCATTCCGGCGATAAGTTGCATAGTTTTAATTCGGCTCTTGCTTTTACTACGGGCTAAATCGGGAGAAGGCGCCAAATAACTTAAGGTCGCGCAGTTTCGCTGAGCACCAACCGAAAAAATAGTGCGTTGATCGTGTAAATTAAAAGCCCAATCTGGCTTTAGACTTTTTAACAAGGCAAAGAAAGCACGCATCTCAGACGATTGTTGTTTAATGGCATCACGGTTCATATCCACCAAGTGCGCATTGCGGCGCGTAAAAAGCTGCGCGCCATCCGGATTTAGCATGGGAATAAAAACAATGCTAATATTATTACGAAGCTCCTTCAGTTCTTGATCATTTTCAATCTCTAAGTGATGAAAAAACTCAATAATATCGATAATCGCTAAGGTAGCGGTTGCCTCATTGCCATGCATCTGCGACCAAAGCACAATTTTAATCTTCCCCTTGCCCCACTTTAATAAATGCAAGGGTACTTTTTCTTCACTTTCACCAAACTTTTCTAGTGTAAAGTATTCATAGTGAGACCACTTCTTAAGGTAAGGTTCTAAGTCTGCCTTAACTAACCAAGGGCCACTAATATCTTCTTGCCAGGATTGTTTTCTTGACTCAGCTAGCATAGTTTTTATCTATTTAAAATCCTCATTACTTGAATGCCTTACAAATAACGCTATTAAGTTTAAGTTAAGGACTAAGAAAAGCAGCTTTTAAGACTTAACTTCGGCACTTTAAAATAGAAAAAAATGAATAAATATTACTTAATTTTTAGTTTAATTATAAGCTCCTTAAGTGCTATTTCACAAGATGTTAACGTTATAAACGGCCCTGTGTTAGGCTATGCAGAAATGCGTGAGGCAATCATTTGGCTGCAGTTGTCGGATGGCGCCTCAGCTTATGCAGTTTACGATGACTTGAGTACAGAAAATATAGAGGAATTTCGCAGTGAAACGGTTAGTACATCTCCTTCCGTTGCTAATACTTTAAAGCTTCGTTTTACTGAAGTTGAACCAGGTAGGAAATACGGATATAACATCTATGTAAATGATAAAAAGCAAGATTTTGATTTTCCTTTAGAGTTTGAAACCGAACCCCTTTGGGATTACCGCACCGAGCCACCTGCTTTTAGTTTTGCTACAGGAAGTTGTATTTATGTAAATGAAAGCGAATATGATCGGCCTGGTAGGCCTTATGGTGGCGAATATGGGATTTTTGAAGCCATTGAGAAAATGGAACCCGATGCCTTGCTCTGGCTAGGAGATAACACCTATTTAAGAGAAGCCGATTACTTTTCACGTAGCGGATATTTAAAGCGCTACACTCACAGCCGTGCGGTGCCTGAATTACAGTCATTAATGGCCCAGGCAAATAACTTTGCAATTTGGGATGATCATGATTTTGGACCCAATGATGCAAGTGGTTCTTGGATTCACCGCGACTTGGCTTTAGAGGTGTTTAAATTGTTTTGGCCTAATCCAAGTTTCGGATACCGCGATATGCCTAGTACTTTCAGCGCTTTTAACTACCGCGACTGCGACTTTGTTATGATGGACAACCGCTTTTACCGCAGCGAAGTAAATAGTGAGGGAGAAGGTCAGATTTTCGGCAAAGTTCAAATAGACCGTATGATTGATCTTTTAAAGCAGAGTCGCGCGCCCTTTAAGTTTGTTTTAAGTGGTGGTCAACTTTTAAACACAGCTAAAGTGTATGAAAATCACAGCAATTACGAGGCGGAAAGAGCTTATATCATTAAGCGTATTGAGGAAGAGAATATCAAAAACGTGGTTTTCCTTACGGGAGATCGCCATCACAGCGAATATTCGAAGTTAGAATTAAGCAATGGGCAGACGATCTATGATTTTACCGTTTCGCCTTTAACTAGTTCGGCTAATACCAATGTGAATGAAGAAAACGATTTACAAGTTGAAGGGAGCTTAATTCAAGAACGCAACTTTGGCATTGCCAAGGTGAGCGGTCCTCGCAAGTCCCGAGTTTTAGACTTCAGCTTCTATGACAATAAGGGTAATCTGTTAAAAAGCTATTCGATTTCAGAATAAACATTTGTAAATTATTTATTTTAAAATGTTATTTTTCAGACTATTAAGCACTTTAACATAAAGCTATAATATAGGATTCGAAAAAATATATCTTTCACATTTCTAAAGGGTTTATTACATTTGTATAATAAACCCTTTTTTTATGGACCCTATTGCCGAAAGAATACGCGAAATCATTGATTTCACTGGATTGAGCAACAAAGACTTTGCAGATTCCATTGATGTAGCACCCGCTATTATCAGTCATATACTGAGTGGTAGAAATAAGCCATCGCTCCATATTATTCAACAAATTACAAATGTATATACAAATGTTAATTTAACCTACTTACTCAATGGGGACGGCAGCTTAATTAAGTCGTCTAATACTCCAAAGCAGGCATTAAGCGCTTATGATGATGGTATTAGGACAGTGTCCGCTCCTACTGGCACTCCTATACCTAAACGTGAACCTATCAGCCCTAAACCTGATATAAACAAAGAAGAGGAAAAGCCTAAATCACATGAGAAACAAGAGTTAACAAATGTATATACAAATGTTAATTCCACGACCAAGCGAGAAATAGAAAGGGTAATCATTTTCTATTCGGATAAAAGCATGGAAGAATACAAACCATAAGCTTTTATTTCCCCAATCATTAGTTAACTTTGCAGCTATATTTAGACACCACCATGAAGAAAGAAATAGCACTCGCATTAACTTTAATAACCTTAGCCATCAGTACTCGCCTACTTCCTCACTGGCCTAATTTTACGGCTTTGGGTGCCGCTGCCTTATTTAGTGGTGCTTTTTATAAAAGGAAGTCGTTGGCTTATATTATCCCCTTGGCAGCTCTATTTTTAAGTGACCTAATCATAAATAATGTTATTTATGGAGCATTTTACCCAGGCTTCCAATTTCTAAGCGAAGGTTTTTACTTTATGTATTTAGGTATCATCCTTACTGTCTTAGTTGGTCGTTATGCGGCTATTTCTAAAGGAAAGCCTCTGAACCTTGCTTTAGCAGCTCTTTCATCTTCCCTACTCTTCTATTTTATCACCAATTTTGGTGCTTGGTTAGGTAACCCTGTGTACCCTCAGAATTTTCTCGGCCTTGTTAGCTCTTACTTTGCTGGCTTACCTTTCTTAATAAATGGCAGTGCGGCAAGTATTATTTACGCATTCGGAATATTTGGTGCTTATTGGTATTTCAGTAAGGATAGTGCTTTCAGCATGAAGTCCGTTTAAGTAGATTTTTCTACTTCAAAGATCTTGTCATGATACTTCTAGATCCTTGCAAAACAGGGGAAATTAAAGCAGCTGGTTTCACAATGTAGTTCTCTTCTGATGGGCTCAGTGCCCTAGTTCATCAATAAGGTCTTGAATCAACTGGATATTAGACCTTAGGTTAATGGGCTCTTTGAGACGGGTTTGTGATAAATCTAAAAAAACTGACTCCTTTTTTAAGTCAAGGTTATTTTCAATCTTAAGATTACCTTTCTGTCCTAGAATGCAATAATCTAAAACCTTAGGATTTATTCTTGCTGCGATAATTGCGGCAACTTTGGCCATGGGAGAATTTAAAATCAGAGCTATCCCTTTTTCGGCACCTTTTAAAATGGCACCACATAAAGCCGCGGTTTCAAAAGAACCATAAAAACTCAAAATAGTAAAAGGATCGTGGCTTATAGGGTGTTTTCGCAGGGCTTTACTAAGATCTTCGATAAACTTTAGATTATAAGTGGCTAGACTGTTGGCCTGCCATAATTCTAGTAAAGACTTATCCTCTAGTGCTGCAAATAAGGCGAAGAAGGCAATGTCGTCTCCACTACCAAAGCTATTTAAAACGAGAAAGTTAATTCCGGAATAGAGTTCTCTTTCTACCAGTTTTTGTCCTACAGCGAAAGCTTCTTCACATTGGGCTGTAGTCATAGCTGGGTATTCGGCGAAATTGGCACTCCCTGAGTTTATGCGAGCATTAATCAATCCTTGTCCGCGGTGCATCCAAAATGTAGAATTGTTTTCATCAGAATTAAAGGTCCCTAAATCAACAATGCGATGATTTAATAGGGTTTTCTTCTCTGCCTGAAGAAAGTAGAAATTAGGCTTTGAAAGAATATGAAGGATTGTTTCATGACTATCTTGTTCTTCAGTATTAGCTCTCGATACACCATGATCGGCAACGAAAGTGAGAATACTAGGCTTCAACGAAGCGATTGGAAACTGCCCCTGAATTAAGGCCAGGCGTTCAAGAAGTGGATAAAAATGACCAAGGCTACTTTTGGTAAAGTAGCCTCCTGTCTGAAACCTGATGAAATTTTCATTATCAGATAAATTCTTAATTCCCTCTATGTGAAAGTGATACTTATTTAAAAACGACATTTTTAGGTTTCACTCCTATTTTAATGCTAGTTTTTAAATTTCCTGCAGGACTATAAACTTGCAAGTCGCCATCTTGATCAGGATTGTCGGGTAAACGCATCGCGTAAAGTTCTAGCTCCAATTCGTCGAAAGCAAGGCTATAGTAGTTTCCTACAATAATTGGATTTTCATCTACTCTTTTTGCAAAAGTAGACATGCTAAAAACAGAACCTGTGGGGCTATTACCTATGAAGAATAATTGATTTCCTTCAGAATTGAGAGTTAAAGAATGAGGTTTTAACAAATTATCAGTGAAATACATTACCGTATCTGGCGTTATGGCCCATCCCGAATCAATGGCCATGGTTAATGTATCCAATTGATAACGATATAAACTACCTAAACCAGAAGCAAAAGGGTTGGTATTATCTACTTTACCACCATTCAAAATCCATAGATTATTATCGGAGTCAATTACCATACTATTTGGCTTTCCACCCACACTAAGTTTAGAAATAATTGTGTCTTCACTGGTTCTTAAGATGGTAACCGTACTATCAAATAAAAAGGCTCCTGTATTACATACAAAGGCCATGTCATTATAAACGACCATTTTAGTTGGACCAGTTCCCTCTACTTCTACTTCTTTTTTAATATTACCGTTGTTGGCATTTACAACATATACCCCATCAAATTCCCAAGAGCTGACATAGTATTCATCTGCCTCAGTTTGTACGATGTTCTTAATTTGCATAAAATTAGCATACTGCCGCTCTATTTTCAAGTCATCTAAATTGGTAAAAACAATCTTATCTGAACCAGGAACTACTAATACTAGTCTACCGCGGTCCTCATCAACCATCATATCATTTAATTGAGCACCTAGAGGATTAATATTTGCCTTGCGAAAAACGTTGTTTTCTACTGTCTGACTGGTAATGTCGTAAGATGCTACGGAGCTGATCCCATTGGGAGAGATACCCTCTATTCCAATTAGAGCCTTACGAGGCGCATCAGGAAGCGGTTGTGGATCTTCGTCTTTTTTACAAGAACCTAAAATTAGACCAAGACCTAAAATACTAAATAATACTTTTTTCATAATGTTGGAACTCCTTTGCGGGTGCTAAAAATAAAGGAAAAAGCTGGGATTTCGCAATTCTATTTAGCAGTAAATTTATTGCGCCATTAATTGTTTTGCGTTGGCTAATGCTGCCTCTGTAATTTCCTCACCACTTAATAGACGAGCAATTTCTTCTAGTCGTTGGTCAGCATCCAATTCCTTAATATGGGTTTGGGTGTTTCCTTCTGAATTTTCTTTCCACACTTTAAAATGGCTATCACCTTTGGCAGCAATTTGCGCTAAGTGAGAAATGGAAATCACCTGCATATCTTTGCCCATTGCTGCTAAGATATCTGCAATTTTTCGAGCAGTAGCTCCACTTACACCAGTATCTATCTCATCAAAAATAATGGTGGGCAATGCTTTCGTTCGCGATAGAATTGCCTTAAGCGCTAACATTACTCGGCTTAGCTC
This sequence comes from Bacteroidota bacterium, assembly GCA_003045865.1. Lineage (GTDB taxonomy): Bacteria > Bacteroidota > Bacteroidia > Flavobacteriales > Schleiferiaceae > Croceimicrobium. The sequence goes on along the minus strand of PZPB01000033.1, from coordinate 13,288 downwards.
ACCACCGGATGCGATTTTACTTAATAAGGCGGGTTTTTGACCTAAATTGGCAGAGAATAGAAATTGTATTTCATCTTTTCCCGAAAGACTGAATTCTGCCGCTTCTCTAATTTCAACAATAAATTGAGCATCTTTCATATTCAAGCCTCCAAGAATTTCTTCTAAAGAAGCTTGTAATTTAGCCAGAATAGATTGCCTTGATTTGCGCAAATCATCCGCGGCTCCTTTTAATTCAATAAGCTTGTCTTCAATTTGCTTTCGCAGATGGCTTAGCTTTTCATCTCTATCCAAAGCATTTGCAATGCTGGCCTCGATTTCTTCTCGTTTGGCAATCAATTCCTCATTAGAGCTAACGAGATGTTTTTTCTGCAAGCCCATTAAAAGACTCAGACGTTGATCGAACTTTTCCTTTTCTAATGGATCGAAGCTGCTATTCTCACCAATTTGCTCTAATTCAGCTCTAATATCTTCATATTCGATACTGAGACTTTCTAATCGCTCCGCTAAAGTGGCTAAGGCTTTATCAAAACGTCCCACGGATTTTAATTGATTTCGGCTTTGCTTTAAGCTCTCACTAATTCCATAAGGTTCAGATTGTGCCAAATTTAAAGCTTCCGCTACGGCAGATTCGATAGTGCCAATATGCTCTAGACGAGAGAGTTTATCTTCTATCTCATCCTGTTCGCCAGGAACAAGTTTGGCCGATGCTAATTCTTCAAACAAAAATTGCATATAATCCGCATCGCCGCCTTCTTCCTTTTGTTGCGCCTCTAATTTCTTTAACTCTTTTGTAAGTGCAAGATGCTGATTATAAATTTTTTGGTAGGCACTTTTGACTTTGGTATTTCCTGCGAAATTGTCAATCAGCTCCAGCTGAAAACTGTTATTATTTAATAGTAAGGTATCGTGCTGACTATGAACGTCAATAAGCCTTTCAGTAATTTGGGACAGAATATCGAGTCGAACGGGGCTATCATTTATAAAGGCACGCGATTTACCACTCGGCTGAATTTCCCTACGGATAATGGTTTCTTCTTCAAAATCTAAGTCATGCTCCTTAAATGCTTCTAAAAACATATCTCGCGAAAGCGTGAAAACACCCTCAATAACGCATTTTTTCTCTGGATTACGCAAGGCCTTCAGGTCAGCTCTCGCTCCTAACAAATGCCCTAGTGCTCCTAAAAGAATGGATTTTCCGGCACCCGTTTCGCCAGTTATTACGCTAAAACCCTTGGGGAAATCTAATTGTAAATTTTCTATTAAAGCGAAGTTGTATACAGAAAGCTTTTGTAACATAATTATCCCTGCCCCATTGTTTGATACGATGAACTATTATTGGGGTCGAGCTCAATAAGAAGATCCTTGAGGTCGCCAATTGGAATAGATTCACCTTTATTGAAGATTTTAACAATTTCCGCTTGCTTGGCATCGAACCATAATTGCAATAAAAAACTATTACGTCTTTGATCGTTTACTTTTTTAAGGGACATCAAGGCTGTTTTAATATTCATTTTGGCCATGCGAATTTTACTGGCATCATGCATTAAATCTAAACCTTGGCGGTGATAAGTGTACAAGCCAACTCTATAGTTATCAAAGGCGGGACTAGATAAATTGTCGCTAAGCCAATAGCGGTTTTTATTACTGCCTCCGAAACTATTCCAGCCACTATTATTGCTTGACTGGGCGTTTCCTACAATATTTTGTGCTTCAGTATAAAACTCTGTTCCTCCCATAGCAGAATAGGTATCGTGATCGAGTCCTATAATTATGTAAGTATAATAAGCTAATATGGAAGTTAGATTGGATAAATAAGCATTTGGGGCGAAGTCCAATCGATCGAACTCCAAATATTCAAAATCGAAATCACCGTCTTGATGCACTAAAATGGGTGACTTATAATCTGATTTATAAATAGGACGGCTATAAAACACCTGGATGGTACCACTAAAATTATTGTTGCTTCGACTATTTATAGTTATAACAAACTGACAATCAATACGCTCCTCGATCGAATAGCTTTCATTCGTCCATTTGCGGTTATTTAAAAACTCGCGAATGGCCTTTTCCATATTATCGTAAAGCTGCTTGTTTGTTGCTTGGATATTAGGCGTTAAAACTTGTACCCTAGCATTAAGCTCTTGCGCCTGTAAAAAATTACAACTAATTATGATGCTGATGCAGAATATCCAATATTTCATGCGCTAATTCTTTCTTCAATTTTAAGGAAAGAGCAATCTGCTCTTGATTTTTGCCAATTAAACGAACTTCATTTGTGTCGTATCCAAAACCTCTTTCATTTTTATCAGGGCTGTTTAGAACGATCCAATCGCAGTTTTTGGTATGCAATTTCTTTTGAGCATTTGCAAGGGCATTCTCAGTTTCTAGGGCAAACCCAACTACTACTTGGTCTGTTCTTTTCACTGCAGCCAAGGTCTTTAAAATATCTGGATTTTGAATCAAATCAAGACGCATCTCTTCCACTCCAATAACTTTTTTGATTTTCTGTTGAGCCAGATTCTTCGGCCGATAATCTGCAACCGCAGCGCTAAAAATAGCCCAATCGGCTTGCCTAAAATTCTCTTCGGCAGCGGCTAACATTTCCAAGGTACTTTCTACCCTAATAATTGAAATCGCGTTGTTGGCAGAATAAAGTGCACTAGGACCTAATACTAAGGTTACCTGTGCTCCTTTTTGTGCGGCAGCCTCAGCTAAGGCCATCCCCATTTTACCGCTAGAACGATTACCTATAAAACGCACGGGGTCAATGGCTTCATAAGTTGGCCCAGCGGTAATTAAGATTTTCTTACCCGCTAAAGGAGCCTGTTCCAACAAGTAATCATTTATGTGCTGGAGAATAGTTTCAGGTTCTGCCATGCGCCCTTCTCCACTTAAACCACTTGCTAGTTCGCCGTTTTCGGCTGGAATAAAGTGGTGACCAAAAGACTTTAGTATGGAAATATTATTTTGTGTAGCGGGATGTTTGTACATATCCAAATCCATTGCTGGAGCGAAAAACACCGGGCATTTTACCGATAGGTAAACCGCCATGAGAAAGTTATCCGATTGCCCTTGAGCAATTTTGGCTAAGCTATTAGCGGTAAGCGGTGCTAGTACTAAGATATCGGCCCATAAACCCATTTCTACGTGATTATGCCAGGCGCCGTTTTCGCTCTCCTTATCGTAATATTCCCAATAAACGGGATTTTTACTTAAAGTAGATAAGCTTAAAGGAGTAACAAAGTCGCGTGCACTAGGGCTTAAAACAACACGTACCTCGGCCCCTGCTTTTACAAGCAAGCGCACGAGGTACGTAGTTTTATAGGCGGCAATACCACCAGTTACTCCCAGTAGTATTTTCTTTCCGCTTAACATCTTAACTAATCTTCTTCTTCCTTAGTTTCTTCAGGTCTACGGAAGTAAATTCTACCTTCTTTCCACTCAGTAGCCGCAATATGATGGGCCTTAGGCAGACTTTCGTAAAAACGAGAAACTTCAATTTGCTCTTTGTTTTCGAAGATTTCCTCTAATGATTCATTATTAGTGGCAAACTCTTCTAACTTATCGTGCAATTCAATTTTAATATCCTCGGCAATTTGATCCGCACGCTTAGCTAAAATGCTCACAGCCTCATAAATATTTTGAGTTTGTGCATCGATATCGTTATGATCACGAGTGATTGTGCTACGTGGTGCATCTACTTTTTTGAAATCCATATAGTGAATTTAAGATTGAATTTTAAAACTATTTATTTCTGCTTGAATGGTTGAGAATAAGATCTCCAATTCTTTATTATACTTGCTTTCAGAGAAAGCTTCCTTAAACTCCAAATAGGAAGTTTTGCTTTCTATTAAACGCTGTAATTTTTTTTCCTCAATACTATTTGTGGCCAAGCGATAAGCCGATACACTGCGATAGTACATGCAATCTTCGCGAAACTCAGTATCGGGGAATTCATCTAATACTATATTGAAACTTACCACGGCTGACTGATAGTACTCCATATGGTAATATAGCATGGCTCGCTCAAAAGCTTTCTGCTCTAACTTCGCTCTAAGTTCATCAATTAACTCGTTCGCACTAAGTAATTTATCGCTAGTAGGATAAAGGTTGGCGAAAAGTTGTAAATCGTTAATTGCCTTAAAAGTAAAGTCTTGGTCCAAGCTGAAAGATGGAGACTCCAAATAATGGCAGTAACCAATCATGTAATAAGCTAATTCCGTTTTCGGGTGATTAGGGAACGTTTTTGCGAAATTCTTGAAATGATATGCAGCCAAAATGAAATCCTTCAATTGGTAACTGGTCATAGCATAGTAATAATATACTTCTGCCGCCTTATCCGTTCCGCGATAAAGGATCAATAACTCATCGAATAAAGGATAGGCTTTGGCGTATTCTTCGTCGTTAAAATACTCTACTGCCTTCTCGTATTTAAAGTCAACATCAGGGCTTTTTAAAACCTTCTGATACTCATTACAAGAGGCTAAAGCAAATAGCAGGACGAAAATACTAAGGTATTTGAATTTGTTCTCCATAAATCAGCTGGCAAAAGTACAAATTTGGCTCGAATAATCTAGTGAAAAAACGCAAGCCTGCTCAGCTTATTCTCTTTCAGGTGGCTTCAAGCACTAATTATAGCTTTAGATTATCCTTAAAAAGAAAAGATTCATCTAAATTGCGCGTCAATATTGGGCTACATGATTATCACTTTTGGTGAAAAACCTTTTAGGCTCTTTCGGAAAAGTAGTTTACTTCCGCTCTCGTTCTTCGCGCAAACTGCTATTACCCCTACCATTTGGCTCTACTTCGATTAATCGCAAGGCGTCAAATACCTAATTGTTTGTAGAATCCTCCTTGCTTAAGTGCCTAATTTACTAGTTGCGAATACTTCTCTTTCTAAAATTTCCTTTGTCTGATCGGGGAAATCAATCTGAATATTTTGCTCCTTTTGCAGCCAATCTCTCAATGGCTCTAGACTTTGTTCATTTAGTACCTTGAGACTAGGAACACCTAATTCGTTCAATGCGGCAGCATTACAGTATTGCTCATACTGACCTTTAATAGGAACCACAAATAGTTTTTTTCCTAAGAAAAGTGCTTCTGATGGGCCTTCAAAACCAGCAGAACATAAAAGCCCAGCACTAGAAGTTATGCTTTTAGCAAACTCTTTCGCGTCTATCGGGCAGATTAAAACGTTCCCTTCTTGCTTTTCTTCTTTTGCCTTGCGGCTGAAGAGTTGCCAAGAAACACCTTCGATTTTTAATAAAATCTTGATTAATTTATCATCTGCATAAGCGGGTAAATACACAGTGTAATGACCTAAATTACTGAGTATTGCCTGCCTTATATCCGCTCTGATTACGGGTGGAAAGATAAAATTATCATAGGGCTTAAAATGGAACCCTATGTTTTTCTCTACTGGGGCATAGTATCGTAAAATCAGTTCACCTAGCCAATCTTTTTTAGCAGGGCGTGGCGTCTTGTCCGATAAAAAAGAGGCTTGATGACTGAGTCCAATAATGGGGACTTTCCGCAGCTTACAAGCCCAAGCGCTAATGGCTTCAAAGTCGTTAATTACTAAATCATAATCTCTAATGGGAACCTTATTTAACTCTTTAAATAAGCTTATTAAGGAATTATTAAACAGGGTTTTAAGGTAGTTCACTCCTCCCCTCTTGCTGTAGTAAAAAACCACTCCTCGGTAAGTGTGTTGTATTGGCTCATTAAGCTTTACTTGACTTTGACTGCCACTAATTAAAATATCAACTTTAGCAAAATTTTTCAGTAGAGGGATAATTTCTAAAGCCCGCGCAGCATGTCCATTTCCTGTGCCTTGTAAGGCATAAAGTATTTTTAGTTTTTTAGGCAATTTCGCTCTGTTTTTCGGTGACTTTATCAATCAGACTTTTCAAAGTTAACTCTACCATCATGTTCTCTTCCTCCGTAGAGTTAATTAATTCCTTCCGATACTGATAGAGCTCCCATTTTTTTCCATCAAATTCTAAAGCACTTAAATTTTCAATCCAATCGCCCGAATTCAAATACCAACATTGGCCCTTTTGATTTTCAATTAAACGTATTTGGGGTTGATGAATATGGCCGCAAACGACATAGCTAAAACCTTGTTCTATAGCTAGTTCACTTGCCACATTTTCGAAACTATTGATATAAGACATGGCTCTTTTCACACCGTTTTTTATCGCTTTTGAAAAACTGTAGCGTTCCTTACCCATTTTTTCTAAGGTCCAGTTTACCAAACTGTTAAAGCGAATTAGTAAATCGTAACCCCAGCCACCAAGTTTGGCTAACCATTTGGCTTTTTGAATTGAATGATCAAATATATCTCCATGGAAAAACCAGGCTTTACCATCGGGTAATTCCAATATAAGCTTATCAAGCAAGGCAATATTACCCATGCGAAAATCTGAAAACCGGCGCAGGGCCTCATCGTGATTACCGGTAAGATAATATACCTTGGTTCCTTTAGAAGCCATTGCTAAAATTTGCTTCAAAACCTTCAAATGGCTTTGGGGGAAATAACGCTTCCTAAACTGCCAAATATCAATAATATCGCCATTGAGAATCAATCTTTCTGGACGAATACTTTTTAAATAGTCACTAAGTTCCTTGGCACGACAGCCATAGGTACCCAGGTGTAAGTCGGATAAAACTACAATAGGAATTTCGCGCTTCTCCATATTAATTTTGTAGCAAAATTGCAGATCTAAGATTAAGTCTGTATTAATAAGAGGTTAAACCCTAGTGTGAAATTTAATAATCGTATTGAATTTAGAACCGCCGGTAAAATCGTAATTTTAGGACAAAATTTACCCTATGGAACTTATAGAATTGGAAGATCACTTTAACACTGCTGGTGGTCAATTTATTAGCAGTGCTTATACGATGCAACAGAAGCTTCAAAATATTAAAGCCTTTGTTTTTGATTGGGATGGCGTTTTTAATGATGGATTTAAACATTCTACTGTTGGCAGTGGATTCTCGGAGGTTGATAGCGCCGGTTTACGCCTTCTAAGATTTGCTTTTTACCAGGCAAAACAAACTAATGCCCCATTGGCCATTATCACTGGCGCAGAAAACCCTACTGCTAAGTGGTTATTAGAAAAACAAAATGGCAACGCACTCTATCAAAAGGCCCTTGATAAAAATGTAGCCCTGGAGCATTTTTGTAACAAGCATGGCTTTAAGGCCAAAGAAGTAGCCTTTGTATACGATGATGTTATTGATCTTCCTATTGCTAAGCAATGTGGATTAAGCTTTTGCATGGGTCGTCTGGCCAATCCATTATTTTTACGCTATGTAGAGGAAAACGAATTAGCCGATTATATTACTGCTAGTCAGGGTAATGAACATGGCGTGCGCGAAGTGTGTGAACTTTTAGTAGGCCTTTATGGTAATTATGATGCTTGCCTAGAAGGTTTACTTGAACGTAATGATTCTTACCGTCAGCATAAAGAAGATTTAAAATCCTATAAGACCGAAATCTTCGAAATAGACGGAACAGATGTAATTATAGCTTAATTGTCAATCTTTTTTATTTGGTTTGCGGTACAAAAACAATCGAAAAATTATGAGAAAAATTAGTCTCTTCATTCTAGCTCTTAGCTTCAGCTTTGCGAATGCGCAAGAATTACCAGCCCCTAGCCCAAGTGCTAGTTTATCACAGAGAGTAGGTTTAACCGACTTCACCGTTGAATACAGCCGTCCTGGTGTAAAGGATCGCGAAATTTTTGGGGAACTAGTTCCTTACAACGAAGTCTGGAGAACAGGCGCTAATAAGGCTACAAGTATTGAATTTAATACTGACGTTATTTTTTCTGGAAAGACTGTTCCAGCAGGGAAATACAGCATCTTCACTATACCAGCTGAAGGTAAATGGAGCTTTATGTTAAATAAAGAAACTGAGCTTTGGGGAGCTAACGACTACAAACAAGAACAAGACGCTCTTAGAATTGCAGTGGTTCCTACAGAGGGTGAAATGACGGAAACTTTTACTATCGATTTTACTAACATTAGCACCAATGGCGGCTCTTTGCAAATAAGTTTTGCAAATACGGTGGTATCCGTTCCTTTTGAAGTTGAAACAAGCGAAAAGGCTATGAGTAACATTAAGGAAGCTCTTTCTAGTAGTCCGAAAGACAAGTTATGGATGGTAAATCGCAATGCTGCGAATTATTATCTGAACAACGGGTTAGACAAAGAAGAAGCGCTTAAGTTTATTGAAACTTCTGTGAAATTAAAAGAAGATAACTGGTATAGCCATTACATTCATGGAGAAATACTAAGTTCTTTAGGTCGTAATAAAGAAGCCGTTCAGGCTGCTCAAAAGGCCATGGAAATTGGTCAGAATGAAGCCGAAAAGGCCGACAAAGAATTTGGCTACAATGCTATGTTGGAAGAAGCGATAACCAAATGGACAAAGTCTTAATTTAAGTTCACCGCTTGCAAATCGTTGAACGATGGGCCCCGACGATAATCGTCGGGGCTTTTTTGTTTTAAAGGATGGTGCCTAGCGTAAATTAACCTGAGTTCGTCCTTAAATTAGCAAATTGCTTCTTTAGTTTTTCATTACCCAATAAATCATTAGCACCCTTTGAAAAAAGTAAACTACACTATCTCCGGTTTTAATGCACTACCCATGGCCGCCGACTTATCTATACCTGTAAACCTAAGTCATATTAAGGGCTTAGTAATTTATGCCCACGGCATTAATGGTTTTAAAGATTGGGGAGGAATGAATAAAATAGCCGAAGAATTTAGTAAGCAGGATTGGGCTTTCTTAAAGTTTAACTTTTCGCACAATGGCACTACTCCTGCACATTTAGAAGAGTTTAATGACCTTGCCGTTTATTCTAAGGATACCTATTTAAAAAGGCAGTTTGACTTAGCACAAATCTTCACTTTCGTAGATGAGATTTTAGAACGAGATTTAGGTGCCGCATTTAAAAAAGTTGTCCTTATGGGTCACAGCCGCGGTGGCGCCGATGTTATTCTAAACGCTCCCAAAAATGCGCGCTTAAACGGATTAATAACTTGGGCTTCAGTTGCTCATGCGAAAACGCCTTGGTCTAATTTAGATCCCGATGAAATTGACCAATGGCGCGAAAAAGGCGTATTCTATCGTCCGAATAGCCGCACTAAACAAGATATGCCTATAGGTTTTGAGCTTTTTGAAGAATGGCAAAATAATAAGGCTAATCTTGATGTTGAGGCAAGCGCTCGTAAGATCGAAATCCCCTGGCTCATCGCACATGGTGATGAAGATGAAGCGGTTTTTGTGAAAGATGCTTACACCTTAAAAGAGTGTAATCCAGAGGCTAAAGTGGCAATTATTGAAGGGGCTAATCACACTTTTGGGCGCGTTCACCCTTATACGGGAGATGTTTTACCAAAACACAGCCAACAATTATTAGAGGCCTGCTTTAAATTTTTGGCGGCACTTTAATTATTTGGTATTTCTGCGATTCTAAGGCCTGACGAATCAATCCACCTGTGGTAGAGGAACTGGAGCGTAATTCTAAGAAGTGCTCTAAATCTTCCATGCTGCTTATAGACTCGGAATTCGGTACAAAGCCCGTGGCCACTAGTTGACCGTTTTCAATGCAAATAAAACCTTGTTCCTCTTCGGTTCGGCCGCGAGAAAGTATAATTTGCTGCTCTTTTAGTTTATTCAAATCCGCCTCTAGGCGAGCAAAATTGTTATTATGCTTTTCCTCATCAATTCTAATACTGCTATTAGGAAAGCCACAGAGACTATCAGCCAATTGATACTCTTCTGCTTTAGCCGCTAACCAAGTACGCGCTTTCTCTAAAGAATAAAAGTCTAACCAATAGTTTTGCTGAACCCCTATTCTATTCACAACCAAACAGTTATTCCCCTTTTGATCTTTATAAGGAAAAATCCCAAAGCGGATTTTCGGCTTTTTCTGAGCCTGATTATACTCGGGCCAATATTTACGAATCTCCTCATCTTCTAAAAGTCCAGCCATTAAGGTACTACCACTTAATTGATAGCTGATAGAGTAAATTTCGCGTTTAAATCCTGCACTTTTAGCAGAGCTTTTTTCTGCGGTGAAATGTGTGCTTACTCTTTGTTTTAGTCGCGTCGCCTTGCCAATGTAAATAGGCTTTCCAGATTTGTTGTGAAAATAATAGACCCCTGGAGCATCGGGTAAGTTATGATAGTCATCTGCTTTAAGATTGGAAGGTAAGTTGATTTCGCCGCTATTCTTGCGAATCATCATCTGCCATTCTCCAGACTTATCCTTAGCTAATAATTTATGCAATAACTCTGCAGTTACGCGAGCATCACCCCAAGCCCGGTGAGCCGACTGATTGTAAAGACCGAAATGACTGCTAATATTTTTTAAACTGTAAGAACGCAAGCCTGGCTCTACCCTTCTGCCATAGCGCACAGTGCACAAACGTTTAGGATTGTAATTAATACCAATCTCTTTAAATGCAGCTTGAATAAAACTCAAGTCGAAACTAACATTATGCGCCACAAAGGTATGGTCCCCTAGAAAAGCTAAGATGTCGGTAGCAATATCTTTAAAAGCAGGCGCATCCGAAACCATATTATCGTCAATACCAGTAAGGGCCGTAATACTAATAGGTATACTGCTCTCGGGCTTTACTAGGCTAGAGTATTCTTCAAGTATATTTTGTCCATCGCTTAGGCAGATGGCAATTTCGGTGATATTATTTGCCTTGGCATAACTTCCCGTGGTTTCAATATCAACTATAGCAAACAAATGGAATGGAATTTAGAAGGGTAAAGGTATTAAGCCGAATTTGATTTTTTTGGGAAATCATACAGACTTATCAATGTGCCAGTAAAAAGCGCATTATAAATTGGCCTTGCGCCTTGTTTTAATGAAACGTTTAGATTGATAAACCTTCTAGGGAGAGCTTTGTTTACATTGAAATTAATTTCATGCCCGAATTACCCGAAGTAGAAATAATGCGCCGTTACTTTAACGAATGCGCCCTAGATAAAACCATCACCCAACTCGATTTCCTCGATGAACTCGGAAAAGTGTATAAAAGTTCACCTGAAATTATAGAGAAAAGCTTAATCGGTCAGCGATTCACTGAAACCGAACGCATTGGAAAATACCTCTTTGCACGCATTTCAACAGGACAATACTTGCACTTACATTTTGGCATGACCGGTAATTTAGAGCTCTTTCAGGGTGATAACCTCCCCAAATATGCTCGTTTGGTCTTCCATTTTAAAAGCGGCGAAAAGCTTGCCTTTTGTGATTTACGCAAATTTGGGGTAATTGAAATTGTAGACACCCCCCAAGCTTACCAAAAAGCGGCTAAAATTGGCGATGACTTCCTTACCATTAGTTTGGAATACTTTAAAGAAAGGCTACAAAAGCCAGCGGTCGCCATTAAAACTAGCCTTCTCAATCAGAAGCTTTTTGCTGGCATAGGGAATTGGATTGCTGATGAAATGCTTTTCGAAGCGGGCATTCATCCATTAAGAATGAGCAAGGATATTAGCGAAGCTGAATTAGCCAAATTATACAAGGCAGGACAAGAAATAATCGCCACTGCTATCGCAGAAGACACACATTACGGCGATTTTCCGGCAAATTTCTTCGTTAATTATCGCAAAATCGACGCCTTACACCCATCTCATCCCAATAGCCCGGTAGAGCGATTAGTGGTAGGTGGCAGAGGTACTTTTATTGTTCCAGAAAAACAAAAACTATAAGTGGAAGAGATATTTTACACCTGCCCGTACTGCTTTAGTGAATCTTCTATTTTGGCCGATCTTAGCGTAAGCGAACAAGAATATATTGAAGATTGCGAACGTTGTTGCAATCCGATAGAGTTCACAATTATCGCATACGATTTTACTTTAACTGAATTTCGTTACCAATCTATTGAACAATAAGTTAGAGCGATATTAATCCTTCAATATCCTCCGCTTCCAAGTAGCGTTCAATTACCTTATCAGGACTCATCATCATCTCCTTGGCGGTAATGCTAACGAAGTTGCCTTTGCGTGATTCACGTATCTGAATCTGCGATTCCTTCGTGTTAAAAAGACCCTCAACTTGTGCAATCTTTTCATTATGGGCAGGTACGATAAACTTAAACATATAGAGGCTTGGCCATGTCGTGCTTTGGCCTAATTGCTCTTTCAGTTTCTCGTATTTTGCTTTCTTATCTTCCATGGCCTCAAAATTTGAAAACTTCTTTAATTTAGGCAAGTCTAATTAGTAGAATTATGAAAAGCATTCAAAATTGGTTCGATGAGTACGCTGTTAGTCATCAAAATGCCACCAATAAAACCATTCACTATATCTGTGTACCCCTCATTTTCTTTAGCATTGTAGCCTTATTGGCTTCCATTCCCACAGGTTCACTTTTCGCATCTGCACCAGCGAATTTACAAGCTTACCTGCATTTTGGTAGTTTATTGATTTTAATTGGCCTTTTATTCTACTTAAGGCTGTCCATCCCCATATTTATTGGCATTGCCTTATTCTCATTCCTTTGTTTACAGGGAATTGTTTATTTAAAAATGGCGCCCTTAGCCCTTTGGTCTTCCAGCTTAATTATTTTTGTACTGGCTTGGATTGGCCAATTCATCGGACATCATATTGAAGGAAAGAAACCCTCTTTTTTAAAGGATCTGCAATTCTTATTGATTGGCCCCGCTTGGATATTAGGCTTTATTTATCGCAGCATTGGAATAAAATACTAGTTAATGACAAATCGCGTGGTTATTACCGGCGCCCCGGGAACAGGGAAAAGCACCATACTCAACCTTTTAGAAAAACGCGGCTATCCTATTCATCCTGAAATGGCAAGGGCCCTTATTGCTGAGCAACAAGATTTAGGAACGGATTTAGTTCCTTGGAAAAACCATGCTGACTTCGGAATTGAATTATTTAAACGTCAGAAAGAACAGTATTTTAACGCTCAGGCAGATGCCTATAATTTTTACGATCGCGGCGTGCCCGATAATTTGGGCTACTTGCGTAGAGATGGGCTTCAAAACCATGCACTGGAAGAGGAAGCTGCTGGCTTATTTTACCACAAGGAGGTGTTTTTAACGCCACCCTGGGAAGAAATTTACGGCAATGACGAAGTACGTTGGGAAGACACACAATTGATGTTGGAAATCCACGCGGCGCTAAAGGACATTTATGAATTTTTTGGTTATCAAATAACCGAAGTGCCTAAGCTCAACCCCGAAGAACGCGTTCTCTTCATTTTAAAAAGACTGGGCCTTAAGTGACAGGAATTC
>PZPB01000032.1:19978-28540 GCA_003045865.1 Bacteroidota bacterium | reverse complement strand
TGGACCCGAAACAGTGGTTGAATTAAAATTTAAAGAGGATCCTGGTCGTTTTGCCACCGATAAGTTTGTTCCCATTACGGGCGAACTGCGTCTTAATCGCAATGGTCAGGGCTTATTCTTTACCATTGTAAATGCGCAAATTGAAGGTTAATGAAAAAATTCCTCTTTCTAATTCTCCTTTTTGGTTGTTACGCATCTGCGCAAGCGCAAAAAACCGCACAGATAATAGACTGGAAAGTACTAGCTAAAGTAGATTTTATTGATAAGTATTTCCCTGAGTTTGAGGCCTGGTATTTAATTCCGAAATTTCAAGAGGAAGTAAAAGCTCTCGATCAAAAGCCCATTATCATTAAAGGTTATATTATTCCCATGGATGTGGAAGGAGGCGAATATGCACTTTCTGCCTATCCTTTTAGTGCTTGTTTTTTCTGCGGAGGAGCTGGCCCAGAAAGCGTTATTAAATTAGAGTTGGCCGAAAAAACAGAGCGCTTTGATACCGATGATATTATTACCTTTAGTGGCACCTTAGAATTAAACGATTCTGACGTCGATAACTTTAATTACATCCTAAAAAATTGTCGTCCTCTAAAAAAATAAAAAAGCGCTGGTTAGTCCTTGCCCTTTTGTTCGCCCTAGTTCTGCTCTACTTTTCTGGACCACAGCCGGCACAAGGAAAATACCCTGTAACTTTCCCATCCGTTAACACTGATCTTCAAGCGCTCAACGATTCTATTAATTTAGCGGAAGCCTCCAACCCTTTGCTGCGTGCTGGCAATGAAGCGCGCATAGTTTGGCTAGATAGCATTCATAAAACCCAAAGGGTAATTCTTTATTTACATGGCTTTTCGGCTTCTGCAGTGGAAGGAGCGCCTTTGCACGAGAAAATGGCCCGCGAAATGGGCGCCAATTTATACCTGGCACGCATTGTAGGTCACGGATTAAAATCGAATAATCTCGAGGATTTTACTACCAGTAGTAGCTGGCAAAGCGTTTTGAAAGCCTTAGCCATTAGTGAGCAATTGGGCGATGAAGTAGTTATTATGGGCACCAGTACGGGCTGTAGTTTTGGATTAAAATTAGCCGAACTCTTTCCTACTAAAGTAAAAGCCTTGGTAAATCTATCGCCTAATATTAGAGTGAAAGATCCGGCAGGTTACCTTTTAAATAAACCCTGGGGCGAGCAAATTGCTGCTGCTGTTTTAGGTGAACCCCGCAGTGTAAGGGGCATGGGACCCGAATACGCCAAATATTGGGACACCCTTTACACCGTGCGCGCACTCGTAGAATTACAGGAAATATTAGAGTCAGCTCTTACCGAAGAGTGTTTTGCCAATATTCATCAACCAGTGCTAAACCTCTACTATTATAAAAATGAAGAGGAACAGGATCAGGTAGTTTCGGTCGAAAAAATTTTATGGATGCACGAACTTTTGGCCTCCGCCGATTCCTTGAAGGTTCTGAAGGCTATTCCCACCGCGGGCGACCACGTTTTAGCTTCTCCCATTAAAAGTAAAGACCCCGCTGCGGTTGAGGCTGCGGTGCGAAGTTTTTTCCACGAGGTTTTAAAATGGTAAGTCTTAAAATAGCCTAAAACAATCGCAGGGAAATTCTCGATAAATAAAGCACAATTCATGAAGCTCTTATGCCTGTAAAATTTAATTTTGCCTTTTAATGAGTTTCACCTTTCCACAATTCTTTTGGGCCTTTTTCGCATTAGCGATTCCTATACTCATTCACCTTTTTAATTTAAGGAAACACAAAACTGTTTATTTCAGTAACACTCGCTTTCTGCAAGAGGTACAACGAAGCACTAAAGCCATAAAACGCTTAAAAGAGTATGTCCTTCTCGCCTTGCGCTTGCTCGCTTTAAGCGCCATAATTTTGGCTTTCGCCAGACCTGTTCTACCCATTAGCCAGAGCCTCAATAAAGATTTCAGCCAACTTAGCCTTTACTTAGATAATAGCTATAGCATGAAGAGCAGCGGCAGCCAGGCCAGTCTTTTTAATAAAGCCCGCCAAAATGCCGTGCGTCTTTTAAAAAGCTTAAAGCCAGATGCCTCAGTACAAATTCTCACCAATAATTTTGAAGCCAAATACCAACGCTTTTACAGTCCAAAGGAAGCCATCCAATTAGTAGATGAGTTAGACTATTCCCCTACCTTCCGTAGCTTTAAGGAAATAAAATCGCGCATTATCGAGGCCTCCAGTCGTTTGGAAAAACAAGGGCCCTTGCAAGTTATTCTAATCAGTGACTTTCAAGCTAGTACTTTTACGAATTGGCAAGAGGAAGAAGTTCCCGCCAATTGGCAAATGAAGCTCTTAGCTTTAAATGCGATGGATGAAGTTGCCAACTTGGCCATCGATTCTTTGTGGCTAGAGAGCCCCGTACTCATTCCAAATTTTAGTCAAAACTTAGCTTTTCAGCTAAAAAACTATGGCAATAAAGATTTAAAAGATGTTTCCCTCAGCCTTAAGGTGAACGAACAAATTATTAATCAGCAAAAATTTAGCATTCCCGCGCAAGGCATTGAAAACGGAAGTATCGAGTTTCTTTTACCCACAGCGGGAAATTTTAAAGCTCAATTAGAAATTGAGTCTAGTGGCGGTGCGCAATTTGATGATGTTTTTTACTTCCAGCTAAAGGCACAAAAGAAAGTGGCGGTCTATATTTTAGCACCCCAAGGGCAGTCCAATTTAAACACTAGCCTTTTCAGAGATAGCCTTTTTGAACTTAAGGTCAGTTCTTACGATGACATTGATTTTGATGCTTTACAAGCTAGTGAACTTATTATTGCTGAAGTAGAGGATGAGCTTAGCTCGGGCCTACTGGCAAAATTAAATGAGCATCTAGCGGCAGCGAAAAACCTATTTTTAATACCCAATGGCGAGGCTTCTGGTTTTGCGTCTTTACTGGCAAATTACGGCTTCACTTTAAACCCTAATTGGGAAAATGATAGTTTGCGCGCGGTAGAACTCAATTACCAAGACCCCTATTTTAGAGGCGTATTTTTAAGCGAAACGAAGAACCCCGACTTACCCTTTAGCCGCAAGTTTTTTAGAGCCCCAGCAGGCGTTTTATTCCCCTTATTAAAATTTGAAAACGGCGAAGCCATGCTTTTCCGTCAGCCTTTTGGTAAAGGCGATGTGTTTATTAGCTTAAGCACCATTGAGCGAGAATTTAGCAATTTCGCGAGCCACCCCATAGCTCTGCCTCTTTTATATAATTCGGCCCTTTTCAAAAAGGAAGCACAGGCCCTTTACCTCAGTCCAGGTTTGCAAAAAAACAATCTGCTTATTGATCTACCTTACCGCAATGACGAGCCTCTCGCGCTAAAAGTGGGCAATGAAGAACTTATCCCACCTCAAGAAAAACGCGGCGATCTTATTGAACTTTCTTTGCCCGAACAAGACTTAAAACCTGGCATTTACCCTTTATTACGCGGCAACGATTCCTTGGCTTATTTAGCTATTAACGTAGATCAACGCGAAAGCGAAATAAACTGTTTGAGTCCCGAAGAATTGCAAGAAGCTCGCTTTATTACAGCGGAGCAAATTATTGACGAGGATGAATTTGAAAAATACAGCTTAGAACTAAAAACACAACAGGAGGATAAGAGCCTTGCTCACTGGTTTATCCTCGCTGCTTTGGTATTTTTAATTATCGAAATGTTTATCAACAAAAATTCCGGCCATGAAGAATTCAGCGCAAATTCTCATTAAAAATGCGAGGTTAGTAGAACCTCTGTCTGAATTTCATTTACAGCAGGTCGATCTGCTGCTTACAAATGGGAAGCTTGAGCAAATTGCTCCTAGTATTTCCATAGATAACATAGAAACTTTTAGTGCCGACAATCTACATGTATCACTCGGTTGGATGGATTTGCGCGCCAACTTCTCCGACCCCGGTATGGAAGATCGGGAAGATTTAGAATCGGGAGCCTTGGCCGCTTGGCAAGGTGGCTTTACTTCGGTAGGACTTTCGCCGCAAACCGAGCCGGTAGCCGATACAAAAGCCAGCATTCATTATATAAATAGGGCTAACCAAAACAGCCCCGTAAACCTTCTCCCCTATGGCGCATTTAGCCGAGGCACGAAAGGCGAAGAGTTAAGCGAAATTTACGACATGCACAAAGCCGGTGCCCTTGCTTTTAGTAATGGCAAACACAGCGTAAGCAATAGTGCCTTGATGAAATTGGCTTTGCTTTATAACCGCGATTTGAAACGCCCGCTGCAAGTACAATCTTTCGATGCCAATTTAAGGGCGGATGGGCAAATGCATGAAGGCTCCAAAAGTACTTGGTTAGGCCTAAAGGGCTTGCCCGAAATTTCCGAAACCATTACCCAAGCAAGAGATATCCACCTCGCCGAATACTGCGAAGCAGCCCTTCATTTTAACGGTATAAGCTGCCGACAAAGTGTGGCGCTTCTGCGAGAAGCACAAGCAAAAAGCCTTGCCATTTCGGGCGATGTTAATCTCATGAATCTACTTTTTACAGACGAAGATTTAGAAACCTACGACAGTCGCTTAAAGGTTTTTCCACCCTTACGGGAGATGCGAGATAAGTCTAATTTAGTACAAGCCCTGAAAGACGGCGTTCTTAAAGGAATTGCCAGCAATCACGAACCGCGTACCATTGAAGAAAAACGTTGCGAGTTTGATATGGCCTCCTTCGGCACTGCTACCCTAGAAGGATTTTTCGGAGCCCTAAACGCGGCATTGGAAACAGAAATGACTTTAAGTGATATTATTTATCAAATTAGCCGCGCGCCCAGAGAAATCACCCATTACCAAACCAATATGGCAGTAAAAGCGGGCGAAGAAGTGGAACTTACTTTCTTTAATCCTGCTCTAGAATGGTCTTGGAGCGATCTAAAGCCATATAGCAAAGCGGCCAATTATCCCTTCGACCTTATCCCCTTAAAGGGAAAAGCACTTGCCACTTATGTGAAAGGGAAATTTAGTCCCATCGCTTAAAATGAAAATTGGATTTGACGCAAAACGCATTTACCACAATGCCAGTGGTCTCGGTAATTTCGGAAGAAATCTACTTAGTGCCTTAGCGCAATTCCATCCTCAAAACACCTACTTCCTTTATAATCCCTGGAAAGGGAAAGTTAGCTTTACGCTCAATGTTGCGGTGCAAGAAATTCGCCCGCATTTAAAGAGCAAATTAATTGGCCAAATTTGGCGCAGACGCTTAGTAAGTGCGCGGGCAAAGAAAGATGGCGTGCAAGTTTTTCATGGCCTAAGTGCCGAAATCCCGCAAGGATTAAAAGAGCGTGGTATTAAATCGGTCTTAAGTGTGCACGACTTAATCTTCATGCGCTTTCCGCATTTATACAAGGCGATAGATCGTAAAATTTATGAGAAAAAACTGCGCGCGGCTTGCAAATCGGCCGACCTTATTGTAGCCATTAGTCATCAAACCCGTTCCGATTTAAGTCATTATTTAGGCATCGACCCTAGTCGCATTAAGGTGATTTTTCAATCTTGCGATGCAGTGTATTGGTATAGCCAGGAAGATCGTTTTTCAAAACTGAAAAAAGAATTTCAACTACCGGCAAGGTTTTGCCTTTTTGTAGGAACCTTAGAAGAAAGAAAGAATCCTATTTTAGTAGCGCAAGCTTGTTTAAAATTGCAAATTCCACTTTATGTGGTGGGACGCGCCAAAGCAGCTTGGACGAGCTTTTACGATGGCCTTACTAAAGATGAGCAGGCTTTAATTAGACCCATTGCGGTAAAAGGCAATGCCGACTTAGCCGCGCTATATCAATTAGCCGATGTTTTTATTTACCCTTCCATTTTCGAAGGATTTGGTATTCCCCTTTTGGAAGCCATGCTTAGTAAAACGGCCTTAATTACGGCCAATAATAGCGCTTTAAAGGAAGTAGCTGGCCCTGGCTCTATTCTGTTAGATGAAATTAATTCTGAAAATATTGCTGCCGCCATTCAGCAATTTTGGGAAAACGAGGAAAAGCGCCAAAAGGCCATCGCCATAAACTTTACTTTTGCCCAGCAATTCTCTCATCAAAACATTGCCCTGCAGTGGATGGAGACTTATCAGCAACTAGCGCATGAAAATTAAAATATCGGCTGTAATAATCACTTTTAACGAAGAACGCAATATTGGTCGTTGCCTCGATTCCTTGCAAGGGGTGGCCGATGAGATTATAGTTGTTGATTCCTTTAGCAGCGACGCCACCGAAGAAATTGTAAAAAGCAAAGGCGCCACTTTTATCTCCCACAAATTTGAAGGCCATATCGAACAAAAAAACTGGGCAATTCGTCAAGCTCAATATCCGCATGTTCTTTCCTTAGATGCCGATGAAGCCTTGGATGAGCATCTGCGTAAAGCAATAAATACCGTAAAAGAAAACTGGCAAGGCGAAGGCTATTATTTAAACCGCTTGACTAATTATTGCGGTAAATGGATTCGTCATGGACTCTGGTACCCTGATCGTAAATTACGATTATGGGATAGCCGTAAAGGCGCTTGGGGCGGACAAAACCCGCATGATACCTACATCTTAGAAGAGGGCTCTCGCAGCCAACATTTAAGCGGACATCTTTTGCATTATAGCTTTTATACTTTCGAGGAGCATTTAAAACAAATTAAAAAGTTCACTGATATTTCCAGTGCAGCCGCTTTTAAAAATGGCAAGCGCTCTTCTTGGCTTAAAATAGTTGTATCGCCCAGCCTAAAGTTTGTGCGTGCCTATATTTTCAAATTAGGTTTTTTAGATGGCAAAGCCGGTTGGACGATTGCGCGTTGGAGTGCCTATGCCACCTATTTGAAATACACCAAATTAAAAGCGCTGAACCATGGCCAATAAGGGAATGAGCATTTTGCACATTAGTACGGCGCGTTCTTGGCGCGGTGGTGAACAGCAGATTGCCTATTTAATCGCCGAATTGGCCTTGCAAAATACACATCAGTTTGTAGTTTGTATTAAAGATGCGCCCTTTTATCACTGGTGTTTGGAAAATAATATTCCTGTAAAGGGACTGAAAAAACGCAGCTCTCTCGATTTGAGTTTTGCCTTTTCTTTGAAAAAATTCTCCCAAAAAAATAAGGTAGAAATTTGGCATGCACATGATGCCCACGCCCATGGATTTGCCGTATATGCCAATGCTTTTTTCGGAGCAAAAACGCCGGTAATCGTCTCGCGCAGAGTAGATTTCCCCGTAGCGGGTTCATGGCTCAGTGCTTTTAAGTACAATCATGCAAGCGTTAAGAAAATTCTCTGTGTTAGCCGCGCCATTGCCAATATTGTTAAAGCGAAAATTAAAAATCCTACCGTGCTAGAAGTGGTACATTCCGCTATCGATCACTCCAAATTTACCCATCTCCAAAAGGGAAAATTGCGGTCAGAATTACAACTGCCAGCCGATGTGAAGATTGTAGGAAATATTGCAGCTTTGGCGGATCATAAAGACCATGTGACCTTTATTAATACTGCAGAAATCTTAAGTGCGTTGCACCCTGATTTGTATTTTGTAATTGCCGGCGATGGTGAGCTGAGAGCGACTTTAGAAGCCAAGGTTGCCGAGAAAGGCCTGGAAGAAAAATTTAGCTTTTTGGGCTTTCGCACAGATGTGCCCGCAATAATTGCCGATTTCGATGTATTCCTTTTTACTAGTAAAACAGAGGGCCTGGGCACGAGTATTTTAGATGCCTTTGCGGCAGGTATTCCTACCGTAGCCACCGCCGCTGGTGGAATTCCCGAAATTGTAGAAAATGAGAAAACGGGTTTACTTTGCCCTGTAGGCGATGTGCACGCTTTGGCTCAGGCCACTGAAAGAGTTTTATCTAATCCCGCCCTAGCGGCAAACCTGATAAAAGGAGCCTCTAACAAGCTTGCACTTTTTAGCCTAAAAAACTTCGGTATCAAAACCTACGAACAATATCAGCTTGTACTGCATTAGATTTCTTTATAGCAATATAAAGCCCTAATTTTGCAGCCAATTTTCAAATAGAACCATGCAGTCAACCTTTATAGTTTTAGTGATCCTCAATAGTATAGGTATGCTAGCACTGTTTGTTCGCAAATCGGGACTGCAACTGCAATATCTTCAATTAAAGAACAAAGCTCAAGTTGGAAAAATAAAGGATTTCCTGTTTTTCAATTTGCAAGATGCTGAAGCGAGAGCCATTCGTTTGCAGGCCTTCTTGCTTTTTCCCATGCTTTATCCGGTGACTTTAGACGAAGAACGAGAGGAATTAAACGAAATTAAATCGAAGGTAAAACGCACGCATATAGGCATTTACTTAAGTTTAATCCTATTTATAATCTTAGCGGTATACTCTGAAAAGGTTTTCCCTAGTTAAACAAAAGTGTTGTTAGAGTCAGTTAATCATAAAATATTTCGCCTTATTGGCGCTTGCGCAGATGAGCTAGAACTGGAAACCTATGTGGTAGGTGGCTATGTTCGCGATGCCATTTTAAAACGCGGTGAAGCCAAAGACATTGATATCGTAGCCGTAGGCAGCGGTATTGAATTAGCCCAAGCGGTCGCTAAAAAATTAGGCAGCAATCGGGTAAATGTTTTCAAAAACTTTG
>PZPB01000032.1:0-19968 GCA_003045865.1 Bacteroidota bacterium | reverse complement strand
GTACCGCGCAGGTAATAACCGACGATATAGAAATTGAATTTGTAGGCGCTCGCAAAGAGTCCTACGATAGAAATAGTCGCAAGCCTAGTGTAGAAAATGGCACTTTAGACGACGACCAAAAAAGAAGAGATTTCACCATAAACGCATTGGCCATTTGCCTTAACGAAAAGCGTTTCGGTGAGCTTATTGATCCCTTCAAGGGTATAGAAGATCTCGAAAATAAAATTATTCGCACCCCGCTAGAACCGGATCAAACTTTTAGTGATGATCCTTTGCGAATGATGCGCGCTATCCGTTTTGCCACCCAGCTCGATTTTCAAATTGAAGAGTCATGTTTGGCATCCATTAAAAGTCAGAATGAGCGCCTAAAAATTATTAGCGTCGAACGCATCAGCACAGAGCTGAATAAAATTATGGCCACGCCTAAGCCTAGTAAAGGCTTAATACTACTCTATCGCACGCATTTACTAAAGCACTTCTTACCAGAAGTTACTGCTTTGGCAGGCGTAGAAGAAATTGAAGGACAAAGTCATAAAGATAATTTTTATCACACGGCCATTGTGGTGGATAATCTGGCCGCGACCAGCGATAAACTGTGGTTGCGCTATGCCGCCCTCTTTCATGATATTGGAAAACCTTTAACCAAAAGGTTTGTGCCAGGCATTGGCTGGACCTTTCATTCGCATGAATTTGTGGGCGGTAAAATGCTCAATAAAATCTTTAATCGCATGAAGTTTCCCTTAGGTGAACCGCTGCGTTATGTGAAGAAAATTGTACAGCTAAGTAGTCGTCCGCAAAGTGTGGTAGACGATACTGCTACCGATAGTGCCGCTCGCCGTCTCTTAATTGAAGCGGGCGATGATGTGGATGATTTGATGCTTCTATGCGAAGCGGATATTACCACCCGCAATAAAAAGAAGAAAGAACAATTTTTAGAAAACTTCCGCCTCGTGCGCAAAAAACTGGTGGAAGTAGAAGAAAAGGATCACCTAAGAAATTTCCAACCGCCCATTGGGGGTGAAGAAATTATGCGGATCTTCAATCTTAAACCAGGTCCCCAAATTGGCGAATTAAAAAAGGCCATTAAGGATGCCATCCTGGACGGAGAAATTGAAAACGATTATGAGCAGGCTTATGCCTTTGCTTTAAATAAAGCCACCGCAATGGGGCTGAAACCGATTATTGAAAATGACCAAAAGGCTTAGAATTATCCTCGATTGGGAAAAAGAGGATGTTTACCGTGATGTTGTGGTACCCCAAAAATTCAATTTAGAACACCTTCACTTGGCGATTGTGCGCTCATTTGAGCTGGCCGAAGGAGAAATGGCTTCCTTCTACGAAAGTGATAATAATTGGAATCAAGGCGATGAAATTCCATTAATGGCCTTTGATCCCGAACAACGCTCCATGCCCGATATTTCCATCTACGAAATATTTGAAAAAACGGGCGATAAGCTGCTTTACATCTACGATTTCCTCAATATGTGGACTTTCTATGTAGAGCAAATTGAAGATAGCGAAGAAGATAGTGATCAAATTAAACTGGTTTTAAAGCACGGCGAACGACCCGCAGAAGCACCGGTGAAGAACATGCAAGGCGACGAGGATGATGATTCTGACTTTTCGGAGGAAGACGAAGATGAAGAATTCGGCTTTAACGAATTTGACGATTACAATTAGGCCAAGCTGTTAATTCCTTGCGAAAGTTTAGGCAATTGGTAGGACTACCTTAAATTCTCTTATTTTTGGTTTTTAGCAAATTCGAAGAATTTAAAAATCACCCTCCTTGCAAATCGTTTTAGAAATTGATGGTATCAGTAAGCGCTATGGGAAAGTTCAGGCTTTAAAACCCTATAAACTACAAATACCAAAAGGCACCACCTTCGGTATTTTAGGACCCAATGGCAGCGGGAAAACTACCACCCTCGGCATTATTTTAGGTATACTTTCCTCAGATAGTGGGGGTTTTACTTGGTTTGACGGCCAAAGTGTAAACACCGCCAAAAAGCGCATTGGTGCTTTATTAGAAACACCAAATTTCTATCCTTATATGACGGCCTACCAAAATTTAAAATTGGTTGCCAAAATCAAAGAACTTCAAAATCCTAATATCGATGCCGTTTTAAAAACGGTTAACCTGCACGAAAGAGCGCATCATAAATTTAAAGGCTATTCCCTCGGAATGAAGCAAAGATTGGCCATTGCCGCCAGTTTATTGGGTGAACCCGAAGTGCTTTTATTAGACGAACCAACCAACGGTTTGGATCCTACCGGTATTGCAGAAGTACGCGATTTAATTACCCGTATTGCCGCCAATGGCACCACCGTTATTATTGCCAGTCACATTTTAGCGGAAGTAGAAAAGGTGTGCAGCCACGTGGCCGTTTTACAGAATGGTAGCTTGCTTTACAGCGGTTTAGCCGATGAACTTTCCGCGAAAGATGCCGTAATCGCCGTCGCTTCCGCAGATATGCAAGCCCTTGAAATTGCGATAAAAGACTTGAGCAGTCTCAAAAAGTTACGTCCCATGGATGGTCATTTACATCTTAGCTTTAGCGAAGATATGAGTCCCAGTAAATTGAATCAATTACTCGCAGAACAGGGTATTTACCTTAGTTATATCGAAGAGAAGAAAGCCAGTTTAGAAGAACGTTTCCTAAAAATATTGACCCGTGATAAAGCTAATTAGTATTGAGTGGCATAAGCTGCGCTACCATCGTTTTTTCTGGATCGGTATGGTTTCATTCGTATTATTACTCTCCGCTTTATTGGTGAGTTTTGGCAGTTTCCAAATATTTGGATCTGGAGCCGAAGCGGATCCCAATGACCCGAGCATGCTGGCCATTCCTGCCAACCTAGCCGATGCTGGTTTTTATACCTTACCCTTTGTTTGGCAAAACACCAGCTACCTCGCAGGCTTCTTTAAATTTATTCCCGCCTTTTTAATGTTGTTTTTTATGGCCAGCGAGTTCGAATACCGCACCATGCGTCAAAACGTTATTGATGGCCTTTCGGTGGGCGAGATTTTCTTTTCGAAGATATTTAGCTTGTTGTTATTTGCTTTGGTTTGCACCCTAACGGTTGCAATTACAACCAGCGCCTTAATTTATTCTTACAACGATTTGGCCGAAACGGATTTTTGGTACCAAAGCTCTTTTATTGTCGCCTTTTTTGCCGAGGTTTTCTTTATTCTCAGCTTGGCTTTCTTCTTGGGTATCTTACTTAAAAAGAGCGCCTTGGCTATTATTCTTTTAGTCCTGTATTACTTCGTAGTAGAACCAGTTTTAGGATTTTATGTGGGTAGCCCCATTAGCGACTATTTACCTACCAGACCTTCTCGCAACTTAATTCCTGAGCCTTTTACCAGGCTTTTTAAGATTAATAGCTTTTTAAATATTGAAAGTCTCGACAGCATTTCTATTAAAAACCTTTTAGTAAGCTTCTTCTACTCTATTATTTTGCTCTTCGGAAGCTTTATGGTGCTTAAAAAACGTGATTTGTGATAAAAGAAAAGGCTGTAGAAAAAGAGGGTTGGCGAAGTCGTTGGTACACGATTATTTTTGAATCGGATACGAAAGCGGGACGGCGCTTCGATATAATTTTGCTATTTGCTATTATCGGTAGTCTTTTAGTGATTATGCTGGAAACAGTTCCCGGCATCAATGAGAAGTACCCCAATGTTTTTATTAGCCTAGAGTGGTTTTTCACCATCCTTTTTTCAATAGAATACCTAGTGCGCCTGCGCATTGTTAGTCGCCCCTGGACCTACGCCCTTAGCTTTTACGGTATTATTGATTTAATTAGCATTTTACCTAGTTATCTAGCCATCGTTTTAGGGGGAGCGCAGTACTTTATTGTAATTCGCTCTTTGCGTCTTTTACGCGTATTTAGAGTTTTAAAAATGGTTCGCTTTATTGGTGAAGCCAATGTTTTAAGCGGAGCTCTACGAGCCAGTCGTCATAAAATCGCCGTTTTTATTATTGCCGTAGTCTGTATGACTTTCATAATGGGAACGGTAATGTATATGGTTGAAGGGCCTGAACATGGTTTTAAAAGTATTCCTGTTGCTATTTACTGGTGCATCGTAACCCTTACTACTGTTGGTTATGGCGATATTTCTCCGCAAACTCCCTTGGGACAATTAATCGCATCTGTAATAATGATTTTAGGCTATGGAATTATTGCTGTACCAACTGGTATAGTAACCTCCGAATTAAACAAACAAAGTCAAGCGACATCCAGTCCCAAAACCAAAGCCTGCCCCGTTTGCAATACCACTGGCCTGCCTATTGACGCGCATTACTGTTTTAATTGTGGAGAAAAAATCAGCTAATACTTTAATCTGTGTCTGTGGTCCTACTGCGGTGGGGAAAACTACCATAGCAATTGCTATTGCGCAACACTTCCAATGTGAAATTATTTCTTTCGATTCGCGTCAATTTTACCGGGAGCTAAGTATTGGCACTGCTGTGCCTAATGCAAATGAATTGGCCGCTGCCAAGCATCATTTCATTCACGATCGTTCTATTAATAATTCGGTAAATGCGGGATCTTTTGAAAAAGAGGCATTAGCAAAATTGGAAGAATTATTTTCCCAAAACCCTATTGTTGTTGCGGTTGGCGGAACGGGTTTATACCTAAGAGCCCTGCTGGAAGGAATGGACGATTTACCTCCTATTCCGGGCGAAATCCGTCAGGGAATTTTGGCCGACTATGAGAGAGTAGGACTTTCTTTTTTACAAGATGAACTAGCACGCTTAGACCCCGTTTATTGGCAAAAAGTTGATCAAAAAAATCCGCAGCGTTTAATACGCGCCCTCGAGCTTTTACGTCATAGTGGTAAATTCATGGATACTTTGCAAAAGGCGGAGAAAAAGCATCGACCTTTTAAAGCCATTAAGATCGGCTTAAACATAGATCGTCCCGATCTTTACGAACGCATTAATAAGCGAGTTGATTTAATGTTTGACGCAGGACTGATAGAAGAAGTAAAAAGCCTGCAAGACTATCGCCAAAAAAACGCCTTACAGACCGTAGGTTATAGTGAGCTTTTCCGTCATTTTAAAGGTGAACTAAGTCAAGAAGAAGCCCAAAATGAAATTAAGAAAAACAGTCGACGATATGCCAAAAGACAATTAACATGGTTTAGGCGTGACACCGAAATTACTTGGTTTAGCCCTTTGCAAAAAGAGGCCATCATCGAATTTTTAAACTCAAGTTTAGATGCGTAAACTCCTCTGGCCCTTTAGTTTAATTTACGGAGCAATAACCGCTGTTCGCAATCTCCTCTTTGACCGAAAGTTGCTGTCGATTTATTACCCGGCCACTAAAACCATAGCCATAGGTAACCTTAGTACGGGCGGCACGGGCAAAACCCCAATGACCGAGTTTCTTTTAAAACACCTAAAATACCAGTCGGCTGTAGTGGTGAGTCGTGGTTATGGTAGAGAAACACAAGGCTTACTTTTAGTAGATCGGCAGGGCGCGGCCAGCGATTATGGCGATGAAGCTTTACAAATTGCCCAAAAGTTCCCCGCGGTACAAGTTATTGTGGCCGAAAAACGACAGTTGGCCTTAGAAGCCGCTTTAGACTTCAGTCCCGATTTAGCTTTAATGGACGATGCCTACCAACACCGGTCGGTACAGGCGGATGCCTACATAATGCTCAGTGCTTATCATAGTATCTTCAGTAAAGACTTAATTCTACCCGCTGGCAATCTACGTGAAGCGCGCCGCGGAGCGAAAAGGGCAGCCGCTATAGTTGTTACCAAATGTCCCTTGGATTTATCTTCTGCTCAAAAAGAGGAAATAGAGAAATCCATCCAGGCTTATTCGGAAGCGCCGCTATACTTTAGCAGCCTCGCCTACAGCAATTTGATAAATCCCTTTGGTGAAAAAATTAGCACTCAAAAGGCGATCGTTTTTACAGGTATTGCCTATCCCCAATATATGATGGAGCATTTGCAGCAGCAGTTTGAAATTGTAGATCAGCATCATTTTAAGGATCATTATTCTTTTCAGAAAGAAGATTTAAATACCCTTCTTACGCAAGCGGAAAAAGAGCAAGCCGTTTTAATATGTAGCGAAAAAGACTATGTAAAAGTGGCTTCTTTAGGTCTAAGCCAAGATGCGCTAGCATGCATATATATCTTAGGAGTGGAGCATTTATTTTTAGGCGATGACCAGGAGCGATTTTTGGCACAAATGACCGCTATTATTTCTTAAAGAAAAGAAAGAGAAAAGCCATACATTTTGCATCTTTGCAAGCATGGCAAAGAACGATCTACCTGCTGAAATTCGCGCGAAATACGAACCGGTTATCGGTATCGAGATTCACGTACAGCTCAATACTTTAAGTAAGGCTTACGCCACTGATGCTACCGAATATGGTGCGCATCCCAATACACAAATTAGTCCAGTAAGTCTGGGGCATCCTGGCACCTTACCCATGTTTAACGAAAAGGTTTTAGATGCCGCCGTTAAACTAGGGATTGCTTGTAATTGCGAAATTCGTGAACTGAATGAATTTGCCCGCAAGAACTACTTCTATGCGGATCTACCGAAAGGTTACCAAATTACCCAAGATAAAACGCCCATTTGCAACGGCGGCTTCATTGAAATTAGAGATGCGGAAGGCAAGTTGAAAAACTTAAACCTTACTCGTATTCACATGGAGGAAGATTCGGGTAAAAGCTCGCATGATATCGATCCCTTCAACACTTTAATTGACCTAAACCGGGCTGGAGTTCCCTTATTGGAAATAGTAAGTGAGCCCGAATTTAGAAACGGGGAAGAAGCTTATAGCTACCTTACGGAGATGCGTAAATTGGTGCGCTACCTAGAAATTAGCGATGGTAACATGGAAGAAGGTAGCCTGCGTTGCGATGTTAATATTTCCGTTCGTCCTGTTGGTCGCGAAAAATTTGGTACTAAGGTAGAAGTGAAGAACTTAAACTCCTTCCGTAATGTACAGAAGTCGATCGACTATGAAATTAATCGCCAAATTGCGGTAATTGAAGGCGGTGACAAAGTGATTCAACAGACCTTTACTTTTGATGCAGCGCGCGGTAAAACGCAGTTGTTGCGTGATAAGGAGGACGCACACGACTACCGATATTTTAATGAGCCAGATTTACAACCAATCTTGGTAAAGCAGGATTATATTGACAAGGTTAAAACGAATTTACCGCCTTTACCCAAAGAGCTGTTTAATAAATACCTCAAGCTAAATCTAAGTGAATACGATGCTTCCCTCCTTACAGAAAGTAAGGAAATTGCCCTTTTCTACGAAGATATTATTGAACATACCGAAAACTATAAAGCGGCCGCCAATTGGATGATGGGCAGCGTAAAGTCTTTTTTAAATGAAAAGGCCATTCACATTTCACAATTCCCTCTAAAGGCAGCCACTATTGCCGAGCTGATTAATTTAGTAGATAAGGGAACCATCAGTAATTCTGCTGCTAACGGCGATTTATTTAAAGCATTGATAGCCTCACCTGATGCATCTGCGGAAGCATTAGCCAAGGAATTAAACCTATTGCAAGAAAGCGATACCGATGAGCTACAAGGCTGGGTTGACGCTGCTTTAGCAAAATTTCCTGAGAAAGTAGCCGAATATAAAGCTGGTAAAAAAGGCCTTACCGGTTTATTTATGGGCGAAGTAATGAAATTATCAGGGGGAAAAGCCGACCCTAAAATGGCTAGTAAAATTGTAATTCAAACTCTAGAAAAATAGACCTATGCGAAAACTTTTAAGTTTAAGCCTAATGGCATTGGCATTTGTTGCCTGTCAAAAACAAGCAGGACCTGGCCAAACCAGTATTAGAATTAGTGCCGAAGGAACTAATGAAATAATTATTGCGAAATTATCGCCCAATGCGGTAAAGAATTTAGACACTCTAAAGTCTGATAACGGGGTTTTTACCTACGATATTCAAATTGATACGGCTGACTTTTTAATGATTGAGGCGGAAGGTATCCGTATTCCATTTTTTACCAATGGCTCCGAAAACATTAACATCACCATCGAAGCTATGATGGATGGACTAGACCGTAATTATGATATTAATGGCAACAAAGAAAGCATCCGCATTAAGCGCATAAACGATATCGTTTATGATGCGGGTAAATATATTGATAGCTTGGGTGAATACATTAACCAATATCGCGATAGCGCTAATTTTATGGCGATTCGTGCTTCTAAACAAACCGAATTTGAAGATAAAGTAGAAGCTACCGGTGCCGAACTTCGTGCTCTAATTGACGAAGACCCTGCGAATATGGCCAACCTATTTATTTGGCCACAAAGCTTAGGACAAATGCAAATGGTTAGCGCCGAAGATCACCTTGACTATTATATCAAAGTTGATTCAGCCTTAATGATGGCTTATCCCGATAACCCACATGCAGTTAATTTCAATAAACAATTGGAGCGTATTAAAGAACAAGTTGCTGACCAAAGTGAAATGAAAGCGAGACAAGAAGCGCTTGCCATTGGCATGCCAGCTCCCGAAATTTCTTTACCCGATTCTACGGGACAAGTTAGAAACTTATCAGACCTTAAAGGTTCAGTAGTTTTAGTTGACTTTTGGGCTGCTTGGTGTCGTCCTTGTAGAGCCGCTAACCCAATGTTAGTTAAAGTTTACAACGACTATAAAGACAAAGGTTTTACGGTATTAAGCGTTTCATTTGATGGCCTACCACAACAGCAAAGTCCACGCAACGAATGGCTGCAAGCAATTGCTCAGGACGGTTTAAGCTGGCCTAACCACGTAAGTGACTTACAAGGTTGGAGCAGTGCTGCTGGTCGTACCTATGGTATTCAAGCTATTCCTTTTACGGTATTAGTCGATCAAAACGGAAACATTGTAGCGAAAAATGTAAATCTTGCCGAGCTTCCTGCTCAGTTAGATCAACTTTTGGCTAGCTAATTAACCTGAGTTAAATATAAAACCAAGTCTTTTAAACGATGGGAGTAACCCATTTCATTATCGTACCAGGCTACCACTTTAAGCATGGGCCCGAGAACCGAAGAAAGACCTTCATCGTATAAACAAGAATAAGGGCTACCAATTATATCGCGCGACACAATTGGATCGGCGGTATAACCTAAATAGGGATTCAAATACGTTTCCGAAGCTTCTTTAAAAGCATTATTAACAGCCTCTACGGAGGCTGTTTTTTTTACCGTAAATGTTATGTCCGTCAGGCTACCATCAGGCACTGGTACTCGAATTCCCGCTCCCCCGATACGCCCTTCTAAATGCGGAAAAATTTTAGTAATTGCCTTAGCGGCGCCGGTAGATGTAGGCACGATTGATTCAGCCGCCGCTCTCCCTCGTCTGAAGTCTTTATGTGGTCCATCTTGTAAGCCCTGATCGGTAGTATAACTATGTACCGTCGTTATGTAAGCGTGTTCAATACCACATAAACGCGATACAACCTCTAACAAAGGTGCAGCACTATTAGTGGTGCAAGAGGCGTTCGATAATATCCGATCGCTCGCTAAAATACTCCCTTCGTTTATTCCTAAAACTATGGTGCGTGTATCGTCTAAAGGCGGTGCACTTAGTATTACTTTCTTCGCTTTCGCTAGATGCCCCGTTAATAATGACCGTTCTCTAAAATAACCGGTAGCTTCAATTATAATGTCAAGGTCTAGCTTTTCCCAAGGAGCATCACTAATTGACCTAAAGGAACTATAAGCTATCCGCTGATCGCCAATAATCAACTCCTGCCCTTCTACTTTAATATCTTTGGGAAAGAGGCGATGAGTCGTGTCGTATTTTAATAAATGCGCCTGATTATAAATATCGGCCAAATCGTTTATGGCTACAACTTCAATTTCTGGATAAGCCTGCACCACTCTCATAAAACTGCGGCCGATTCTTCCGAAACCATTTATGGCTATTCTCATTTTGATCTCAATAAAAAAGCCTTCCCCATAAGGAGAAGGCTTTTATTATATATGCTTTGCAATTACTTGGTAATAATCAATTTAGCCGTACGGCTGTCAGTGCCATTAATTAAGCTAACAATGTAGGTTCCTGTTTTTAAAGAACTAACATCCATGCTTAAGCTTTCTGTACCTGCAGGTACTGCTTTCGCAGATAAGGTTTTTACCAATCTTCCACTTAAATCGCGCACGGTAATTTTAACATCGCTACGATTATTTAAGTTAAGAGCAACATTAACCTGATTTTGGGCAGGATTAGGATAAAGCTCTAAAGCTAAATCTTGCTTAGCACTCTCCACTAGCTTCTCTTCTTTTACACTCACGTAATCGGCAGTGGTTCCAGTTTTAAAGATTCCTCTACCATGAGTAGCAGCATAAATAGCGCCTTCGAAATCTTCATTATTTACAAGATCGTAACGAATGGTACGGGTTTGTAATAAATCGAATACTGGCACATTTGCAAAACCATTATTATCTGGTGCCCAAGATACTGAGCCTGCGCTGATATCAGTGGTCGTAAACACGCCTAAATCGGTTCCTAAAATTACTTGACCGTTAGTAGGGTCATTGTAATTAAATACGGCATCATAAACTGGTAGACGAGGTAAATCACCATCTTTTACTATGAAATTGCTAGTAGTTAAAGTAGGACTTGTAGCCTGCTCAGTGTAATACACATGGTTTAGGTTACTACCGTAATTACCAAGCGTGATGATCAAACGATCCACATCATTTTGATCGATCACAATACTTGTAATGCTTCTGCCACCTTGAACGAAAATCACTCTACTTTCCACTACTGCTGTACTAGGAGCAGGAGGATTTACTAAGAAATCGATATCCACATCGGCCGATTCTTCCGTTCTTGCATTGGTCAGATTCGATAAACGATATACTCTACCAGCACTAGTACCTACATATAGAGCATCACCGTCTGCACTAAAGGTCATGGCGGAAGGAACTTCACCATCTGCTAATGCACCAATATGCCACCACTCTGGAATGGCAGTACGATTGCTCAATACATCACGTGCCATCCAAACACCGCCACCATTATTACCTGGTTCAGCGGGGTTGTTAAAGGCGGTTAAACCTACCGCAAACATAGACTGCACTGGATCTTGGAATTTAACCGATTGCCCAGGCTCTAAAGCCGCCGTCAAAGTATCAACTAATGGTATTTCTCCAGTTAAACTTTTAAAGTTTATTAAAGAACCTGAATCATAACGCACCGCTACCGAAGACCTAATTTCTAAATTAGTCCCAGATGTAAATGCTACGCTGTACTGACCTGTATTGGCATCAAAATTACCAGTTCCATCACCAGATAAAATACCATTGCCATCAGAAACCACCATTTGTGAACCTGAAAAGATTTTGAAAGACTCCGCTTTGAATTTCGTGGCACTTTGAGGCTTGGTAAAAGCTCCGTTATAAGCCGCTCCACCATTGCCAAAACCAAGACTGCTTTTAATAGTGTCTGCTGAAAACTCTACCGAATCAATGCTATTGCGATCATTCAAGTTTTCATACAATTCGTAAGGTCCTGTAAAGTCTGCAAAAGCAAAAGAGAAAGCATTGTAACGAGATGCCATACGAGTTCCGTAGAAATACGAATATTCACCACCCCCGTCAATAGAACGTC
The DNA here is from genome assembly GCA_003045865.1 of Bacteroidota bacterium. Lineage (GTDB taxonomy): Bacteria > Bacteroidota > Bacteroidia > Flavobacteriales > Schleiferiaceae > Croceimicrobium. The sequence continues at coordinate 8,365 of PZPB01000032.1, read as the reverse complement.
CCATTTGGCCGTACTGCCTAGACTTAAACATCACCTCTTGATCTAAATGCGAAATGGCTACATCTGCACCGTCTCCGTCAATAGTTGCACCACTGCGCTGAGTAATACCCACTGTTCTTGTTCCTGATTTAGGTAAGGGCGCATTGGGATTGATTAAAATAGTCCCGTTGTCCTGAGTACCTCCTAACATTTGGCCATCGAAACCTACTGCCACGTGGTAATACTGAATGGTTGCATAACCTTTATTTTCTTCAGACCAAGAGAAACCGTCATTTGTAGATTTAAATAAACCACCATCATTGGCTACCCAAATTGTGCTTGGTTGATCTGCTCTCCATACTATTTCGTGAATGTCTACGTGTACGTAAAAATTGAAACTAAAGGAGCTTTGAGAAGCTACTTGGAACCAGCCATTTCCAGCACTCCATTCCCATAGAGTGAGGCCGCCAATCATAATTCTTTCCGAGTTTTTAGGATCAACCCCTATTGCTACTGCGAAAGGTGCTTGATTTACTGGGCTAAGTAGCGCAGAGGACGTTCCTATAGTAGTCCAAGTTGAGCCGCCGTCGGTAGATTGGTAAACGCGGTCGAAATTAGAACCTGAAGTTACCAATACATAAACATAATTCTCATCGCTAGGAGCAACTGCTATACGCATGCGACTCGGTGATCTCCAGATATTAGTAGCTTGATCTCCACCCGATGGTGAAACCGTTTTTTCTGTAAAACTACCGGCATCACCGGTAGCTGAGTAATAAATAAACTGACCTTCTTTCACCCAAACAGCACCACTAGAAGTTATGGTTAAATCTAATGCCTCACCACCGGCTGGTATTGCGTCGGTCCAGCTTGCGCCAGCATCACTACTAACTTTTAAACCGTCGGTTGTTGCTGCGTAGATACGATTAGCATCGGTCGGGTCGGCCGCCATTTTACCAACAGCTGTCCAACCATCACCCGGGTTAGTAGCAGGACTAGTGCTTGCTAACTGCGTAAAGGTTTGCCCTCCATCCGTAGATTTGTAAATTCCATCACCTAAGATACCGCCTGAACGACGACCACTAGCGAAATAATACATATCCTCACCAGTACCAGCATAAATGTCACCATTTGCGGCCATACACAAGCTGTTAATTGCTAAATTTTCTAATTGATCATTAACAGGAATCCAGCTACGACCAGCATTAGGACTATGGAAGATACCCCCTGAAACAGAAGCGGCCCACATTAAAGCTGCATTATTACGATCAAATAAAACGGCACGAGTACGACCACCCATGTCATCAGGACCCATTTCGTCCCAGTTTAAACCGATTGCAGCGTTTGTTTTATTGAGTGCTAATTGTTGAGTAGCCTGACGGGCCGCCAAAACATCAGCAGGATCAATTTTACCCGTTGCAGGGTTCATCCGCGTGCGATGTAAATATTCCGCTGATCCTGCGGCGTCATTTGCCTCAGAACTAGTAGATCTTTCACTATAATATTCTTGCGTATCCGAGGGAACTCCTATCCAAGCCAAAGCTCCTAACATCATTATTCCACCGAGGGAGAAAAGTAACTTTCTTTTCATTCTTTTTCCTTTTTTTAAATGCTGTGCGACAAATATAATTTCTAAACTCTTATGAAAGACTAAAACATATGCCTTTCCGCGTGATAAGAAGAGCGAACCAAGGGTCCACTTTCTACATATCGAAAGCCCATTTCTAAACCAATCTCTTTATACTTGGCAAAGGCTTCTGGGCTAACAAACTCTTTTACAGGTAAATGCTGTGGTGTAGGCTGTAAATATTGACCTAAAGTTATGATATCAACATTGGCCTCACGTAAATCTTTTAGGCTGTCAATAACTTCTTCCTCTTTTTCACCAAGGCCCAACATTATACCCGATTTCGTTCTTGGTAAGCCTTGTTCTTTTAAATAGCGTAATACTTCTAAACTACGATCGTATTGTGCCTGAATTCGCACTTTTCGTGTTAAACGTCGTACCGTTTCCATATTATGCGATACAATTTCGGGGGAAGCTTCTATAATGCGGTCTATATTGCGCCACTCTCCCTTGAAATCTGGAATTAAAGTTTCCATGGTTGTACCCGGACTCATGCGACGAACCGCTTGAACCGTTTCTTTCCAAATGATAGAACCACCGTCACGCAAGTCATCCCGATCTACGGAAGTAAGAACACAATGCTTTACCTTCATTAACTTTACGGAGCGTGCCACTCTTTCGGGTTCATCCCAATCTACCGATTCTGGACGACCAGTAGCAACGGCACAAAAACCGCAACTACGAGTACACACATTACCTAAAATCATAAAAGTAGCTGTTCCAGATCCCCAACACTCGCCCATATTGGGGCAATTTCCGCTTTCGCAGATGGTGTGTAACCCGTAGTTATCAACTAGTTTTCTTACATTCTTAAACTTCTCACCAGTAGGTAGCTTTACCCTTAACCAGCGGGGCTTACCTCTTGTAATTGTTTGCTCCTTCTTTTGAGTCTCTTTCAACTCCAACACTTCGCTCATATTCTAGTTAAGCTTATATCCAAAATTCACCGCGATATACAATTGAAAAAATCCAGCCCAGTTTATATCACTTTGCCCTTCAAAAAAAATGGGTACTTCGGTAAAGTAATAATCGTATATAAATCCGGTTTCCAGCGTGCTTATATCCTCATCAAATAATTGATAGTCGAAACTAAAACCGCCTTTAACGTAAATACCCGGTTTGATACTAGTTTGCTGTAATCCCGTAAGGTAAGAGGCTTCGCCGTTTATATTAGCGGGATTTGTTTCCCCAGTATAGCGAATGGTCTCTACCCTTAAATCACCATCATCGCCAAATTCATTTACACTTAGGTAGATGGGTTTCAATAAACCCCATGAGGCCCCGCCACTGGCTATCCACGAAATAGAAATAGACCCACGATCGGTTTTATCGAATAAAATCTGCTCGTATGTGTAGCCGGTTCTCAAAGTATAAAATGAATTAATTCGTCCTTTCACGAAACCGCGATAGTTGTTGAATATATCATCTGACGAAATAATTTCTTTTGGATGCCTGACTTTTGCTAAATCTATTTCAAAACCTTTCGCGCTATAGCCATCTATATACTTGAGGTACCTACCACCAATGGCAAAACCGCGGGTATTTAAATTTATACCACCCAGATAGGCGCGGTCATATACTTGTCTTTTAAAATCGGCATCGGTTGTCAATTGCCCCCAAAGGCTATTGACAAAAAATAAAGCCAATCCTAAAAATACAATTTTACGCATTCACCAAATTCTTAATTTCATTATGATTAATACCATGATGCGAGTCATGGTAAACACATTTACCTCCTTTAATTAGTAATGCCTGCGGCGATTCGTGGTAAACACCATAACGCTCTGCTACTTGCTGCGAAAGAGCACGATTACTAATCAAATCTAAAAAGTAAACGGGTAAATCTTCTAAATCGTTGGACCAATCCGACGACAAATTACTCCACACCATTTTACTAATTATGCAACGGGTACTATGCTTAAAAATTAAAACACCCTTACCCTCTAAAGAGTTCGCATCTATTTCATTTAATTGCGAAGCCTCGTTTAAATCTCTTCGATCCATTTAGGCTTCGAATACTTCAGCTTGCTCTACTGAACTGTAAGCTGGACATTTTTCTGCTCCACCACATGACTGAAGGATTAAAATACCCATAAATAGAGCTAAAATTGCCAATACTTTTTTCATCTTATCTTCGATTATTAATTACTGCTAGATGCTTTGCAAGCAAAGTTAGCTATTTTGGTCTAAACACCTATACATATATATAAACCGCGTAAAACATATTGTGGTATTCTATGAATCAACTTTTCAGTCTACTTCCAGCATTTTGGCAAGTTTACCTTGCGGAAGAAACTACTCAAGATTATTTTGAAAATTTAGATATTTTTTTGACAACGCAAAGAAAATCCTTGCCCATCTACCCCAATGAAGCATTAACCTTTAAGGCTTTAGAAATTTGCCCACCGCAAAAAACCCGGGTAGTTATTTTGGGTCAAGATCCCTACCACGGCGAAAATCAGGCCCACGGTTTAGCATTTTCTGTTCCGGCTGGCGAAAAGTTTCCACCATCTTTGCGCAATATTTTTAAAGAATTGAAAAGCGATTTAAACATCGATCCTCCCTTTTTTGGTGATTTAACTAAATGGGGGGAGCAAGGCGTTCTCTTACTAAATACGGTTTTAACCGTTGAAGCGCATAAAGCGGGCAGCCACCAAAATAAGGGCTGGGAAAATTTTACGGACGCCATAATTCACAATCTTTCGGAGCGAGAAGAGCAGCTAATATTTATTCTCTGGGGCAGCTTTGCCCAGAAAAAAGCCGCCCTAATCAATCAAAATAAACATGCCATTATCAGTAGCGCACATCCCTCGCCCCTTTCGTCCTATCGCGGTTTCTTTAATTCAAAACCATTCTCTGCCTGTAATAAGCAACTGAGCGAATGGCACTTAAAACCCATCGACTGGTCCTTATAAATGCGCTACCTCCTTCTCCTTATTTTTTGCAATATTTCTTTGCTGGCGCAGATGCCTTCTTATAAACTCATCTGCGAAAGCATTAGCGACGAAAAATACCTAAGCACAGTTTTAGATAAAAACTTGGGTGAGGAGAAACTAAATTGTGCCAAAGCTCTGCAAATTTTGCAAAAAGAAGGTTATTGGTTAGCGCAATGTGAAGTGACGGATAGCATCCTAATTTTAAGCCCCAAAGTCCAACTGCAATTGGGTGAAATAGAGTTTGAGGAAGCAAGCTTTTTAGAAGAACTCGATTTAAAAGTTATAAGCAGCATAGCTCCACTTAGCCAAGTAAAGCTGGAAGAGAACTTGGGTGATATTCTTAAAAAATACGATGACCTTGGTTTTCCCTTTGCCTATTTACAGTTTAGGGATTATGAGCTAAAAGACAATAAATTAAATGCTAGGGTGCTCGTTAATCCTGGGCCACAAATTAGCCTCGACTCACTGGTGATTTTAGGCTATAACAAAATTGCTAAGGGTTTGCTAAAATATGAAATCGGTTACCGCCCTGGTATGCGCTACTCCGATCAACGACTGCAAAAAATTGAAAAAAACATTCTCGCCCTACCCTATATCAAAGCCAAACGCGCTCCCGCAGTAGCTTTTTTTAAAAAAAATAGCATCCTTTATTTATATTTAGAAAAAGCCAATAATAATCAAGTAACTGGTATTGTGGGTCTCAATACCGATAGTGAAGGGCGCAGTACCCTAAACGGCGATTTTCAGCTGGCCTTGCAAAATACTTTCAACCGAGGCGAAGAGATTGGCATTCGTTGGCGGCGTCCCGACGAATCGGTCGAAGATTTTAATCTCAATTTTGGCTATCCCTTTCTATTTAATAGTCCAATTGGCCTAAGTACTGAATTGTCAATCTTTCGGCAAGATTCGAGTTTTGTTAATCGTAAGTTTAAAGGTCAAGCTTCGTACTGGTTAGCTCATAGTTCCTACTTTTTAGCGGCACTTGAATTCACTAGCTCATCTGCCTTGAGCGACATGGAAAGCAGCAGTTTTGGTAATTTAAACGATTTTAATACTACTCGATTTAAACTAGGAATAGACCTCAGCACTCTCAATAATCGCGTGGTAGCCAGCTCAGGTTATCGCTTCCTAGCCCTTGCACTTAGTGCCAATAGGCAAAGTGATGGAGCCACTGTTCGCCAATATGGCTGGGAAATTAAGGCGGAAAATTATTGGAACTTTAGTGGCAACTGGGTATATTTTTCAGGACTGCTATCTGAAGCATTGTTTTCGGACGAACTTTTCGATAATGAACTTTTTCGTTTGGGTGGAATAAAAACTCTGCGCGGCTTTAATGAATTAAGTCTTTTTAGCAGCGCTTACGGCATTGTTCAAAATGAAATGCGCTATATGCTGGGCAAACGCGATTTTCTTAGCCTTTTTAGTGACCTTGCTTATACCGAAAAAAAAGAAGGCACAACGATTAACGCCAACTGGCACCTTGGTTTGGGAACAGGAATTAATTTTCAAACCAAAGCAGGGATATTCTCGTTATTTTTAGCAGTAGGGAAAAGTAACCGCGATAATTTCGACTTTAGAAACACCAAGGTTCACCTCTCTTACCTGAATACTTTTTAACCTAATATCGATAGGAAATTAGGTGATGAAAAAATTAAAGCGCTATAATTTCCCTTAAATTTGCCGCAATGCCTAGAAGTCTACTTTTTCTACTTTTCTCTCTGCTAGTTCTTAGCAGCTGTCGCGGACCACAAGGTTTGCAAAGTAATAATTTAGCCTATCTATACAATCCTCAAAACATGGCGCTGCGGCCGCATTACCGCATTGAGCACAAAAGCGATACCGTAAGTCGGGTTTTTTACCGCCTTAAAAGTTCGGAATTATTATATACCCGCGCGAGCGAAGGAGATGATTATAAGGCCGGTTTTAAAATTGACTATCAAGTATTAAAAAACATCGAAAGCTCCGTTATCCTCGATATAGACAGCCTCAGTTTTGTTGATATGGCCGCCAAGGTTCCCAATAAAATTATTAGCGGCTACTTCGATATCAAAACACCCGAGCTAGACGACGAAGAAAACAATAAAGTACTTTTTGTTAAGCTAACCGATTTAGGCCGAGGTTCCTCTTTTACTAATTTCTTAGCTATAGAAAAAGCCAGTATCAATGGTCCCAGCTACTACGTTTTAAAAGACCCCGAGGGCAATATTATTTTCAATAATCACATCCCTGCAGGCGTTCCTTTTAAACTAGAGCATAGCCTTTTAAGACCCAAACACTATTTCGTTAGTCATTATAACCGAGAGTTTCCTCTGGCACTTCCACCCTATTCTAGCCAAAATAGTGCAAGTTTCGAATTAAAACCAGATACCACTTTTTTAGTGCACGCCGATAGTTTAATAAGTTTAGCCCAAAGGGGGTTTTATCACTTTCGTTTAGATACCAATCAATGGGAAGGCTTCACTATTTATTCCTTTTACCGTCATTTCCCCTTGGTGGGAGAATTTCAGGATATGGCCGAACCCTTGCGTTATCTCACTACTCAAAAAGAATACGAAGGAATGTTGGCCGCAAAATCAGATCCTGAAGCCTTACGTATGTGGATTGAAGCCTTCTGGAAAAGCAGAGCGGGCCAAGAAGAACGGGCCAAAACTTTAATTGCGGGCTTTTATCAAAGAGTGGAAGAAGCCAATCGGCTTTTTAGCTCCTATCAAGAAGGCTGGAAAACTGACCGTGGCATCATCTTCATTATTTACGGGCCGCCCACAAAGGTCTACCGCTCTTCCGCCGGTGAAGGCTGGGTTTATGGAAACGAAAGTTCTACTTTATCGTACTATTTCAACTTTATCAATTTAGATAATCCATTTTCGGATAACGATTATGAATTAGATCGCTCCGCCCAATACCGCTATGGCTGGGGACAGGCCATTGAATCGTGGCGAAAAGGACATATTTATAATTCGAAAGACATTCGCAGAGAACAAGATGCACAAGACCAACTCCAACAACGAAGCCGAAATCCTATGTGGTATTAGGCCCCTGCTCGAAGCCATTGAAGCAGGCACAGAAATCGATAAAATTTACCTCCAACAAAACCTGCAAGGGCAGCTTTTCAAGGAACTGTGGGATATTTTAAAAACTAGCAAACTGCCTTATGCCGTGGTGCCTAAGTCGCGCTTAGATAAGTTTACCCGTAAAAACCATCAAGGGGTAGTAGCCCACATTAGCGCTGTTACTTCCGTAGATTTGAAAGAGGTGGTGCAATCTACCTTCGAAAAAGGAGAAGATCCCTTAATTGTTATTCTCGACCGAGTAAGTGATGTCCGGAATTTTGGAGCCATCGCTCGCACGGCAGATGCGGTTGGAGCCCATGCCATCGTTGCCACTACAAAAAATTCGGCCTCGGTAAATCTCGATGCGATGAAGGCTTCTGCAGGAGCGCTAAACCACTTACCTCTTTGCAAAGAATCCAATCTTAACGAAACAGTTACTTGGCTGCAAATGAGCGGTATTCGCGTAGTAGCATGTAGCGAAAAAACCCAAACCAATAGCTTCGACTCCGACCTTACTGGTCCCCTCGCGATAATAATGGGTTCGGAAGATAAAGGCATAGCCCCCGAACGCTTAAAAGCGGCTGACCTAGTAGTTAAATTGCCCATGCTAGGGAAAGTGGGATCTTTAAATGTATCGGTTGCCGCGGGAGCGGTTTTATATGAAGTAGTACGACAAAGAAGTTTGGAAAAATAAAATCCCATCCCTATGCGACTCCTGCTCTTGCTTTTACTGAGTTTTAGTTTATCGGCTCAAAATTTCGATTTCCTTAATG
>PZPB01000132.1 GCA_003045865.1 Bacteroidota bacterium | reverse complement strand
TTAACACTTAATTTGTTGGAAATCAAGGTTTTATGAGTTATTGTCATGTACTAAACCGATAGGGAGTATTTACTTGTACTTCGCCCATAAATACAATTTCACTTTCTCGCATGCGAACCGAAAGGGTTCTACTTTCTAAAATCTGCTTATCAATCTTTATAATTTTATTTGAATAGCCGATAAACTGAACGATCAAAGTATCGCCTTCTTCCAGTTGTTTAGGAAAGGTAAATTTGCCATCAAAATCGGTGCTTGTTCCGATACCTTTCGACCTCAAGAATACATTGGCAAAGGGAATAGCTTCTCCAGTTTCAGCGTCTAAGACTTGTCCTTTGGTGAGCGTGTCGTTTAAAGGCACTTCCACAAATTGTTCAGTTTCTTCCATAAAAGCCTTATTTTCAAGGTTTATGGTGGGGGTGGCTTGACTTTGTTCATTGCTTTGCGCTTTTAGCGGATGAGTTCCCATCAAGCCTACTAAAGAAATTCCAAAAGCGGTTCTTAACCAAGCATTGGATTTAAGCTCTGGAATAGTAGAAATAGCGTAGGACTTTAATTGATCGGGGCGAAAGCGACCGCAGGTACCCTTGTTTTGTTCAGCGAAGAAAGTAGAGATTTCTCGATCGCTCAATTTACTGAAATCAATAACCTCTTTCTGACAAGACGCGCAAAAACCACCACTTTTGGTAGATTTAAAATCTTTGAAATTTTGGTCGCAGGGCTTTGAAATGGATAGCTGAATAGATTTCTTCATGATAAGGGATCTTTTTACTTAATTTAAAGACCCCTTAAAATAAATTAGGTTGCCTCAGTTCCGAATTCAAATCAGCTTTTCCTAGATTGCGGGAAAATTTCGATCCGCACTGGCTTTATAATTCCGATACATCGCTTCAAAAATTCGATAAGTCTCTTCGCTAAAAGTTTCGTCTAGCCACTGAGCAACATCTGCTTGACTTTTAGCGCGCTCCTTCGGCACTTTGAAGCACTGTTTCATCGGACCTGTTTCAATTTCAACATACCAATGTTGCTCTTGCGCATAAAGCACTACTTTAAATTTTGGGTGGGGTATAGGACCAACAATTCGCATTAGTTAGAGTGATTTAAAATGAGGGCCTTGGCGGCCAATTCGCCACTTTCCATGGCGGCGTTTAAACTTGGGTTTAACATTTGATCGCCAGCGATATATATTCCTTCAGCAATCCGGCTTTCTTCAAAAGGACGGCTATAAGCATTGTTGGAAATACTAGGTAAGGCTTTTCTAATCTTATAATTGCGAAGGAATGTCCAATCGCGCGCGGCTTCGTAGCCCGCCGCGATTAATTCGCGCCTAATTTCATTTTCAATCTGATCGTCGCTTTTCGCCTTCTGATTGCGAATGCTCACCGAAATTAAATGCTGGCCTTTCGGTGCATAGCTGGGAGAAACATCGCTTAGCACCGCGATATTATTAATTAGCGCATCTTCCGCAAAGGAAAGACTGATATAGCCCTTAGGGAAAGGACTTTTAGGACTCGCAAAATAATATTGATGCGTTTCATTCCAACCGATATCCTGCACCAATTGTGGGAAAATGGCAGTAGGGTCAGTGGCAATAATAATCTGCTTGCCCTTAATAATTTCCCCATCGCTCATTTCAACTTCACCTAGACGCACGGCTTTAACCTCTGCATTTAAGCGAAACTGTGTTTCTTTTAATTGCGATTTTAAATGGCTGGCAATACTTTCTATGCCATCTTGCGGAAGCATAGCCTCGCCTAAGGCAAACATTTTAAATATAAATTGAAACTGACGGCATGAGGTTTTTAATTCATCCTCTAAAAAGATGCCTCCAAAAAAAGGTTTGAAAAATCGGTTTATGATTTTATCGCTAAAACCACGTTGCTTTAAATAATCGAGGGTAGAGATTTCAGGTTCATTGAAAATCATCTCTTCGCTTTTAGCGAGAACTTCCTTACGCAATTTGGCGAGCTTAAGCTTATCCCAAATGCTACCCACTGGAGAAAAGGCCATACGGAAATAGGCAGCTGCATTGCGATTAACGTCTTCTACCAAAAAGTGGTCCCGCCCCTTAAAACAAAAGGCGCCAGACTTGAAGGCTTTTAAATTTAAAGCTTTGAAATCGAGATGTTTCTGGGCTAGGGGGTAAGCGCTTAACAAAACTTGAAAGCCATGATCTAAAGTAAATCCATTCACTTTGTCGGTGCGCAATCGACCACCTACACGATCGGAGGCATCGATAACTAAAACTTCTAAATGATAATTTTCCAGTTCTTTGGCCGCCACCAATCCTGCGGCTCCTGCACCTATAATTAAGGCATCGTAATTAGCCATTAGTCTTTTAATTCGAGGTTAAATTGTTTTCTTAGAGCGGCAAATTTTAGCCATTCCTTCTGCTGAAAAGCTTGTGCATCTGTAATAAACTCAGATTCACTTTTTTGGTAGCCTTTCTTTAATATTTCAGCCTGCGAGGGAACACCATCCCAGCCGGATCCTACATAGCCTAAAACGGCATAATACTGCGACTGTAAGGTCTTGGGCTGGTCGTAATAGCCGTCTACTTCTCGACCATACACTCGCTCTTCTAATTTCTTAAGGCCTTTTTGCAAAGGTTTTAAGCTGTCGTTAAAGGCTTTCGCCTGATCTTCATCCAATTGAAAATCTGCAATAGACTGGGCTATTTTCAGTTTAGTTTGTGCACTTTTTATCCAATCGGTATAAACATGCAGATTCTCTAAAGATTTATCCAATTCCTTTTGGTAGGCAATATTTTTAGCTTCATCCTCAGCGGCAATCGATAAACGAGGATCGGGTTGATAATTAAAAGAATACTCCTGCGATAAACCATTAAAGCTGGCCTTAATGCGATAGGTTCCCGTCACTAAATCTAGCGGGGCAATTTCATTGGTATCATTCAAAGAACGGTTTTTACTAGGAAAACCAATTCCTTTAGCACTCATGTAGATAGAGTAGGACTGCATTCCTTCTTTCGCATCTCTGTAAAGGCTGCGCACAACATCACCTTGGGCATTGATGATTTCAAACTTAATGTGCTTGGCTTTAATAGAATCCGAAGCCTCATAACCATTATAAATAAAGGCCTGTAGGGAAGTGCTGCGGTTTTCGCCTTTAAAAATCCCGTCGGCAGGAAAACGTGCCCCATCCGCTCTTTTGCGGGCTACTTTGTAAATATCGCGGGGTGCGAAGAAATGGAAGTCTTTTAAACTGTTCTCTCTTTTCGTTTTAACCAAAGCACGTAAAGTTTCTAAATCGTCGAGAATAAAGGCCGAACGACCAAAGGTTCCTAGAATTAAATCGTCTTCACGGGGATGGATTTTCATATCGCTAACCAATACCGTGGGTAAATCTTTAGCCCACTTTTGCCAATGCGCCCCTTTATCCCAGGTGAAATAAAGCCCGCGCTGCGTACCCGCGAAAATCAAGCTTTCATCTTTGGGATCTTGCACGGTGCTAATCACATAAGCAGGTAAACTGGCTCCAAGGTTTTTAAAGCTTTTGCCATAATCTTCGGTATAGTAAAGCATGGCTTTCTCGTTGCCGCGACGGTAATCGTTGGCTACGACGAAAGCGGCTCCTTTCTTATGCTGCGAATGCACAATTTGCGGAATCCAGGCACCTTGTGGCATATCCTTTAAAGCCTTTGAAAGATCGGTCCAATTGGCACCGCCATCTTTACTTAGGTGTAATTTCCCATCGTCAGAGCTTACCCACAGCAGGTTTTGCTCTAGGCTAGATGGCTCAATACATAAAAGGGTCGTATAATTTTCGGCGCCGGTAACATCATAGGTTAAACCACCGCTTTCACCATAGTTTTGCTTGGTCGTATCGTTAGTGGTGAGATCGGGACTAATAAGCGCCCAAGACTGGCCCTGATTCTGCGATTTGAAAACGTATTGTGCGCCATAATAAATGGTCTTATCATCAAAAGGGTCTTGCGCGATAGGGGCATTCCAATTAAATCGCAGGGTCTCATTTTCGGGGTGCACGGGCTTAATCATCTTATAATAACCTGTTTCCGTGTCAATTCGTCCTACGTTTCCTTCCTGACTCATGGCGTAAACAAAACGGTTGTCGCTTGGATCGGGGGAAACATCAAAGCCATCACCAAAAAAGAGTTCTTCCCAGTAATCGTTGCGAATACCATCGGCGCGCCAAACGTAGGCGGGTCCTTTCCAAGAGCCATTATCTTGCATGCCACCATACACATTATAAGGCGTTTCCATGTCGTAGTTGATGTGGTAAAACTGAGCAATGGGCAAGTTGCTTACAAAGCGCCAGGTTTTAGCTTTATCGCGACTAATATTTAAACCGCCATCATTACCATTAATAATGTAGGCAGGATCTTCTGGGTGAATGAATAATGCGTGATGGTCGGGATGAATATAACTATAAGGTGCAATCACTTCCCAATTTTTACCGCCGTCTTCCGAGCGACTAATTACCGACCAAATGCTGTAAACGCGATTTTCATTTTGGGGATCTACGTAAATCTCCGCGTAGTAGAAGGGACGGTTACCAATGTTTTCGTCCTCCGAAATCTTCTGCCAATTTTCGCCGCCATTCTCACTGCGGTAGAGGGCATTCTTGCCTTTCTTTTCGATAAAAGCATAAACACGACTAGGCTGTGAAGCCGCAATAGCAAGGCCCATGCGACCTAATTCACCTTTGGGCAAACCACTGTCGTCCTTTTTTTCTTTCCAAGTAGCACCGCCATCATAGCTAATAAATAAGCCACTGCCGGGGCCACCCGATTTAAAGAACCAAGGATTACGACGATGCTCCCACATGTTCACCATAAGTTTGTCAGGATTCTGCGGATCCATTACCATTTCGGCAGCACCCGTGCGTTCGTTACGGTATAAGATACGTTCCCAGTTTTTACCCCCGTCGGTAGTTTTGTAAACCCCGCGATGTTCTGAGTCGGCCCAAGGATTACCAATAGCCGCCACGTATACGATATTGGGATTATAGGGATTAACAATTATGCGGTGAATGTGACGAGTTTTTTCCAGTCCCACCAATTTCCAACTCTTGCCACCGTCTATGGATTTGTATAAACCTGCACCGCCAGTATTGGAATTACGCGGATTGCCTTCCCCCGTTCCCAGCCAAATAACATCGGGATTTTGTGGGTCTAATGCCAAAGCGCCCACGCTACTAACCGCCTCATTATTAAAGAGACAGTCCCAAGAAGTGCCGCCATTGGTGCTCTGCCACATCCCGCCTGAAGCGGAACCGACGTAAATATGATTTTTATCGCGCGGATCCACCTGAATAGCGGTAATACGACCACTCATACCAGCCGGGCCAATGGCGCGAAACTCGAGGTTTTGTACTAATTTTTTCGGAATACTGTCTTGGGCACTCAAGGTAGATGCGCCTAAAAAGGCAAAAAGGAATAAAATTTTACGCATGAATTTTAGTGTAAGGTGGGACGAATGGGAAGGGCATTTAGAATGATAGCTTCCTTTTCCGAAAGCTCTTCCCAGCGATTTAGAACCTCTTTTTCAGGGAAATAGTTCAGGGCCATATCTACAAAGATATTTCCGTGCTTGGCTTCACTTTCGTAGATCATATAATAAAACTTGGCTAGATCTTGATCTTCAATATGCTCGCTTACCATTTTAAAGCGCTCAAAACCACGATTTTCAACTATCGAGGCAATTATTAATCGGTCACGGAAACGCTCGTTAATACCACTGTGCATGGTTTGCATCAACTGCTTCACATATACATCTTCCTCCATTTTATGGTTAAGCTGCAGGCCGCGCTTCTGCATAATCTTATAAACTAAGCGGAAATGCTCCAGTTCTTCAATACCAGTATGAATTAAATCGGGAATGATTTCTTTGCGATTAGGATATTTCGCTACCAAACTCATGGCCATGCCACTGGCTTTTCTTTCTGCATCGGCGTGATCTTTTAAAAAGTGGTCGAAATCGCTTAAAACACAGTCAATCCAAGCCTGTGATGAAGTCGCTTTTAACTCTAATACATGATTTTCCATAAGTTGCTTTGTCGCAAAAATAAGCGCTTTAACCTGAGTTCGGCCTAATATTATAGTCATAGATTTACAAGAAAGGGAAAAGACCAATCTGGATCGTGCAGCCGCAGCGGGCTGCAGCAAATGAGCTAGATGCAGGATTTTCGCGTTTATTGGAAAAAACTTTAAGCCTCTATAAAAAAGCTATTTTTTACGCCTTAGCCCTTCGCAATTCCCGCCATTGACAGAGCATTTAGGCGACATTTAAAATCGCATTCGGTATAACTTAAGTCATCGCGGGTCTTAGATTATGGCAATGGGCAG
>PZPB01000031.1 GCA_003045865.1 Bacteroidota bacterium | reverse complement strand
TGCTCGCTGTAAATTTGCACATAGTCACCGTCGGCTTCCATGCGTTGTAATCTATCGTATGGAATAATGCGAATGCGCGAGCCATCTTTAATTACCAGTCTTTCAAAGTGAGAGCTACTTTCTCCCAACGGAATGCGCTCTGCCGCTTCCTTTAAAGCTTTGGGACTTTCTTTAAATTTCTTTATTGCTTGCTCAAAACGTTCTTCCGAAAAGGGCTTGAGTAAATAATCGAGGGCACTGGCTTCGAAGGCCTTAAAAGCAAATTCATCGAAAGCGGTAGTGAAAATAATCGCGGGTTTATCTTCCACTAGTTCCAGCATTTCGAAGCCCGTTAATCGGGGCATTTGCACATCGAGGAAAACCAAATCGGGTTTCTTTTCTTGGATGGCCTTTAAGCCTGCAAAACCATCGAGGCAGCGATCTACTATGTCAAAGTCGCTATCCTCACTTAAATACTCTTGCACTAAATCGGCCGCTAAGGGCTCATCATCTATTATAATAACTTTATACATCTGCTTGGGGGATTTTAAGTCGAGCGCGAAACAACTTTTCGGTAGCCGAAATTTCAAGTAAATCCTTTCTTCCGTAAAGGAGATAAAGGCGGCGCTCCACCGAAGTAAGGCCGAAGCCTGTACCAGTATTTTCCTCTAAATCAGAATCATAAGGGTTAAGAAACTCCACGATGAGCGTGTTAGCTTCTTTATCCGCGCTAAATTGAATGGTTAAATCCTCCGTGGTGCCGTAGAGTCCATATTTTATGGCATTCTCTACCAAGGGCTGTAAAAGTAAGGGCGGAATTTTACACTTTAAGGCGCTTTCGCTGATTTGTCTTTCTATATTTAATCGGTGCCCAAAACGCATTTGCTCTAAATCGAGGTAGAGGTTTAGGTGATCTATCTCATCACTGAAAAGCAATAAATCGCCTTCCTCTTTCTTTAGAGTACCGCGTAAAAACTCCGATAATTTCTGCACCATTCTTCGTGCATCCTTAGGCCGAGAACCGATGAGGGAATTGATAGAATTTAGTGCGTTAAATAGGAAATGCGGTTGTATTTGTTGGCGCAGTTTAAAAAGCTCGGCTTCGCGGGCGATGCGTTCGGTTTCTTGCTGCCTAATTACGAGTGCCTTTTCCTCACTTACGCGATACCATAAAAAGGAAAAGCCCAAAGTTGAAGCAATAAGCAAATAAGCCACCGTGCCACGGTAAAGTTGGGTATCCTCTAACCAGGCGCGCAAATAGTCGCTATTAACATAGTAGATCACCAACATTTCGGCTCCAATTAAAGAAAAGTACACCAAAAGCAAGGGCAGAAATAAAACGATAGCCAATTGGTAGCGCGGCGGGTTTACAAAGCTGAAGACGTTCAATAAGCCAAAACATAATAGACTAAGCAAAGTCCAGTGGACCGTAGCATCGTAAGTAGCGTCCCACCAGGGAAACTCGTAGACTTCCACCATAAAAAAAACCTGCACCATAATCGCCACCAAAGTGGTAGCGATATAGTACAAGTAATTATATTTTACTAAAAGTGGATTAGAAGTCATACCGCAATTTAGGGCATTCCAAGATGAATTTGCACCTCGAGTTAAGGACGATTGCGGTTAACTAGTAATTTACGATATCCAAACCGCCGAATAATACGGTACCGCTAACTACGAGCACTTTATCATCGGGTAAGACATTCACCGCCGACTGACGCTTATCGTCTACACCGCCAAAAATGCTAGTTACTTCGGTACGTACCTCCCAGTTTTTAGGAACGATTAACTTAAGGCCACCAAATACTACGGTAGAGTCAATATTAATCATACCATTAAAATCGGCATTCATTAAGTTCACCTCAGCGCCTCCGAAGATGGTAATGACTTCGCCGCCTTTAAAAGACTTTGAATCTACCTTGCGTTTTACGCCATTAAAAACACTGGTAATATCGAGCTGCTCACCGTGGTTCAGGGAACTGTCGTAGTTTTTACTGATTCGTGCACCTCTAAAACGCGACTGGAAGATTATGGTTAATCCCACACCCATTACCAAAAGAGGCCAGAAGTAATGGAAGATATTAAAGGCAATATCAAAAATGTCGTCTATTAAAAACACCGAACCAATAGCGATTAAGATATACGAAGCAGGGTTTCTAAACTTATTGTCAATACCGATAATAAAACCAATCGCGATGAGCAAGGTTTCCCAGCTAAATACCCAGTAAGGCAGGTAAATCCCCATGCGACGCAATAGCCATATCACACCAATAATTAAAATTACCACTCCTGTATAAACCGACTTATTTTTGGATTGAACTGTCATGATGATTCACTTTTATGTTTTAGTTTCAGGAGCTAAAGTAGACCGAGCAACATAGCTAGCAAAACCCCTTCGGTTGAATTGGTAGAAATGGTCGTTGAATGGTGGAAATTGGGGTTTGGGGTTTTGGGTATGTAGCTGCGTTGCATGTAACGCAGCTACATACCCAAAAAAAAACCGTCTCAAAAATTGAGACGGTTTTTAAATATCTAACATGCTTCTTTCTAAGCGAAAGCGGCAATAATATGATCTGCCATTTCGGTACCAATGCGATCTTGCGCTTCTAAAGTGGCCGCACCAATATGCGGAGTAAGAGAAGTATAAGGACTCATTAATACTTTTAAAGCGGGCTTAGGCTCATTAACGAAAACGTCTAAACCTGCATATCTCAATTTACCGTTATCTAAAGCTTCTAACAAAGCTTCTTCATCAACCACGCCACCACGAGCGGTATTTACGATACCGGCGCCATCTTTCATCATTTCAATTTCCTTGCTACCTATCAGGGCTTGACCCGCCCCCGCGATGTGCACGGAAACAAAATCAGAAGCGGCTAAAACAGCTTCCATAGATTCTGGCTTAACGGTAAATTTCATTTCGCTACCATTGGCGAAAGGTAAAACCACCTCTGCTTCTTCCACGAAAGGATCTACCGCTTTAACGTCCATTCCCAAACCGAAGGCCATGCTGGCTACTTCGCGACCAATTCTACCGAAACCGATAATACCAAGGGTTTTTCCTTTCAGTTCGATACCCGCAGCGTAATTCTTTTTTAGAATATTAAACTGTGAATCGCCTTCTAAAGGCATTTTTTGGTTGGCATCGAAAAGGTAACGTACCATTCCGAAAAGGTGAGCAAAAACCAATTCTGCCACCGAGCGAGAACTAGCCGCTGGTGTATTTTGCACGATCATACCTTGCTCACGCGCATATTTCACGTCGATATTATCCATACCCACGCCACCGCGACCAATAAACTTTAAGGTTCCTTTGGTCGCATCAATTAAATCTTTGCGAACTTTAGTCGCAGAACGTACTAAAAGTACTTCTACCTTATTTTCTAAAATGTGTTCCGCTAATCGCTCTTGCGCTACCATAGTAGTATCTACTTCGTAACCTGCCGCGATTAAACTTTCTTTTCCTGATAGAGAAATGCCATCATTAGCTAAAATCTTAGTCATAGTCTCTTATAATTTTTCAAAAGCTTGCATTACCTCTACTAAAACCTGCACACTCTCTAATGGAAGTGCATTGTACATACTGGCGCGGTAGCCCCCAACGCTGCGGTGACCGTTAATTCCGCTTACACCGGCAGCCTTCCACATTTCGTCGAATTTAGCGGTATCAGCTCCTTCTACTGGAAGAAAACAAGCGTTCATATTAGAACGATCTTCTTTCGCCGCCGTTCCCACAAATTTACTGTTGCGATCGATCTCATTATAAATTAAATCCGCTTTCGCCTGATTTACTTTTTCAATCGCTTCAATGCCACCAATACCTTTTAACCATCTTAGCGTAAGCATAGATCCGTAAACCGGGAAAACCGGCGGTGTATTAAACATCGACTCTTTTTTAATGTGCGTGGCATAGTTAAGATAAGCGGGGATATCACGACCTGTTTTACCTAAAATCTCATCTTTAACAATTACCAAAGTAGCGCCGGCTGGGCCCATATTTTTTTGTGCACCTGCGTAGATGAGGTCGAAATCGGCCACATTTACTTTACGACTGAAAATATCGGACGACATATCGCAAACCATTAAAGTACCCTCCGTTTTCGAGAATTCCTTCATTTGCGTTCCAAAAATAGTGTTGTTACTGGTGCAGTGAAAATAATCTACATCGCTAGGAATGGTATAACCTTTCGGGATGTGATTGTAATTATCCTCTTCAGAACTTCCTACCACTACTACTTCACCTAAGCGTTTTGCTTCTTTTATCGCATTGGCCGCCCAAGTACCAGTATTGGTATATGCTGCCTTACCACCTTCATTTTTCAATAAATTGAAGGCTACCATTACAAATTGTAAGGAGGCCCCACCTTGTAGAAAAAGTACGCTGTAACCAGCAGGAACCTCCAGTAAATCTTTTACTAAAGCCACCGCTTCGTCCATTACCGCTACGAAGTTTTTGCTTCGGTGACTGATTTCAATTAGGGAGAGATCAAGGTCATCGAAGTTTAAAATTGCTTGAGAAGCTTCTTGTAATACCTCTTGTGGTAGGATGCAGGGACCTGCGGAAAAATTGTGCTTTTTCATGTTTGCTGATTTTAATTCTTTAAAAGCCATGCAAATTTAAGCTTTAAACCTGAGTGCGATGCAAAATTAGGCCTCAGACCTCTTATAAATCGTGGGTTTTAAGCTGACGCAATAGCGGGCTATTGCAAAGGACTAAGTTGCAAAAAACTGCTTTTTAGCAGAGGCGGATAAGTTTTTTTTAATCAAAGTGAAAATCCTGCCTCTAGCTCATTCGCCGCAGCCCGCCACAGCTGAACGGTTCAGACTAGTCTTTTCCTTTTATTGAAAATCTGACGCTATAATGTCAGGTCGAACTTAGGTTTTAAAAACCGCCTCGCATTATGTTATTGTTAATTTTTCAAGGATTTCAAAAGCAAGGGGTAAAGGCTGGTGAAATGAAAAAAATTACCTCCACAATTTTGGATAGAAATTAGCTTATTCGCGCTTGGGTAAGCCCGTTGGCTGCGAAGGTGGTTTAAATTCGATTTCCTGCCCCGTATTAAAATTAACCTTATTGATAAGGTGCCACCAATCGTCTTCCCAATACAGCGCATTATAGCTAAAATCAGGACCATACATGAAGTACAAACCTTTCATTTTGGGCTGGGGAGGTCCAATATTGTCCATAATAATGCGCTCTTCCTTTTTATTCCAGCGCACGGTAACGGAGTATTTAGAACCGTATTCTAGCACCAAACGATAAGGCGCTTTTTTCAAAATCTTATCCTGCCAATCGTCTACTCTAAAAATCTTTGCTCCAAAACGAATTCCTCCATTACGCTTAATCTCAATGGCATCAATAATCTTTTTATGAGTCTTCTCTCCCGAAGCGAATCCTAAAAGGGTAAACTTATCTTTTTCACCCTTCAGGGGGATGAGTTTATAATAAAGTGCACCTGGCCATTCTTCTGGCTTTAGAATACGCTCTTGCAGATTGGGAATATTTTCGAGGGCATCGATTAGCTCAGTAACCACGGGACCTTTTTTGGTGGCCACTACCGCAATTCCAAAACGATGGTACTTAAAATTCTGATCGGGCATTTGCCAAGTATAAAGCGCCACTTTATTATTGGGGTCTGCCACGCGAATCATGCTAGTTAACTCCTTCAGCTCCAGCTTGTAATTATCATCTTCCGCAAGGAAATTCCTTAACTGCTTTTTGAAATAACGGTTGGAGGAATCGCGGACGGCAAATTCGGGTGAATCCAAAATTTGCCGACCCACTTTTGCCAATTCATTTAAATCAACTTGAGCTTTGAGCCCATCTAGCGAAAGCGAAAAAAGGAAAATAAGAAGGAAAATTCTCATAAGCTGCTAACGCATAGGCGTGCTTAAAGGTATTAGTCGAGGTGTAAAAACTCTTTTTTAGAAAGTAATTCCTCTTCAGTTTCCACATTATCCTCATCAGGAACGCAGCAATCTACCGGGCAAACCTCAGCACATTGGGGCTCTTCGTGGAAGCCAATACACTCGGTACATTTATCGGTAACTATATAAAATACATCATAATCTACCGGTTCTTGTGCTTCATCAGCATCATATTCTCCGCCACTCTTAGGCTTAACTTTTCCAGTTAGAGTCGTGCCTTCAGAGAATCGCCACTCTTGGGCTCCTTCATAAATTGCGTTGTTTGGGCACTCTGGTTCACAGGCCCCACAATTAATACATTCATCAGTTATCTTAATAGCCATAATCTGTTCTTACTTTTGCGCAAAGTTAATAACTAAACTATCTACATGCTTTCATTAGAACAAAGGATTGCTGCCTTTGAAAAATTAGGGAGATTTTTAAGTCAGTATAAAGAGGCGCGTGCCGACGAAGACCTGCAAAAATTAAATAAGTTCTTTCTTAAAGAATACCAAACGGTAATTAAAGATGCCGAACTTTTCAACCATTGGTTTAGCGAAGAAAACCTACACTTCGCCCTAGAACAGTGGAGTTTAGCTCTTAACGAAGAACAACTTCAAGCTTGGGTTATTGATTATGAGGAAGAGTATTTTAGTCCGCTAGGTCAAGCCAAAACCGTAGCCATTATTATGGCGGGGAATATTCCCTTGGTAGGCTTACACGATTTAATCTCGGTTTTACTGGCTGGTCATAAGGCCTTAATTAAGCCAAGTTCCGACGACGCCAAGTTGATTCCTTTTGTTCTACAAATGCTGGTAGCCATAGAAAAGGACTTTGCTCATTCGCTGAGCATCGCAGAGAATAAAATGGAAAACTTCGACGCGGTTATTGCTACAGGCAGTAATAATTCGTCGCGTTATTTTGACCATTATTTTGGAAAGTACCCACACATTATTCGCCGTAACCGCAGCTCAGTAGCTATTTTAGAAGGCGATGAAAGCGACGAAGAACTAGAAGCTTTAGGTGAAGATATTTTTCGCTATTTCGGCTTGGGATGTCGTAATGTATCTAAAGCCTATGTTCCTAAAGACTTTGACGTACAGCGTCTTTTCAAAGCCTTTTATCCATTTGAGGCGGTGGGCAACAATAATAAATATGGCAACAATTACGATTATAATCGTGCCATCTATTTAATGGAGCATGTCGATTTCTTAGAAAACGGCTTCTTTATAATTAAAGAAGATAAGGCTTTACATGCCCCTGTTTCGGTTTTAAATATTGAGCGTTACGAAGATATCGAATTGGTTAAAAAAGACCTCGAACAATATTCTGACGACCTGCAATGTATTGTTGGAAAAGCGGAAAGCTTAGACACGGCCGTTCCTTTTGGTGAAAGCCAAAAACCGAAACTTTGGGATTATGCCGATAATGTAGATACGCTCGAATTCTTGCATCGTTTATAATTCCCTTATTTTTGCGCAATATCTAACATCATGAAGATTATTCGCTTTCTTAAAAGTAAAACCTTCTTTGCCAATCTAATCTTGGCGGCATTGCTTATTTCAGGTTTGTTTTTTGGCCTTAATTATTTTTTAGCCTCTTATAGCCGCCACGGCGAGAACATAAAAGTATCTGATCTTAACTCCTTAGCATTAAGCGAGGTAGACAAGATTCTCAGTGATAAAGGTCTTTTTTATGAAGTAATTGACTCCTCAGAATACGACCCAAGCTTTCCGCGTGGCAGTGTGGTGGCCCAATATCCAGAAGCAGGTTCATCGGTAAAAGTGGGACGTAGTATCCGTATTACCATAAACCCTTTTAAGCCGCGTAAAATAGAGATGCCCATGTTGATAGAGAAAACCAAAAGGCGCGCTATTTACGATTTGGAGTCGCAAGGATTTACAGTTGGGAATTTAATTTACGTCCCTTACATCGGGAAAGATGTGGTTATTGAAGTAAAAATTGGCGACCGCTCGGTAATGCCCGGTGAAAAATTAAATAAAGGAACTACCATCGATTTAGTATTAGGACAAGGTTTAAGTGATGAGCTTATTCTATCTCCTTACCTACGTTGGAAAACTTTAGATGAAGCGCGGGAAGATTTATTAGCCCGCTCTTTAAACTTGGGCTCCATTATTTACGATGAAGAAATTACCGATACCGCGGCAGCCCTTGTTTACCGTCAAAGCCCTCCACCCAGTGTTTACCCTAGCATTCAAATGGGGCGGGAAATTGACCTTTGGCTAACGAACGACTATACCAAAATAGCCAACGACTCGTTAGAGTTCCAATTACAAACACCCCTCGACTCTACCCTTAATGACTCTGTTCTATAAACACTTAGCGCTATTATTCTTATTTATCAGCTCTTCTTTGCTTGCGCAGAGAAGCGAGAGATTAAGCGGCGTATCTGCCCTACAAATTTCAGAGGAAGCTCCTAAAACCAGCCTTTCCAAAAGTGCGGTAAATCTTCCTTTCTTCGACGACTTTAGTGCTACGGGCATTTTTGCCAATCCCGATTTATGGGAAGCGACGAATCAAGTATACATCAACCAAACCTGGGCTAGAAGCCCGATTACTCTTGGGGTAGCTACTTTTGATGGTTTAAATCAATTTGGCCGCGCTTATCGCTTAAGTGGAGGCGATAGCATTTGCGATGTTCTTAGCTCTCTGAGTATTGACCTCAGCAATCCTCAAGATTCGGTTTACCTTAGTTTCTTTTATCAAGCCGGCGGTTGGGGCGAGCCGCCGGCCAGCAGCGATTCCCTAGTGGTGCAATTTTGGAACGACAGCGATTCTGCCTGGCAATCTGCCTGGGGCACCAATAATGGCCCTCAAGAAAGCTTCGAAAGAGTGATGCTTCCTGTTGAAACGCGTTTTTTTTCCAGCAATTTTAAATTCCGCTTTTTAAATTATGGCTACCGTGCTGGCGCCTTCGATATTTGGCATATCGACTATGTAAAACTAGATGACCAAAGAGATTACCGCGACACCATAATTAGCGACGTAGCCTTTACTCGCCCACATCCTAGTCTTTTAATAAATTTCGAATCCATTCCCTGGTGGCACCTCAATAACCTTATAAACCCATCTGCCTTAGCAAAAAAAGACTTGCGCTTATTTTACCGACGCAATGTAAACCCGGGTGGCAGCAACCAAGGAAGACTATTAGGTGAATATCAAATTGCTGTGCAAGGCACTGTTGTAGATCAGAATGGCTTACCCGACGGTGACTTAGATGATAGTCATGGTGATAATGTAGAAACACGCTTTCCCGTACCCGATACGGCAGATGTAGGTCGCCCTCGCCTAAACTTCCTTAACCCGCCTTACGCAGATGAGTTTAGCTTTGTTTCGCGTCAGTATTACAGCGGTGGTAGTCAAACCTATAGCGCCAATGACACCCTTACCAAGCAACAAGATTTTCAAAATTATTATGCCTACGACGATGGCAGCGCTGAACGATCGTACGAAGTTCTAAATAATCGTGGTGGCTTTATTGTACAACGCTATAACATCTTACAAAACGATAGCCTTAAGGGACTGTATCTTTACTTTTTACCTTCGGCTATTGACATAACCAAGCAAGAGTTTAGCATTATCGTTTTAGAAAATAACAGTGGCATTCCGGGGCAAATTCTCTACGAAAGTGATAGTCTTTATCAGCCGCAGTTTAGCGATCATAATTTTTACCAGCCTTATTTATTAGACACTAATTTGGCGGCCTTTTTTACGCGTGGAACCGTGTTTATTGGTATTCGTCAACAAGATGTTGGGCCCTTAACTTTAGGCTATGATCAAAACCGCCGCGGCTATACCGAAGCCTTTTATGGCGAAGTCGATGACTTATACCAATCCTTTCTTGGCGCGACCATAATGATGCGACCCATTTATGGTTATGCCCCGCGTGATTTACACGTGAAGGAAAACACCTTTAACCAAGATGACTTTGAAGTTTACCCAAATCCCAGTAATGGGACAATTAATATAAAATTCCCTTTCCCTGAAAAGGATAAAGCGAATTGGACTTTAGGTTTACGCAGTATAAATGGCGCTTTAGTGCGCCAGAGCCCAGCCACGGAAAAGTGGGAAATGGGTAATTTAAGCCCGGGTCTCTATTTATTGGAAATTCAAAAAACCAGCAGCAGCGAGCTTTATCGCAAGAAAATAATTATTCAAACGTATTAATGGACAAAGAACTAGATCCGCAATCGGACCAATTTTTAGAAGAGCAGGATCAAGAAGAATTATTTGAACATCATCGCATAGTGGCCGAAGCCGGTCAAAGCCCCTTACGGGTAGATAAGTTCTTGGTAAACCTTCTAAAAAACACCACCCGCAATAAGGTGCAACAAGCCGCCGCCGCCGGAAATATTCGGGTAAACGAAAAGAAGGTTAAAAGCAATCACAAAATTAAACCCGGTGATCTAATTCAAATTGTTTTAGCTTACCCACCGCGCGATACCGATCTAATTGCAGAAGACATACCGGTAGAAATTTTATACCAAGATCAAGATGTAATTGTATTACACAAAGAACCAGGAATGGTGGTGCATCCTGGCTTTGGCAATTACGATGGTACACTAGTTAATGCACTACTTTTTAAGTTTCAAAATTTACCCGGTTTAGATAAAGAAAGACCCGGTTTGGTGCATCGTTTAGATCGCGATACCAGCGGTATTATGGTAGTGGCGGCCAATGAAAAAGCGATGGCTCACCTGGCTAATCAGTTTTTCGAACGCACTACCCAAAGAACCTACCATGCGCTAGTTTGGGGTAATGTGGAAGAAGATTCGGGCACCATTACCGGCAATATTGGTCGCAGTTTAAAAAACCGCAAGATCTTTAAGGTTTACGAGGATGAGGATGAAATTGGCAAGCACGCAGTAACCCATTACAAAGTGGTAGAACGCTTAGGTTATGTAACCTTAGTGGAGTGTAAATTGGAAACAGGACGTACCCACCAAATTCGCGTTCACATGAAACATATTGGCCATACTTTGTTTAATGATAAGGAATATGGTGGCGATAAAGTATTGAAAGGGACGACCTTTACAAAATACAAGCAATTTGTAGAAAACTGCTTCCTTGTGTGCCCACGTCAGGCACTGCACGCCAAGACTCTAGGCTTTACGCACCCAACTTCAGGAGAGGCTCTGTCGTTTAATTCAGACTTACCCGAAGATATGCAAGCCTTAGTGGAAAAGTGGCGTAATTACAGTCACTTTAAAACTGAGTAAAATAAAAGAACTTTGAAGCAATAAGGATTTTAAAATGAAGAAGCACGCCAAAAGTTTAGCCCTCGCCAGTATCGGACTTAGTGTCCTCGTTTTTGCGCAATGCAAAGAAGACGAACCGACTGCTCCGAGCCAAAGTTTTGGTACTCCTTATGCTTTAGAAGTTCCTGCCGGTTTTCCACCCGCCAATATTCAACCGGGTAATCCCCTTACGGAAGAAGGAATAAAACTAGGCCGCTTCTTATTTTATGAAAAGGCCCTTTCGGGAGATGGCACCCAATCTTGCGGAAGCTGCCATATACAAGAGCGCGCGTTTACTGATGCCACAGCCACTTCGGTGGGAATAAATGGCACCTTTGGCACTCGCAAGGCCATGCCGCTTTTCAACTTAGCTTTCCACGATAATTTCTTTTGGGATGGGCGTTCACTTACGCTCGAAGAGCAAGCTTTAGTACCGATTGAAGATCCGATTGAAATGGATAACGATCTAGCCACTGCCGTTGCCCGCTTGCAGGCAAATCCCATGTACCCACCCATGTTTAAAGCGGCTTTTGGCAATAGTACTATCACCTCCGAAAACCTTGGTAAAGCGATAGCCCAATTTGAGCGGACTTTAATTTCGGCTAACTCTAAATTTGACTCGGTTATCCGCTTACAAAGTGGCGCAACATTTACCGAATTAGAGCAGCGTGGCTACGAATTATTCACCTCCGATTTCGATCCCAACGGAGGCTTCGGCGGCGATTGTTTTCATTGTCATGGTGAAAGAGAAACGGCCTACCTCTTCGGAGCCTTTGGTAGAGATTTACAATTTATAAACAACGGTCTCAAAGCCGTTTACACCGATGAAGGTCGTGCTCGTATTACGGGTAAAGCCCAAGATGTGGGTAAATTTAAAGTTCCCAGTGTGCGCAACGTGGAGTTTGGCTTCCCTTATATGCACGATGGTAGTATTCCCAATTTAGACAGCCTAATTGGCTTCTATAATTTCGGAGGACATTTACATCCGAATATAGACCCAAATATGAAAGCGGCGGGCATTGGCCGAAATTGGAGTGCCGGTCAAAAGCAAGCTTTAGCAGCTTTCTTAAGAACTTTAAGCGACTATAAGTTTTTAGAGGATACTGCTTTTAGTGATCCGCATAATTAAGAGCCTTTAGGCTTCCCTTTTAAATATTTTCTAAGCAAAATTTGCGAAAATTCCTCCTTCCAACAAGTAGGACGGTTATACCTAAAAGGACTTCGTGCTTTTAGGTATAGTTATCGTTTCCTCAAGTTCCGCGATAGTATAAAACAAATTACGCTTTGAGATAAACTACTTTCTTCGTTTCGAAAAACTCCTCCTCAAAAAAGCGAGGAATATCATAAACCTTGGCACGAGAGTAATTGGCTAGCTCTTCTTTAAGATCACCACCTTTTAAGTACAAGATACCATTAGCCTTTGATCCTGCCGAAACACCCTTGCGAATTTTACCACGCGTCCAAGTCATAAAACGCGGCATCTGGGTAACCGCGCGCGACACAATAAAATCGAAACTTTCATTCAATTGCTCGGCACGTAAATGCTCAGCGCGCACATTTTTTAGTCCTAGGGCCGACGCCACTTCATTCACTACCTTAATCTTCTTCCCTATGCTATCTACCAAAGTGAAAGAAGCCTGCGGAAAAAGAATTGCCAGAGGAATGCCAGGAAAACCACCACCGGTGCCGATATCTAAAATCTGAGCGGTAGGATAAAATTCGCAAACCCTTGCTATTGCCAAGGAATGCAAAACGTGGCGCTCATAAAAATGCTCCGTATCCTTGCGGGAGATGACATTAATTTGGGCATTCCATTCATCGTACAAAGCTTGCAATTGACTAAACTGCTCTCTTTGCAAGTCGCTAAGTTTAGGAAAGTATTTATTAATCAATTCCATAATTACCAAGTTTTTCGGGGCCCAAGAATAAGATTTTGTAGATGAATAAGGGTGGTTAATAAAGACCATGAAAATTCCCATAAAGGAAAAACCAACCACTCCTGCCAAGCTTTGAAATGCATCGCTAAAGGTTTAGCCATTGCTAGCATTAGAACGTATCTTATGAAAAATACAAACAAGACCTGTTTAGCAGCTAGCATTAAAACCAAGGGCAGTAACAAGTAATAAAACAACTGTAGTAAACCTTCTAGGCCCAGGCCAAGCTTACGCGAGATGGGGTATTTGAAAGAAGCCGAATAATGACGACGCTTTTGCAGCCACCACTGCTCCATGCTCGTTGGGGCATCTGAATATGTAAAACTATCATCATTAAACTGAAGTTTCACCCGGGCATTTTCGAGAGAAGAAACAAATAAATCGTCATCGCCAGAAAGCACCGCACTATGTTCGGAAAAACCTTCCGCGCGTTTAAAGATGCTTTTATTGTAAGCCATATTCCTCCCCACTCCCATATAGGGTTTATGAGCTAAAGCAGCCGAATAATAGGCACTGGCGGTTTGGAAGGTTTCAAAAATACTCAGTCCAGTAACGAAGCTCTTCGGACCAATTAATCCGCCAAAGCCAAGCACTAAATCGTGGTCACTTAAGAGAGCCGACATTTTACGCGCCCACTGAAAAGAAGAAGGCCAGCAGTCTGCATCAGTAAAAAGTAGCGCCTCATGCTTCGCTTGACTAATCGCATAACTTATCGCTTTCTTTTTCCCTTCTGCAGGACGATTAAATACGCGTAGATACTCGAAATCTTTGGACATCTCGGCCAATAGCAATTCCGTTTTATCGGTACTGCCATCATTAATTAGCAACACTTCAAAATTTGGATGATCCTGTTTTAAAAGTACGGGAAGAAAATCTTTGATATTGTGCGCTTCATTACGTGCCGCCACAATAATTGAAAGCGGAATCACCTGCGCCCTCACCTCCTCTACCATACTATTGCGCAAGCCTTTGCGCAAGCGATGAAAGCGTTGATAGTGAATAATAATAAGAGCCAAGCAAATTAGCAGCCACAAGGCTAATGGTAAAAGCATCTGCATAAGCGCAAAGATAGTTCTTGAAGATAGCCCAACGAATTAGCTTTTAAAATAATGGCTAAAAATATTCTCATCTTCATCTCCCTTATTCCACGTATTTTTGCCGAATGCAATTTCGGCTCGAACATCTAGACCCCAAATCTAAAGCCCGCAGTGGTACCATTAGCACTGCGCATGGCGAGATAAAAACTCCTATTTTCATGCCTGTTGGCACCGTTGGAACGGTGAAGGCCGTGCATCAGCGCGAACTGGAAGAGGATATTAAAGCCCAAGTAATTTTGGGAAACACCTATCATTTATATCTGCGCCCCGGCACCGATATTTTAAATCGCGCCGGTGGCTTACATCAGTTTATGAATTGGCAGGGACCAATTCTCACCGATAGTGGTGGCTATCAAGTTTATAGCTTATCCAACAATAATAAGATCAGTGAAGAAGGCGTGGCTTTTAAATCGCATATCGACGGCTCTAGGCATTTTTTTAGTCCCGAAAAATCCATGGAAATCCAGCGCAATATTGGTGCAGATATCATTATGGCTTTTGATGAATGCCCGCCTTACCCGAGTACATACGAGTATGCGCGCCTATCTATGGAAATGACCCACCGCTGGTTAAAACGATGCGGAGTTTGGCTTAGTGAGAATGAGCCGCTTTATGGCTATGAGCAAACGCTTTTCCCAATTGTTCAAGGAAGTACCTATACCGATTTGCGCATTAAAAGCGCCGAAGCTATTGCCGAGTTTGGCGCCGATGGCAATGCTATTGGTGGTCTTTCGGTTGGAGAACCGGCCGAGGAAATGTACGCCATGACGGATACTGTTTGCAGCGTTTTACCAGCAGACAAACCCCGTTATTTAATGGGCGTGGGTACGCCTGCCAATATTTTAGAAAACATTGCACTCGGGGTAGATATGTTTGACTGTGTAATGCCGACTAGAAATGGACGCAACGGCATGATTTTCACGAGCGAAGGCATTATAAATATTAAAAATAAAAAGTGGGAAGATGATTTCGGTCCTCTTGACCCAAATGGTCCCACTTTCGTAGATACGCAGTATTCAAAAGCATATTTAAGACATTTATTTGCCGCTAATGAATATTTAGGCCGACAAATAGCCAGTGTACACAATTTAGGCTTCTATATTTGGTTAGTAGGAGAAGCTCGTAAACAAATTGAGGCCGGCACCTTTGCCAGCTGGAAAGAGCAAATGGTAATTAAAGTATCTCAGCGCCTGTGAAGATTTTCAAGATCATTGATCTCTATATCATCAAGAAATTCCTTGGAACTTTCTTTTTAACCATTGCCTTAATCTTGGCCATCGCTATTGTTTTTGACATCTCAGAAAAAATTGATGATTTTATCACCCGTGGTGCTAGCACCCGAGAAATCATCTTAGACTACTACCTAAACTTTTTAGTTTTCTACGGCAATCTCTTTAGCTCGATGATTGTGTTTATTGCGACCATTTTCTTTAGCTCCCGCATGAGCGCAAATACCGAGATTGTGGCCATTTTAACGGGAGGAGTTAGTTTTAAAAGAATGATGTTCCCTTACTTTGTTTCCGCAACGATTGTGGCAAGTATTAGTCTGTTTTTGAGCCATTTTGTAATTCCTTACACCAATGTTCAGCGCTTGGAATTTCAGCATGCCTACATCGATAAAAAGGAAAATGAAGGATTTAAAGACATCCACCGGCAGATAAAGCCTGGCCATATTATTTACTTCGAGAATTACAATACCAAACGAAATTCCGGCTACCATTTCACCTACGAAATATTTACGGGCAACACCTTAAGCTACAAGTTAAAAGCGGACTTTATCCGCTTAGACACCACCATTAATGTTTGGACCTTAGAAAATTATGATATCCGAACCATTGATGAAAACGGGAAGGAAGAATTAGAACAAGGACGAAAACTAACCCGCAGCTTTGATTTTGATGCCGCTGATATTGTACCCCGACTTTACACAGTGGAGATGATGAACACGCCCGAACTAAATGATTTTATTGAAGCGGAAACCTTGAGGGGTTCGGAAAATACCAATTTTTACCTCATTGAAAAACACCAACGCACCTCTTGGCCCTTTGCCACTTATATTTTGGTATTAATTGGAGTTAGTATCTCCTCCAAAAAAACCCGCGGAGGTCTAGGTCTTAATGTAGCCATAGGTCTGGTACTTTGCGTTACTTACATATTCTTCATGCAAATCTCTACTACTTTCGCCACGGTGGGAAGCTTATCACCTTTACTGGCTGTATGGATTCCCAATATAGTTTTCGGCTTTATTGGCGCTTATCTATACTATATCGCACCTAAATAAAGGAAATCAAGCTGAGGCTAGCAAAGCCGCTTTTTAGAAGGGAGCTAAAATGGATTTCCCAATAAAAGCGAAAATCCTACTCCTAGCTCATTTGCTGTAGTCCGCTACAGCCGTACGATCTAGACTTGCTTTTTCCTTTTATTGAAAATCTGAGGCTATAATTTACAGTCGAACTAACCTTAAGTACTAATCGATTGGCATATTTTTACATATTTGCAAGATATAAAGAGGGACAATTATGGAATACCTAGACTTTGAAAAACCTGTTGAGGAGATTCTACTTCAGATAGAAAAGACAAAAGAATTAGAGACTGAAACCCAAGTAGATATGGGCAAAACTCTAAAAGAGCTTGAGAAAAAACTAGAGAGTACACGCAAAAGCATATACAAGGATTTAAGCGCATGGCAAAGGGTACAACTCTCTCGCCATCCGCAAAGACCCTATACTTTAGCCTATATAAATGCCATGACTAATGGTGAGTTTATCGAATTACATGGCGATAGAAACGTAAAAGACGATAAAGCCATGGTAGGTGGCTGGGGTATGCTAGGCGATGAGCCAGTTATGTTTATTGGGCAACAGAAAGGCGTTAATACTAAGATGCGTCAATACCGCAATTTCGGGATGGCTAACCCCGAGGGATATCGCAAGGCTTTACGCCTGATGAAAATGGCCGAAAAGTTTAACCGTCCCGTAGTAACGCTTATCGATACTCCGGGAGCCTTCCCCGGCTTGGAAGCCGAAGAGCGTGGACAAGGCGAAGCCATTGCCCGTAATATTTACGAAATGTCTATTTTAAAAGTACCCATTATCTGTGTGATAATTGGCGAAGGCGCTTCGGGAGGTGCTTTAGGAATAGGCGTGGGCGATAAGGTTTTAATGCTAGAAAACACCTGGTACTCGGTTATTTCTCCCGAAAGCTGTTCCTCTATTTTATGGCGCTCTTGGGATTATAAGCAAAGAGCGGCTGACGCTTTAAAGCTCACTGCACAAGATATGTTGGGCAATAAACTAATTGACGGGATTATTGAAGAGCCCCAAGGTGGAGCACACACCAATCCCGAAGAGATGTTTAGTCTTTTAAAGGATGAGTTATTACGGCAAATCTCCAAGTTAAAGAAAATAGACACCGACAAACTTTTAGAGAAGCGATTAAGCAAATTTGAAAAAATGGGTGCTTATAAATAAGCACATCTATTCATACACTAAAAAAATCCCCGTTGGAGTATCTCCAACGGGGATTTTTTAATGCTCTAAATCGAACCTCGATTTACTTAATCAACAGTCTCTCGCTGTAATAGCTGTTTTCACCTTTTAGCTGATAACGGATAAAATAAATACCCGCGGGTAAATACCTTAGATCTATTTCACGATCTAAAGTGATAGGCCAATTTCTACCCCAAGCATCGTTCAAACTCATCTGCTTTAAGCGGGCATAACCTTGTACCTGAATAATTCCATTGCTAGGGTTGGGATAAAAAGAAACATTCTGCAGTGCAGCTTCGGCGCTACTAAGCTGCGGACCCGATTGAATATCTACGGTTTGGGGCAGGCTGCCTTGTCCTTCTTCAATAAACTGCAAAGTGGTACTATAGCTCAAACTACCATCAAAGCTGATGACAATTTGTGCATGATCGCCGGGGCTTAAAGTAATTACGCCTGGATTGCCATTGGCAAAGTTCAAATTAGGATCGCTTAACTGGAAATTGCGGAAGGTCATATCCTCGTTACCGCGATTGTAAATAACAAAAGAGTAGTCAAAAGAACCCGCTCCTTGCGCAAGCATAATGGTATCATCAGAATAATAAGCCGAATAATTAGCCGTGGCGGTACTCGTGGCGTTGATGTCGCTAATGCGTTCGATAAATTGCGGGTAATCGATAAAGGGATTGCGGTTATTCTGCAAGGCAAAAATGCCATTATTACGTGCAATTTCATTCGCCGTGGGTGGGAAGTTATCGTGCCAAGTTCTCAGTATCGCTTCTTGTCCTGCGAAATGATTGGAATAGTCTTGATAGCGAATTACAAAATACATCATCGCTCGAGCGCTCGCGCCTTTTTGGGCGTCGCGTGGTTCGAATTTACCGCCTCCCGATTTAGAGCCACCTTGGCTCCAGCTGCTGCTGCTCACTACTCCAAAAGGATCGTTTCCTCGTCGACTATTCGCGGTAACATCGGTGGGAAAAAGGTGGTGAATATCACTTTTCATCGGCTCATTCGAACTGAAAAAGCC
Organism: Bacteroidota bacterium; assembly: GCA_003045865.1. Taxonomy (GTDB): domain Bacteria; phylum Bacteroidota; class Bacteroidia; order Flavobacteriales; family Schleiferiaceae; genus Croceimicrobium. Next base: position 10,597 of record PZPB01000031.1, on the reverse strand, counting down.
TTGGGGAAAAGTATGCTCACAATTGAAGCTATTAGTATTAGCCCCCGAACGCGAATTAAAGGTTGCTGTTCTACCGGTATATACGCAAGTAACTTGCCCCCCCGAATTGTCAAGGGTTGCATACATATTGTCACGAGCCGTATTATAACCTAGCGAATTATAACCCGCCGCAAGCTTGTTATTTAAAGCCGTTTTTAGAACTTCTTCTGCTTTGTTTTCGGTGGTACTGTAATAGCTTTTAGAAAAAGTCCCTTGGCCATTTAGGCCCACTGGATAATGTCCAAATCCACTAGCCGATTTAAAAACCAAGGCCTGATTGTGCAGCATATTATGCTCAGGAGAAAATTCTATGGTAACCAAAATACTATCTCCGCCTAAGATTACAAAGTTGCTATCTAAGGCGCGAAAAACTTTATTGCCATAATAATTGAAACGGGCTACGCTATCTATGGCAATGGGATAGGCCGATTGGTTTACTAAAACCAAAGTTTCACTGTTGGTTTGCAACTCATTAGTGGTAGGGAAACTCACCGTAGCCTGACGAGCTAATAAAGCCTGGGCCTCTGATTTTAAACTAAATAAGCCAAGGGCTGCCGCTAAAAATAAAGTGGACTTTTTATTTATTGTAGAGAATATCATAATCTTGAAGTACATCAAATTTTGAGGCCGCAAATTGCAGATTATTATCCAAATTGAGGCGGTAAACGGTGTTAGCTTTTTGTAAATAAAGTCCTTGATCGAAACGGCTTAACTGAAAATTTTTATGCGCTCCACTCTGTATTGCAATGGGTATGCTAGACCCAAACACAAAAGCGCGATATAATTCCTGATCGGTGCTAAACATTAGCAGCTGACTTTGTATGGTGGCTGATCCGGCCAAGGGTATTTGATCGTTTCCAATATACTCCAAGCTTAAATTTTGGCTTGCACTATTGTAGATGTGTAATTCCCACTTACTGTTTCTTCGCAGTAAAACCCCAACATCCTGATTTCCCTGCAGCGGGAATATCACGTGATTGGAACCGCTCAAAGGATAACTTTGAAAAATTCCATTTAAGCTACTATTATAAAATTCCAGTTGCGGATTTAAACCTGCCTGATCGTAGCTTACGGCCACTAACTTTTCATTTAAAACACAGCCCTTACGAGCCGTTCTTCCGGCAGGTAAACTAGTGGATGCCTGCACGGCGCCTTCTTCCAAATAGTCTATATCACCATCGGTGCGCAGTAAATACAAACCCTCTACCGACTTTATAAACTGATAATAATTGCGAAAGCCAGGCGCCTGAACCAATGGTAATTCTCGGAGCAATTGAAAGTCTTTTAATCGTCTCACTTTTACTGGCTCATCTGCGAAAGCGGCCAAATAAATTAAGGAATCGCGCGAAGAAACCTTTAATGCATCAAAAGGCCTTGCTAGTGGAAAACTAATGCGATTTTGATTGTTATCTACCAATTCCAAGCTCGTTTCTCCCAAAAGGGCAAAACCTCTCTGGGCCAAAGCCAAACCCGTATAGCGAAGCGAAGAAAATGTGCTAGCTCCCTTGTCAGCATTCTCTACCTGTAAACGCAAATCGTAAGTTCCACTTTCTAAGTAAGGCTCATTAAAAACCAGTTCTAGGTCGACCGTATTTCCCTCTCTAAAAACCTCTCTTTGCGGAAGCGTAAAAACTCGAGAACCTTGCAATAAACTAAGCTTATAGCTTGTACTGTTGCTACTTTCAAAACCCAATCTTAGGGTATCGCCAAAATTCACAGAGGCCGCATCTACGTAAGTGAAGCTAACTACTGGATAAGGTGCTTCTTGCTTTGAGCATGAGGCGATTAGCACCAAAACGAGAGCGTGTTGAAAACAATGTCGTATAAATTGCCTTAAGCCAATCACAATAATTATTTTTGAAAGCTAATCCTTTTCCATCTAAACCCTTGTAATTGAGCATGGATAATAACAAAAGTCCGCAAAATTCTTTCAGCACCAAAAAAAAACCGAGCGTAATCGCCCTCGATCAGGGACGTATTCCGCCTCAGGTAATCAGTTTTGAGGAAGCTGTTTTAGGCGCGGTACTAATTGATAATGGCGCGATAAACTCGGTAATCGACATTTTATCGCCCGAAAGTTTTTATAAAACGCAGCATGCCTTAATTTTTAAAACGGTTAAGGAATTATTTGGTCGAAGCGAGCCGGTAGATATTTTAACGGTAGCACACGAGCTTCGTCAAAATGGCGAATTAGAAGCCTCGGGGGGAGAACAGTACTTAATAGAATTGAGTAACAAAGTTTCCTCTTCTGCCCACTCCGAGTACCACGCGAGGGTTATTGTACAAAAGCATATTCAGCGCGAGATGATTCGCGTTTCCAGCAATATTATCGATAAAAGTTTCGATGAAACTACCGATGTTTTTGACCTTTTAGATGAGGCAGAACAAGAACTTTTTGAGGTAGCCCACAGCAATATTGTAAAGAACTATCAGAGTGCCAAAGACCTTATTAGAGAAGCGATTACGCGAATTGAAGAAATCAGTAAAAAGGAAGGTCTTTCGGGGGTTCCTTCAGGTTTCACTGAGGTAGATAGGATAACAGCAGGTTGGCAGCCTTCGGATTTAATTATCCTCGCCGCTCGTCCGGGTATGGGTAAAACCGCCTTCGTATTATCGATGGCCCGGAATATGGCGGTAGATCATAAAACTCCGGTAGCGGTATTCTCGCTGGAGATGGCAGCGGTTCAGCTTATCACCCGTTTAATTTCTAGTGAAACAGGACTCAACTCTGAGAAGCTGAGAAAAGGAACGCTCGATGATGCCGAGTGGCAACAGCTACTGACTAAGGTACGCGCCTTAGAAGATGCACCGCTTTTTATCGATGATACGCCCGCACTTAGTGTTTTCGACTTACGTGCGAAGTGTCGCCGTTTAAAAGCCCAACATAATATCGGGATGATTGTAATTGACTACCTACAGTTAATGACGGTAGGGGGACAAAAAAGTCAGGGTGGTAACCGCGAGCAAGAAATTTCCACCATTTCGCGTTCCTTAAAAAGTATTGCGAAAGAACTAAATGTGCCCGTAATTGCCTTGTCGCAGTTAAGTCGTGCGGTAGAATCGAGAGCAGGAGATAAAAGACCACAGCTTTCTGACCTGAGAGAATCGGGAGCGATTGAGCAAGATGCGGATATCGTATGTTTCATATATCGTCCCGAATATTACGACATTGAAACTTTTAGAGATGGCGACCCAGCCGAAGGAAAAGCAGAGCTTATTATTGCCAAGCACCGTAACGGTAGTTTAGCGGATGTACGTTTACGCTTCCAAGGATCAATGGCCCGCTTCTCCGATTTAGAAAATGTAGATGCTAGCCCCATGATTTTAGAATCGAAAATTAATAGTGACAGCTATCTGGGCGGAGCACCGGGAGGAGGCGGCTCAGAATTTAATACTGGTAACGAAAATGATGATTTCCCATTTTAATAGACTAAGTTTTTTGGTTCTTTTATGCCTAATCAGCCTTAAGCTGAGTGCCATTCATTTGTTAATCCCAATGGATGAAAAAGAACAAAAAGAACATCTAAAAGCATACGGAATTGCCTATTATGCCATTGAAAGAGGCACTACGGTAGAATGGTTATTAAACTATCGCGGCGGCAGTTTCATGATGCCTTTTAATGAAACTTTGAAATTAGAATGTCAAATTAGGAATGTAAGCTACAGCGCCATTAGCGATGCTGATGCAGAAAGTATTCGCAATAGTATAAGTAGCCCAGCGGTAAATCAGGCAGTGGTGAAATTAGAGAAGGCACCCAAAATTGCGGTGTATTCTCCTAAAGGAAAATTACCTTGGGATGATGCCGTAACCTTGGTTCTCACCTATGCCGAAATCCCTTACGATGTAGTTTATGATCAGGAAGTATTAGACAACCTTTTGCCCCGCTACGACTGGCTGCACCTCCATCATGAAGATTTTACGGGACAGTATGGTCGCTTTTATGCCGCCTTTAAAAACGCCCCTTGGTATATTCAGCAAAAAGCCGATATGGAGGCTTCTGCGGCAGCACTGGGCTTTTCGAAAGTAAGCGAGTTAAAAGAAGCTGTGGCGAAAAAGATTAAGGAATTCACCATTGGCGGGGGCTTCTTATTCGCCATGTGTTCGGCTACAGATAGTTATGATATTAGCCTCGCCAGCAGCGGTGTTGACATTTGCGAACCTATGTTCGATGGCGACCCTTCCGAACCTAATTACAATAATAAACTCGACTATACGCAGACTTTGGCTTTTAAGGATTTCACCCTAATTGAAAACCCTAACCGATATGAGTTTAGTAATATTGATGTGACCGATAATCGCAAAGTAAAACCAGAAGATGACTTTTTCAGTCTCTTTGAGTTTTCTGCCAAATGGGACATTGTTCCCACTATGCTTACTCAAAATCACAATCAGGTAGTAAAAGGTTTTATGGGACAGACTACCGCTTTTCGCTCTAGCCTCATAAAAAGTGATGTTCTCATTTTAGGCGAATTCAAACCTTACGGAGAAGCGCGTTACATTCACGGTGAACTAGGGGAAGGCACTTGGACCTTTTACGGCGGTCATGACCCCGAAGACTACCAGCATCGCGTAGGCGATCCTAAAACAGAATTGGCCCTATATCCGAACTCTCCCGGCTACCGCTTAATTCTGAACAATATCTTATTCCCCGCGGCCAAAAAGAAGAATCAAAAGACTTAGTTCTTAAGTCTTCATTACCAACTCTTTGAGATTCAACAAAAAGCTTTAATATCTTGGGCAACTCACAGGCACAGCCTGATGGAAATCTGCCATGAACCTTTATTTGAATCTTTCATGCGGTATCTTAAGCTTTTGATAGGCACTAAATTCTCCTTCATTTCCATAGTAGATGATCACATGTCTCTGATCTAAGCCCCAAATAAATTGCCTTCTGAGCTCTGGTTTATAATGATGCACATTAAAAGGGAAATCTATTTCTTGCTTTAAGACTTGGAGCCGATTGTACTCCTTTTGTACTTCTTTATAAACCACCTCCCTAAATTTCGGACCAAAGAGTACTTCTGGGTCATGAGGCTTCATGGTATAAGGATTAAGTACCAGAGCATAATACTCTTGGATATCGTCATGGGGATTTTGCATGTCAAGGCAGGGCTCCACCGCTTCCCAACTATAGTAGCCATTGTTTAAGTAGTTTCTCGAGGGCTGCCTAATTAGAAGACTATCGCATTGTTTTGGAATATCAACATCGTAGTCGGGCATCGGCAAGGTCTGTGCGTTCCACGTGGGCTGATATGGGTCGTTAGAACTCCAGACTTTATTTCTACGTTTAAAGAATGTGATACTATTCTTTTTTGCTCGTTTCTCTGCTTTGGCGATGGCTTTGTTTAAGCGCTTGGTGTATTTAGCCAAGCCTAATGAATCTTCTCTTGGCAGTCTGAAAAGCGTTTCGGTGATCTCTAAAGAAATTATACTGTCATGATTAAATGGAAAATCGACTTCCGAAACTGAATAGTAGGGCTGATTGCATTGGTTACTTTTTGAAAACAAGGTGGCTTCTATGAAGGACTCTAAACGAAGAAAAGTGGTATCATCTATTGCCTTTCTTCGCTTCCTATTTACCTGAAGGTTGCTTCTGTTTCTAACGCTTTTATAATCCAAGGGACGATACAAATAGACAGGCTTTACGTAAATATTTTCCACGCAATAAACATCTCGTTTAGGGTCGCTCGCCATATACTCGGGGGCAGATATTTGGACTGAAGGAGAAGGATATTTGATCTTGGTGTAATAGGGATGCTCAATAGTATGAAGCGAAGATTCTGTTTGGCTCGAATATCGAATTTTGTCATAAAAGGGGAAGCACATCAGTGCTTCCGGATTGCCAATGTTTATTATACTCAAATTGACATTATTCGTTTGACTTGAATTCACCGAGAGTTCTTGCAGCAATTTAAATGGAGTGCCGAGAATTTCGCTTTTCTTAATCGAACTCTGGTCTTTCCTATATTGCTTGGACAAGGCATAGTGTTTCAAAATTGGGGCTTCTATCAAAAAATCCCCTTCCTGAAAGTTCAATTGAAAAACATAGTCTGATGTATCCGTGCCTTCATACTCAAAGTGAATTCGCATGGTACTCTTCGTTTCACTTTTAACGGCAACAATCTGCGCTTGCGAAAGCCCGAGAACTGGGAAACTCACATAAGACCAGTCGCCATATATAATTTGGCTCTTCTGGCCATATAAATCTTTGGGCATCACTTTTAGCAACTGGCCCATTGTATAGGAATATCCTTTTTCAGCGTTCCCCACATCAAGATGCATCTCTCTATTTCGAAGGGTATCGAACTGCTTAGTTTTTGGGTTGATAAAAATAAAATAATAATAGTCGTCCAAAGACATCCCATCTATTTTTAATCTCAAAACACCATGTTCCTTCTCGCGCTCAATTTCCCATTTTGTTTGCCCTTGCATGGAAAAACACAATAGAGAAGCTAAAAGGAAAAATAATGTCCTTTTAAATATCATAGTGGAACACTTCAAATCTGCTATTTTCTGAATCATTTTCACTTCGTGCAAAAGTTTAGGCTAATCACAAGTAATGATATCAATAATTCTTGACTTCAATTAAATAGTCATCCACTAAAAAATAGCCCGAGATGGGACACTAATTTTTGGTCTTTACCAAATCAAGTTTACTATGAACCTGAGCTCGGCGTGAAATTATAGTCTCAGATTCTTTATGGGAAAAACACCGCTAAGCCTATTCTGGAAAACGCTTTTCGGCTCCATAGCCCTTCGTTACAGCCCGCTATTGCTTCAGCGCTTAGACTTAAAACCCACTATTTAAGAGAGGTCTAAGGCCAGAACTTACATCCCACTTGGGTTTAGAAGAATACATGGCTCGCCCTTTAGCGATAGCCCAACACTTAAAGTCTTTAATTAAAAAACCGCCAATTTACCCCGAAGCGTAAAACTCTATCATTTAAAGGAAAATGCGGTGCGGCAAAATAATTATAGGGGGTAAGACCCGCCGTGCTGTTCTCAATTTTCAAGAAGATAATCGCCTTCGATAATTTAAACTGAGCGAATAGATCCAGGACCGGAAAATTGCCAATAGGATACTCATTTGCGATATAAAAACGACCCAAGGCAGGATTATAAGATGGGCTATTAAACTCGCTATAGTAATTCAACTCAGTACCTAACAAACATCCCAAAACACCCTTAAATAACTTGAAATCCACATAGACGGCATTGCGACTAACCAACTCGGGTAAAGGCATGTACTCTTCTCCATCCAAAGCTAGTTGATAACTAATGCGGTTATCAAAATGTAAGAATTTCCAAAACTCAAAATCTTGTCTTAGTTCCAATGATGAATAGGCCACCAAATTAGCCGATTGCGCTCTGCTTTCTGAATCGTAATAGAGCATGTTCTGATTGGTCCAAGTTTTAAATTGCAGGTAATTGTTTTTCTGCCACTTCAATCCTGCGGTAATCGTATTACTCAGTTCCGGACTAAAATTGTTATTCCAAATGAAATTATTGCTGTAATAATAAAGCCCTAAAAAATCGGGGGTTTTATTTTGAAGCCTGTACGAACCAAAGGCCCGTAATTTCCCATAAATCATGGTTTCCAGCTCTCCCGCCAAGGCAAAGTTACCCGCTAAAGGACCGCTTAGTATAAAATCTACCGAACCCTGTAATTCAAATTTATCACGGTAATTCCCTCTAATTTTACCGATCAAACCCAAGTTATTCGCTGATAAATTAAAGTAGGCATTACCCGATTCGGTATACAAGCTCTTCACTCCTGCCTTCAGCTCAAACTGACTAGTGTCGCCAATCGTACTTTCTAAGTACAAGGTATTCTCTACCCCAACGTAGGCTAAGCTATCGCTATAACTCCCGGTATTAAAAAAGTAATTAGCATAATAGCTACTGCTATTTCCTTCATAAACCTGGGCGCGTCGGTTGTAGCGAAAGGTATGGCCCAAATAAATAGCACCACGTCTTTTGGTTTCAACTTCTGGCTTATCGCTAATTAAAGCAAGCGTGTCAATTGGCGTGATACTATCAAGACCTAAAGAATCAACCTGAGTAGTATCCAATGGCGCTTTCTTTGGCTTTTTACTGAAAAGCTGCAGTAAATCTATTTTATGATCAACAAAGAAATCGCGATTGTAAAGAATACGATTATCCGCGGTTAAGCGCGGATTAATTACTACCCGCGAACTTTGCAGATTATCGGTAAAAACCGAGTCTCCTGCAATTCCGCCAAATTCTTGCAATTCCATCTTTTCACTGGCAAAAGAGGCTCGTACAGAATAGACCTTATTTTTAGTTAAATAGGAGGTGCTAAAAGTGAAACTAGATTGCTTATTTTGGTTATTTGCATAGAAGCCCAAACTATTTAAGCGACGATATTTAATATAAGCATTCCAGCGCTTATTAATGTTTTGCGTATGCAGTATGCTAAAGGTTTGCCCCCTGTCGTAACCATTGTGATGACACGCATCGGTAAGAGGTGAACGCACTTGGTAATAAGGAATGGTATTCGGACTAGAAAAGTAATCATCAAAAGCGCCAAAGCCCTGATAAGTCCAAAAATCACCAACCGTAGGAATTAACAAATTGTTGCGAGCCGAACCCAAATTCGTTAGTACCAGCCTCCCATACGAGTCCTTCTGCGCCGCATTCAATTGATGATACCAGCGCATGTCGTTCAAGGTCGTATCAATAAAATAACTCTCCTGTTTATTTAAAAAACTATACTGATGGCTATGCTTCAATTCTCCTTGCCCCTTTAGCGGCTGACTAGCCATTGTCAGCAATAGCAGCAATGGCGCGAATTGTAAAAGGCATTTGATCAATCTCTGCATAGAGGAAATTATTGGCAAAAGTAACTAAGCTAGCGGAAAAGCAGGTCCTTCGCATTGGCTAAAATTTAATTCCAGCAAAGATTTCACTACCAAGGCTTCCTTTGCTATTCGCTATCTTTAACGTCTAATCTTAAATGTAGGTATGATAATCTCGAAAGATGCTATTGATTCTATCCTAAAAAAGACCCTAAAGAGAAGCTTAATCCTTTTGGCCATGCTTCTAATGCAACTTACCAGCAAGTCTCAAAGCTATATTCCAATGCTAGATGGCGTCTTTGAATGGCATCTAACTAGCTGCTTTTCCGGCTGCCTTACGGATGTATATTACATTAACAGCGATACCACTGTCCAAGGTGTAAATTACAAAGTACTAGATGGCTTCCATTATATTTCACGCAGCTTTCTTTTTCGCGAAGAGCTGCCTAATCAAAGAGTCTTCCTCTCCTATCCCGCCGGTGGAAAAGGTAATGAAGAAGTTCTGTTATATGATTTTTCTTTAAGCGTAGGCGATTCTTTTACGATGAAAAATCCTATCACCCCCTTTCCCGCAGAAGGTGGTGTCTTTGTTTTAGATTCCATTATCCCACGTATTCTTTTAGATGGACTAAACCATCGTTTCTACTACTTTTCGCCCACTATTACTAATACTAATATCCAATCGCCCATTTGGGTGGAAGGCATTGGTTCGCTCAGTCTAATTAATGCGCCAGGCGGTACTCCCGCTGTATTAGGAGCAGGGAAAGTTAGCTGCTATTTTAAAAATGGCAACCTTGTTTATTCCCAACTCGACTCCATTTCGACTTGCAGTCCCGTTAATATAAGTCTGCCAGAAACATCAGATTCTCAATTAAAAATCTATCCTACCCTAGTGAAAAATGAATTACATATTGAAGGAGGCACAACGTTTAGCAGACTGCATATTTATAACAGTAAAGGACAAATCGTCTTAAGCGAAGCACAATTCAACGCCAAGCAGACTAACGCTTTATCTACTTCAAATTTACCTTCTGGTTTCTACGTACTGTATCTTGAGAAAGCCAATTATCGCACCCAAAGCTTTAAGTTCTATAAATTGTAAATTGAATGAATTAAAATTCTGATTTTTCGCTAAAGCAAAGCTGTTCTAATTACCATCGGTGCTAAAGACGACAATATTTGTCTTGAATACTAAACAGACTTTTGACAATCTTTCATTTATCAATCTCCGTAAATCATTTAGCCGCTCAATGCCTCCTCTTAAAAATTTGCTCAGCCGCAAAGCTCAGTGGGCGAGCTCCTCTTGTCGCTTCCCATTTCGCTAAAGCGCCAAAGCAATTTTTCATCCTCTTCATTGAAGCTCATCTAATAAACATTCCACTTTCAAACAGAAATATACATCTAGCGGTCGCCATAGTTTGGTCAACTTTGCATTTTGCATAGTTCCCCTATTTCCCTATTGGAAAATACAGATCTAAGCAATCGATTACAGGATTTAGCTTCAGACGATATTCGAAACTACAATTCTGTTTCCCTAAGAGAAGGGTTTCAAATTCTAAAACCAAGAAAATTTGATGACATATAGCCTGGAATCAGGTAAACGAAGACTCATATTACAATTTAGTCTGATTCGTTATTAGTAGGTTGATCGGCCTCAATTACGAGGCTTCAAAATAAAAGCCGTTGCTTTAGTGAGTTGGGAACCGAGGAGAGCAGCGACGAGCTCACAAACTCCTTT
>PZPB01000131.1 GCA_003045865.1 Bacteroidota bacterium | reverse complement strand
TCAAATGCTGTTGTCTGATTATCAGCATCAAAACAGTTTAGTTATATGATAGGTTAAAAATCTAAGCTAAACTGCCCTTTCGGGAGATGGATAAAATCTTCTTGATTGAATTTGAAGACTTCTTTTTCGGCGAAGTACTTTCGCTTGGCCAAATTGATGGTGGCTTTGATTTGTTCGGCTACGGGACCATCGCCGCGCATTCTTCTGCCCGCCTCAAAGTCTTCTAAATTTCCGCCATGGCATTGGGCAATTAGGCTAAGTACCTTCTCTTTACTGTCGGGGAAATGTTCTTCGAGCCATTGACTGAAAAGCGGCACCAAAGGCCCATTGAGGCGCACTATAGTGTAGTCCATTTCACTCGCGCCCATTTCGGCGGCTCGCTGAGCGATGTCTAATACTTCATGACTGTTTAGCCCGGGAATAATAGGCGCAATCATAATCCCTACGGGAATGTTATTGGCAGCCAGTAGCTCCATACTTTCGAAGCGTTTTTTAATAGTTGCCGTGCGCGGTTCTAGTTTAGAGCGCAGTTTTTCATCGAGGGTATTAATGGAAAAAGCCACTTTTACGAGACGATCTTCATGGAGGCGTTTTAGCAAATCAATATCCCTCTGAACTAAAGCATTTTTCGTTAAAATGCCCACTGGGTTTTTATACTCGAGGAATACTTTTAAAAGATCGCGCGTAATTTTAAAGTCCTTTTCAGCCGGTTGATAGCAATCAGTATTGCCACTTAAAAAGATAGGCTCGCCTCGCCATGATTTACTCTGTAGTTTACTGCGCAGTAGATGCGCTGCATTTTCCTTTACTAGTATTTTGCCTTCAAAGTCGAGGCCAGCGCTATAGCCCCAATAATTATGACTTTCACGCGCATAGCAATAAGAGCAGCCATGTTCGCAGCCTTGGTAGGGATTAAGACTCCATTGGTGATTAATATCGGGGCTTTTTACGGCATTAACAATGCTTTTGGCTTTCAGCTTAATGAAGCTCGTCTTCAATTTCTCTAAGGGCTCGCCACTTTGGTAGAGATACTCTAGAAAACTATCTTCTTCTTCGTAAGCTTCTTTATTAAAGGGATTGCTAATATTGGCGCCGCTGCCACGGCCCACTGTATTTTTACTTTTCAAGTTTTTGTTTTATTTGCTGCATATCCTTGCGCATTTCCTCTAAGCTTGCTAAGATTAAATTGTTTTCAGCATCGCGCATATCCTGCTCTTGCGGCACCTGAAAGCTAAGTATTCCCTTAGCTAACCACAGCTCTAAAATTTGATCTCCCTCCAAATAGTAGGATTTGTAATCGCGATTATCAGATTTTAAAAGCAAGCGATTATTTTGCGCTAGTTCATTCTCCACTCGTTTGTAAACGATGCCGTCGTTGAGGGTGAGAAGAATATAACTCAGGTTGTTTTTTATCGAGCGCCAGTCTTCCACAAATTCCCCAATAATATAAGAGCCTGGTTGCACGGGCAGCATGGAGTCGCCTTCAATTTGAAATATGCGTAAAGTGCCACTTTGCTGCAATTCGGGTAAGGGTAAACTAATCGCCTTGAGACTCTCTATATACTCGCTATCGGCATAGCCCTGGGTATAACCAGCGGCGGCTTTCTGTGGAATAAGGCTAATCAGTTCATCGCCATTCGCTTCCGTAGCCACAGATAAAATGCGCAAATTACCTGGACTGCTAATCTTACTCGGTGCCTTTTTATCGAGCGGCTTATTTAAAAGGTCTTCTAGGGAAACCTTAAAAATGTGACAAAGAATTTGCAGCGTTGCTAGCCTTGGTTCGCTGCGCGCCTCTTCGTAAGCGCCAATGAGACTGCGATTAACTTTAAGGGTATTGGCAAGGTCTGCTTGGGTCCAGTTTTTTTGCTTGCGCAAGATGCGCAGATTTGAGCCGAGGTAATTCACTGTGATAATTTTAGCTAAAATAAAAAGAATTCTAAAATTAATCACTTAAATAAAAAAAAAGGAGCCCAAATGGACTCCTTCTGTTAAAAACCCTTTTAAATTTAGAAAGTGTAGTCAATTTTACCCTTAGTAAGTACCAAGGTGTCGTTTGATGAAAAGCTAGTGGCATAGCAACTAAAACTTCCTCTCACTCCCGTAGAATCGTTGGTGCTTAAAACCATAGAACCGACTGGATTGTCGCTCAAAACCGAATTATTGCGACGCACAGCTACGGTAACGAGTGAAGTAGGAATATTGAAAGTGTTAACACTATCACGGGGAATGAAAATTTGTAAGCTAATATTTGAATTTGCTTTAATGGCATTTATCTGCGTTACTAAAGAGGTTTCAATAACCTGGTTAATGTCACCGCGCCAAGATACCCCGTCGATTTCGACTTCAATTTCGTTAGACAAAGGTTGCGCGGTAGGTTCTGCAGTGCTGTTGTCATCACCATCGTCGCTACAGCTGGTAAAGGCAAGTCCGGAGGCTAAAAAAACCGCCCAAAGAGTTTTAGATAATTTCATTGTTCTTCAATTTTATGGTGCTGCTAAAATAATATCGCAACTTAATCAAGCTAAGCCCTAAACGGTTAAAAGCGCAATACTTATTAACAAAAAAAAATTAAGGACAAATGAAATATTAAAAGGGTCGGTAATTATATCAAACACGCAGCTTATAGGCCTAAGCTAAAGGCGCTTTGAGGTCTAAAGTCTGAATTATCTTAGCTTATTGAATTCGAGAGCCTAGGTAAAGGATTTCCTGGGCAATTTCCGCGCAACTAGCGTCGTAACTAGCCATTTCCATCGGGCTGTCATCTGCAATTTTAGGATCTTGATAACTAAGGTTGAACTTTGTTTTAGCCCCAGTAACTAAAGGGCAAGCTTCCGAAGCTTCGTTGCAGGTCATAATCGCAATAAAATCGCTTTGCGGATTACTAGGATGTGAGTATACTTTAGAGAAAGCTTCGATGGGATTTAAAACTGAATCGTACTTTATTTGGTACAACGGATTTGCGCCGGCACTATCTTCAATTTCAAAACCGATACGGCTAAGGGCTTGTGCGGTGCGCGGGTTTAAAGCCGTGGCTTCGGTGCCGCCAGAATAGCTTTTTACTTTTTTATTATGACCTAAATACTCGCTGATTATATGCATCCAAATTTGGGCAAAATGACTGCGACGACTGTTATGGGTGCAAATGAATATTAAGTCTTTGCTATTGGACTGGTTAATTATGTTCGCTAATTGATCGAGCTGCGATTTTCTTTCGTCTGCGATGGGTTTGCAAATCTTGTCGAGATCTTCCAGATAATTTTTAATACTTTTAAACATGTCAAGGTTTTAAGGTTATTAATGCCAGGTTAATAATACGCTCTGCGAGCTCTATTAATAATATTACCTAAATCAAAGTCAAGAACAAAACGGATATTGCTTAAATAATTTGCTTCTTGGTAAAAGTTTCTGCTCTGATTTTGAATGGGTAAATAAATTTCAACAAAATCAGTTAAAAATGCAAGTCTAATTCCATAATCCCAGTATTTATTTTCTTCGGTTAAGGCATAATCGCCAAATAAACCTAAAAAACCATAGAGTGGTACACTTACACTTGTACTAAGCATAAACTGGTCGGAAAAAACATTTGATTCACTTTTAAATCCTCCATCACTGGTGAAAAACTGACGGCTCCAAATGCCATCTTGGTCGCTTCGCCCAATTAGGTAGTAATCAAATAAATAGTCGGGACTACCGCTGAGTCCGAAGCTGTAAAAATTATCTTTTATGCCATCTGCTGCAAAGCGATTATAAAGGAAATACCCCCCAAAGCTGCGCCAGATTAACCAGCGCTTATTTGGTAACATCCATCTTTGATCCACTTCAGTGAAAATCTTCCCAAATTTATCGGCTGTTTCTAAATGAAAACGAAAAATCAAGGGTTTGAGGATGTCGGTTTTTTCTAAGCGATAATTGGCATTGAACACACTGAAACTAGCGCTGCTTAATTCGTTGGTGCTGCCTTCAAAGTCTGTGGGAAGTTCACGATCTACAATTACTCCGCGTAAGCGAATGGATTGAATATAAGGACTACGGGGACTAGGTTTGCGAATGCGAAAATTAATGGTGGGTGAAATACGACTATAGGCTAGGTCTTCATCGTAATGGTTATAGCGACTAAAAATAGCAAATTGTACTTGTCTAAAAAAGTTAGTTTTGGGCAAAGTATGATTGTAGCTAAAAGAAGCGGAACCGGTTAAACTTCCCGTGCCGGTACTATACTCGGGAATGATATTGTATTCAAAAGGCTTTTGTACCAATAAGGACCGATTGGAAAGAGAAGCACCAATTAAGAGTTTATCGTAGGCATTATAATAAAGGGTGGGCATATAAAATACCTGACTGGCCTCGGGTGCTTCGAAACTATTGTAAAACTGAAAACTTAGTGGCTCAGCACGCGGCAGTAACCAGCGATTGTAGTGGGTATTGTTTTTCTGATTGTATTCGGCATGGCTAAGGTGAGCATTGATTACAATCTTATCAAAATCTTCGTGGTATAATTGGATGCTGCGCAAACCTTCATGTCCTTCAAACCATTCGGTAATAATGGCTTTACCATCTTTAAAGCCTGTAACAGAGTAAGGTGTAATTAAATCGCCACTGTTGTAAACCTTGGCAGTAGTAACGGTTGCGCAACGTTCGAAATCGCGGATTTGGTAATCATAAATTTCCGCGCTTTTCACTGTTTTGTCGAAAAACCAAGACAGATCTCGTCTTTCGAAGAAACTAAAAGCCGTATTTAAACTATTAGCTCCTGCGAGCGCATCTGCCGACGAGCAAAAACGAGCCATGGCCCGCTTAAAGTTAAGTTCCCCAGTATAGGCTTGCAGGTGGGCTAAATTAAGATAGGTCTTTGCCTGCACTACCGCTTCGTAATTAAGGCGCGAAAGATCTTGCACACTGCTATTGGGGGCTTGATCTAATCCTTGCCTCTGCAGAAATAAAAAGAGAAAGCGATTTTGATAGGCATAATCGAATTCATCTAAAGCAAACAGCTTATCTAAAATGAAGTTGCTGAAAGGGATCCAACGTTTTTGCGGATAGTACTGCCGGATGAAGTCGTATTTGTAAAAATAGGGAATGCCACGCGCCAACCAAGGTTCACTAAAGCCATCTACACTTTGATGATAGCGAAAAAAGGACTCGCCTTGGGCCTGCACCAAATCGCTGATTAGGGCAAAGGGATCTTTAGGGATTTCTAAGCTCAGGAGTTCTTCACTGTGATATTCGCCCTTTTTCTTTTCGAGGTAAAAAATCTTGTGGAAGTAATTGAGGCTATCGTTTAGTTCGGACTTAAAATAACGCTTGGCTTGTTGACTTAAGAGAACGACATTCTTGGCTAAGCTAGAGTCACTTTGTAAGCTGTAAATGGTTTGCTTAGCGCCTAAAGAGTAGGAGTAAAACTGCGGGGCTAGGTGTAATTGTAAATTTCGGCTTTCGCCTTTAAAAATATAATTTCTACTGTTGTTTGCGGTTGATTGTGCCACTTCTTTAAGATTGGAAATGGCTTGTAGATAGTCGGGTAATTGCAGGGCGAGGGTAAAATTATCGCGATTCTGACAATGATCGAAATGGTAGGTAATCGGCCTTAGAAGCCACTCCCCGTTGAGGCAGGGTGCAGGGCGAGGTAATAAATCAATAATGTGAATGGAGTTTTCGGCTAAGCCATTACCGGTAAAGCCAGCATCCGGTAAAGCCATTTCGAAGTCGAAGGAAATTAGCAGGCTGTCTGCCTCTGTTGTGGGTATTGCAATAGCGAGGAATTCCTCTTCACTATCGGCTCGGTATTCTTCACCATTAATTAAAAGCTTGTTTATTTTTAGAAAGCCTTTTTTGTCTTTGCCAGCAAAGTATAGATCAACATCTTGGTATTCTTTTAATTGCTCATTTAAAAAAGACTTTGGCCAAGTGTATGCCCGTGAGGGAAGATGCAGGTAAATGCTATCGCTTTTAGGCTTGCGCATACGCAGCTGACTCTTCCCTTTAATGATGTTCTCTTGATAGTTTACTTGGTAAAAAATATCCCGCTGCTGGGCGGCAAGGCTAAAGGTGCTGATAAGCAGAGTAAAAATGAAAAAGCGCTGGTACATAAAAAGCGGCAGAATATAGGTTTTTGCTTAGGCAAAAATGAGGAGAAATTTGCAATCCTCGTAAGCTTCCTAAAATAGACTTCCCAATAAATATTTTTATTTTAAAACACAATTTACCCTAAAAATAAGGGGGTGTTGTTCGGTTATTTTCATATATTTTAAATAATTGGGTCTAAAAATACGGGGGTGCGCCCATATATGTTTGTTTTTATTAATGATTTGTATTTAATTCGTTTCAAATTAAAAAA
>PZPB01000130.1:4809-6353 GCA_003045865.1 Bacteroidota bacterium | reverse complement strand
CCAACAACTATCTACTAAATACTCTCGATAAACTATCTTTGCTCAAATTCAATTTTCATGTGCGGAATCGCTGGTTTTATAGACCCACGCATTACTAACAAAGACAGGCAAAAGGAGCAAATTACTAGCATGCTTAAAAGCATGGAGCATCGCGGTCCCGATTACAGCGGCGACTGGCAGCATGGTCCTCTCGTCTTGGGTCATAATCGACTAAGCATCATTGATTTAAGCGAAGCCTCACATCAGCCTTTTCATTATCAGGATGTCAGCATAAGCTTCAATGGTGAAGTCTATAATTATCTTGAATTAAAAGAAACGCTATTAAAAGCGGGCTTCAGCTTCAGCAGCAGCTCGGATACCGAAGTTATTTGTGCCGCCTATAAATATTGGGGCGAAGACTGTGTGCAGCATTTTATGGGCATGTGGGCCTTTGCCATTTGGGATGAGAAAGAACAGAAGCTTTTTTGCAGTCGCGACCGCTTTGGGATTAAACCCTTTTACTTTCAGAACGCGGGCGAGCAGTTTTACTTTGCTTCTGAATATCGCGCGCTAAAATTAAGTCCGCTTCACCGCGAAGAATACAATGAAAACCATCTTTTGCGCTATTTGCAATTGGGATGGCTTACTTATAATGAGGAAAGTTTTTACCGTGGCATCTCCGCTTTGCCGGAGGCTCACAATTTAATTTACCAAAACGGAAAGATTAGGCTGGAACGTTATTGGGACCTTTCTTTACAACAAAATAATGTTAGCGCGGCAGAAGCCAAAGAGGAATTCAAAAGCCTTTTTATGGACAGCGTTAATCTACACATGCGCGCCGATACCCCGGTTGGGGCTTGCTTGTCGGGCGGTTTAGATAGCTCGGCCATCTGCAGCAGCATTGGCCAATTATACCCGAAATTAGATCTTAACACCTTTACCATTTATTATGGGGGTAAAGATGAAGTAGACGAGCGGCCTTGGGCGCATATGGTGCATCGCGATTACCCGAGTTTAAAAGCGCACGATTATTACCCTCAGGGAGATGAGTTATTAGAACAGTTTGAGAATTTCTTCGACCATTTTGAGGTTCCTCCCGCGGGTTCTTCGCCTTTGTCGCAGTACTTCGTAATGAAATTAGCCAAGTCGCAGGGCATGAAGGTGCTTTTAGATGGACAAGGTGCGGATGAGTTTTTGGCGGGTTACGATCATTCTTTTTACCGCTTGGCCGCGGGAAAATTAAAGAAGGGTCAATTAGGTGGATTCATCAGTGAGTTGGAAGCTTTTCAAAAATTACGTCCCCGTAGCATGGGGGCTCATCTCGGCACTTATGCCAAATCTTTGATAGCCGCGGTAAGCTCGGAAGAGCAGATGTATGGCTTGGAATATCGCAAGTATCATCCCTTTATGGGAAAAGAAGCAGCCCAAGCACCAACACTTTGGCAACCCGAGGGCGGTAGTCGCCTCAATCAGTTTTTATATCAATTAACCATGCGAAGCTCTTTGCCTTCGCTTTTGCATAATGAAGATCGCAATTCCATGGCCTTTTCCATCGAATCGCGCGT
>PZPB01000130.1:0-4585 GCA_003045865.1 Bacteroidota bacterium | reverse complement strand
TACATTTTTTAGATGAAGCGGCAGTTAAGAAGGTAGTGCAGGAATATCAAGCGGGCGATAATCGTCATGCTCGTTTAGTTTGGCGCTTGAGTATGTTGCGCAAATGGATTGCTTAAGAATAGATGGGAATAGTAGCTAAGCAAAGTTTTTTTAATAGTATTAATGCTTACCTCGGGGTAGGCATTGGCGCTTTTAATACCCTTATTCTCTTTCCGCAGGTATTTGCCGATAATCCCGAATTTATGGGACAGGTAAACACTCTTCTTGCAGTGGCTACCATTTTTAGCACCTTCAGTCATTTGGGGGTTCCCGTTAGCTTGGTTACCTATTTTCCACGTTTTACCGCTTTACAGCAGAAGCAGTTTTTTAGTCTTGCCCTCGTTTTAAATCTTGCCAGCAGTATTTTATTATTGATCGGAGCTTTTGCATATTATCGGTGGGGCGATGTGGATGGCCAACGATTGGCAATGGGCTTATTAATTACCCTCGGAATGGGACTTTTTGAAGTCTTCGCTAGCCTCAGTCAGCATTACCGTTTGGTGATATTCCCGCAATTCCTCAAGAATGTCTATCGTCGTATTATTATTGTTCTCGCCTTGGCTTGGACTTATTTTCAAGGCGATGGGGGCGAGCAGTTTTATGTTATTCTTGGCTGGGGTTATGCCTTGCAGCTTGTTCTGGTAATTGGCTATGCACTCCCTAAAATTCCCGCTTTAAGTCTGCGCTTTGATGCGCTTGATATTAAGGACATTCTTTCTTACGGACTTTTTATCATGCTGGCCAGTGGATCTATTTTACTAGTAAATAGTCTGGATGTTTTAATGATTAGCCAAATGCTTGGCGATGCGCCGGTGGCTTTTTACCGCATTGCTTTTTTTATTGGTAGTGTGGTAGCGGTGCCCGTTAATGCCATTCTGGTTTCGCTGCGTCCTTTTATTGCCAAGGCTTGGGCCGATAAGGATTTAAACGAAATTGAAAAGTTGTATCGCAAAAGTGCACAGGCCCAGTTGCTCATAACCAGTGCCTTATTTTTACTTATTTGGATTAATGTGGATGTGGCTTTAGCGCTTCTACCGCCCAAGTATCAAGATCCGGGAGCATCCATGGTGGTATTCCTCGTGGGCCTAACTCAAGTATTGGCTGGCGCTACAGGCGCTAATGGACTTATCCTTACCATCTCTAATAAACAGCGTTACAATTTTTACAGCGGTCTCTTTCTTATTGTTTTCACTATTGCATCTAACTATATTTTTATTCCTATTTATGGCATCAGCGGAGCGGCGGCGGCCAGTCTGCTGGCTATCGGAACTTTTAACTTTATCAAGTATTATTTGGTGAAACGCTTTTATAAGATTAGTCCTTTTGGCCCCGTTTTTTACCGCACTTTAGTCTATTTCTTAATTGTATTATCGCTTATCGCGATTCTAAAATATTTAGCTTTACCTATGCTTTGGAGCTTGATTCTTGGTAATTTGATCTTTATCGTTTTTTACGGGATACTGAGTAGAGGAAAGGTGAATATTAAAGGATTGCTCAAGAATAATGGATAGGCATCTACCGAAAGGTATAGAAAAGCGTAAAGCTTAAAAAGCTTAATTTAAAATTTTAAGATGGAAAACCCTTACAGCCAGATTATTAAACAAGCCCTTGCCGAAGATATTGGTAGTGGCGATCATAGTTCAAATTGTGCTATTCCTGCTAGTGCTCAGGGGCAGATGCAGTTAATTGTAAAAGAAGACGGTATTCTGGCAGGAGTAGAGGTAGCCCGAGCTGTTTTTGCCGAAGTAAATCCCGCTATCCAATTTGATAAATTACTCGACGATGGAGCCAAGGTAAAGAAGGGCGATATTGCTTTTTACATAGCCGGTCCCATCCGCGCGATGCTACAGGGCGAGCGCATTGCCTTAAATTTAATGCAGCGCATGAGTGGCATTGCTACTTATACAAATTCTCTAGTGCAGCTGATTAATCATACCAATTGTCGCTTATTAGATACGCGTAAAACCACGCCTAA
The DNA here is from genome assembly GCA_003045865.1 of Bacteroidota bacterium. Taxonomy (GTDB): domain Bacteria; phylum Bacteroidota; class Bacteroidia; order Flavobacteriales; family Schleiferiaceae; genus Croceimicrobium. The sequence goes on along the minus strand of PZPB01000130.1, from coordinate 2,571 downwards.
CCTCCGAATCATCGAAAAGGAAGCGGTTTTAATTGGCGGCGGACATAATCACCGTTTTGGTTTATACGACATGGTGATGTTGAAAGATAATCACGTCGATTTTGCGGGTGGAGTAAGCGCCGCGGTAAGCAAGGCCAAGCAGTATTTAGCGGAAAATAATCTAAGCATTCCCATTGAAGTGGAAACGCGAAACTTTCGGGAGATTGAAGAGTTACTAGAATGCACCGGGGTGCAACGGGTAATGTTCGATAACTTTAGTGTAGCCGATACGGTAAAAGCCGTTGAGCTGGTAAAGGGTCGTTTGGAAACCGAATCATCGGGCGGAATTAACGAGCAAACTTTGCGTGCTTATGCCGAAACGGGCGTCGATTTTATTTCGGTGGGCGCTTTAACCCATTCGGTAAAAGGTTTGGACATGAGTTTAAAGTCTAAGCTTTAATTTTCCCCTTACGGGAGATGCGTAGCAAAAAGAAATTTCGGTTTAAATGTGAATGATCGAATACTAAGGTTGAGCGAATCAGAGCATTCTCAACTACCTTTGAGACAATAATAAGCCATGTGGATTAAAAGACGATTACTTAAAAGTTGGGGTCGCGTGACGCGGGCAAGCAAGAAAATTGTTTTACCTCTTTTCGATGGCTTAAGCCTTTATGATGTAACCAGTTTTTTTTACGAAGGTATTGCCGAAGGCAGTGTAACCAGCCGCGCAGGATCAATTGCCTATTCATTTTTTCTAGCCCTTTTTCCGGGAATTATATTCTTCTTTACTTTAATTCCCTTCTTTCCGGTAGAATCTTTGGAACAGGAGATTTACGATATCTTCCAACGAATTTTACCGCCCGATACTTATGAGGCAACCTTTAGTACCATTAAGGATGTGCTGCGCAACAAACGCGGGGGATTATTATCGGCCGGTTTTTTCTTAGCCCTCATTTTCTCCACCAATGGTATTAGTGCGATTATTAGCAATTTCAACCAGACCATTCACCAAATTGAAAGTAGGAACTTTTGGCAGCAAATGCTGGTATCTTTTGGTCTAACCATTGTGCTGAGCGTAAACTTCATTATTGGGATCATCGTTATTATTTTTAGTTCCGATGTTCTGAACGGGCTATTGTCCTTTTTCGGTTTAGAAGTAATTTCTGCCTTCGCGGTGGAGCTTACTCGTTATACCTTATTGATTCTCCAGGTTTTTATAGGAATTGTCTTGCTCTATAATTATGGCCCATCGGGTAATCGCGCTTGGCGCTTTATTTCACCGGGAGCAATCTTAGCGACGGTTTTAATTGTGGTTTCTTCTTGGGGTTTTAGTTTTTATGTAGCCAACTTCAATCAGTACAATAAACTATATGGTAGCATTGGTACCTTAATGGTCATCCTACTTTGGATTTACCTCAATGCTTTGGTATTGATTATCGGCTTCGAGCTCAATGCTTCCATAGCGGGATTAAAGCGACGCGCCTTGGCGATGGAGGATGAGGAAGCTATTGAGATTTCGGAACGCAGAGACAATTGATAATTCCTTGCTTGGTCTTTAAATAACGTGAGTTCGACTATAAATCGTAGCCTCAGATTTTCAATAAAAAGAAAAGACAAGTCTAGATCGTGCAGCTGTAGCGGGCTACAGCAAAAAAACTAGATGAAGTATTTTCACTTTTATTGGAAAAACCATTTATGCCCCTTCTGAAAAGCGGCTTTCCGCGCCTCTGCTTCTTGCAATAGCCCGCTATTGCTTCACTGCATAGGCTCGAACTCCACTATTTACAAGGGATCTGAGGCCTGGTTTTGACTCGAATTCACGTTAAATGGCTTTAGCCGGAACACCAACTACGGTGCTATTGGGCGCTACATCTTTAGTGACAACTGCACCTGCGCCAATCGTTGCACCTGCGCCAATACGTAAGCCTGGTAAAATGCTAGCATTCGTTCCCACATAAACACCGTCTTCTAAAATAACCCCGCCACTTAAACGGGCGCCGGGCATTAGCGAAACAAAGTCACCCAATACACAATCGTGACCTACACTAGAATGCAGGTTAATGATCACGAAATCTCCCAGGCTAATTTTGGTGGTTAAAATGCAACCAGCGCAAATAATCGCGCCTTGGCCAATGCGAATCGTTTCTGGACTTAATAATAAGGCGGAAGGATGAATAAGGGAAGGGAAGTGATAATTCCCTTTTAAAGAAGTATAAATATTTTTCCTTTCCTGGGAAGAGCCAATGGCAAGAGCAACTGGCGCCCCCACTTTTAATTCCGACGGAGACTTTATTCCGGCCTCTTGTTTATAGTCATCATAATAGCAACTATCGCTAAAATCGCAGGCGAGGGCCATAGCAGCAACTTCATGCGAAAAGCCACCAGCGGGCAGAATATGTAGGGTTTTTTTAATGCTCATAATGAGATTCCAAAACTAAGGAAAATTGAGGCTGAAGTTTAGGCTTTTTCAAGAGTAAACGGGAAATAAACAATTAGATAAGGTTTTGTTAAAATTCCCATTAAAACTGCCGGTTGATGGCAATAAAAAACCCGCAACCTTCCGGCTACGGGTTCTTTTATTAAAAGTGGTAG
>PZPB01000030.1 GCA_003045865.1 Bacteroidota bacterium | reverse complement strand
GAATTTTGTTACAAAGTTAACCGCAGATATTTTGAAGGGCAACTCTTTGATCGAACAATGATTGCAGCCGAGAAAAGGCCCTGGTATGACTCGAACACCAGTACTTAAGATTGTGGGGAGTCATTTTCCATTAAATTAGATAAATAATGGAGACAATACTAAAAGTGAAGCATTCCTTTTTTAGTATTGATAAGGTAATGATAAAATCAAACGAAAATAAACTCATGCAAAATGAACGAGCCTAACTTAGGGGCCTCCGCTCGTAAGGGTTTTAAGTGGTCACTTATTGGTAATTATGGAGGGCAGATAGTAGGTTTTGTTATCTCGGTTATTTTAGCTCGGCTGCTAAGTCCCAAAGATTTTGGAATTGTAGGTCTATCGCTTGCCATGGTAAATATGCTAAAGATTATTATGTCTTTGGGATTAAATGAGGCTTTGATTCAAAGTAAGGACGTGAAAGCGAGTAGTTTTTCTAGTGTTTTCTATTTTAACCTCGGCATCGGCATTCTTGTCACTTTATTATTTCAGGTTTGCGCTTCTAGCATTGCACTTTATTATCAACGGCCGATTCTAGAGGATTTGACACGTTTGATTTCTATCATTTATTTTCTAGAAAGTCTAAATATTGTGCAGTCTACTTATTTAAAAAAGAAATTAGATTTTAAGGCCCTTACCATTAGAAGCTTAATAGCGCAAATCATAGCCGGTGTGGTAGCGGTAATTCTGGCTTTTCAAGGACTCGGTTTGTATGCCCTAGTAGTACAGCACATCCTACTCTCTGTTATTGGTACCCTGCTAATTTGGCGAATTTCGGATTGGAGGCCGAGCATTACTTTTGACTGGCTAGAAATTAAAAAGCTCCAAAGTTTTGCAGTGTACTCATTTAGTAGTGCTACCATCGGACGACTAATTTTAGAGTCGAAAACCCTAATGATCGGTAAAGTATTTTCACCAGAAATATTAGGGTTTTACGCACGGGCTAATTCTCTCGTTTCACTTATTGTACAAAACTCATCCTCATCTCTACGAAGCATACTGTTTCCGGCATTAAGTATTATTCAGGATGATGAAAAACGTTTCAAGGAAACCTATCTTCGGGTTTCACAGCTTGTTACTTCCATTTCTATTTTCATTATTGCCCTCTCTATAATAAATGGGCCTTATTTTATAGTCTTGGTCTTTGGGGCAAAGTGGGCACCCGCCATTCCCATTTTTTTCTGGCTTATGTTTAGAGGTTTAGTAACACCTATTAACGGCATCGTAGTAACAAGTGTGTTGGCAAAAGGCAGAGCAAGAGAGAATTTTTATTTCGGTTTGGTGAGACATTTTATTAGCCTTATTTCCTTAACTACACTTTGGTTTAACGACTTACAATTAACCTTAACCGGATTCGCCACTAGTGGTGTGCTGATTTTAGGGGTGAATATTTACATGGCTACAAAGTTGCTAAATATTAGTGCATGGCATCAGGTTAAGGAAATTTTGTCGAGTTTACTGACTAGCGGTAGCTTCATCCTTATGCTTTTTAAATACGTTAATTTCACCAATGCCTTGGTGGAAGTTGGTTTAAGAACAGCCCTATACCTTACGGGGTTTACGCTTTCAGTTTATTTTTTACAAAGGCCTATGCTAAATGATTTTAAGAAGTACTTTTTAAAGCGTTCGGTATAGTTTCATACACTTAAAATTTCACGAAAAACGAAATGATTCCAGTAACCAAACCTTTTTTACCAGAATACGAAGCCTATGAAAAACTCTTGAAGGGTATTTGGCGTCGTAACTGGTTAACCAATAACGGTCCGCTGGTAAGCGAATACGAGCTTGCTTTGAAATCTTACCTAAATGTAGAGCACTTATTGTTTTTAGGAAACGGTACTATTGCTTTACAGATTGCCTTTAAAGCATTGGGTTTGAAAGGGAAAGTAATTACGACTCCCTTTTCGTATGTTGCCACTACTTCTAGTTTAGTGTGGGAAGGCTTAATTCCTACTTTCGTAGATATTGATCCGCTCACTTTAAATATAGATCCTCTAAAAATTGAAGAGGCGATTGACGATGATACTTCGGCAATTTTAGCCACACATTGCTTTGGAAATGCTTGCGCAATAGATGAGATTCAGGCTATTGCCGATAAATACGGTTTAAAGGTAATTTATGATGCGGCTCATTGTTTTGGAACCACTTATCAGGGTAAGAGTATTTTTGAGTTTGGTGATATTTCTACCTTAAGCTTGCATGCGACAAAGCCAATACATTCTGTAGAGGGAGGAGCCGTTTTCACAAAAGATCCTGAGCTATTGAAGCGGATGGTTTTTATGCGAAATTTCGGCCATGATGGTCCCGAGAATTATGAAGGGGTTGGAATTAACGGTAAAAATTCTGAATTTCATGCCGCTATGGGTTTGGCGGTGTTAGAACAGGCGGATCGGATTTTAGCAAACCGCAAAGAAAGCTCAAATTATTACCGTGAAAAATTAGGTAATCACCATTTTACTTTCCAACAGATAGAAAATGGGTGCAAACAAAATGATGCTTATTTCCCTGTTATTTTCCCGGATGAAGCTATTTTATTAAAAGTAATAGCTGAACTAGAAAGGGCGCGGGTTTTCCCAAGGCGTTACTTTTATCCTAGCCTCAATAAGTTGGTATATTTGAACCCTGTGCAGATGCCTCATTCCGATGATATTTCAAAACGGATATTGTGTTTGCCTTTGTATCTTGATTTGCAGCAAGAGGAGTTAAATTTAATCACTAGAGTTATCATTCGTAGTTTAAGGTATCAATAATCTCCCATCTCCCCCTTCCGTGAAGTTAAAGCGACTTTTTATACTAAGTAATCCACGCAGCGGTTCATCTTTACTGCGAATTATGCTCAATCGGCATGCGCAAGTAATAGTGCCTCCAGAGTCAGGCTTTGCTCAATGGCTCTACAAAGAATTTGCAACTTGGCAGCAAGAAGATTGTTTTAGAGATAGGCTCATATTATTTTTGAAAAAACTGGGGGAGACGCGAAAATTTGAGACTTGGGATTTACCCTTAGACAGGGTAAAGCTGCAAATTGAAAAAGATCAACCCGCGAATTATGGCGATTTAATCGCCTGTGTTTACCAAGCTTATTCGCCGACAAAGAAGAATGCCATTCTTGTGGATAAAAACAATTATTACGTGCATCACCTCGATACCTTAGCGCGATTATGGCCAGATGCAGGCTTTATTCATCTTATTCGGGATGGCCGTGACGTAGCGTGTTCTTATCTAGAGTTAAAAAAATTAAAGTCCAATTCTCCTTACAAACCGAATTTAACTAGTTCGCTGCAAGACATATCTACGGAGTGGCAAGAAAATAATTTAGCCATACATAGCTTTGTTAAAAATCGCGTGCATGTGCAAGTTTCATTTGAAGATCTAGTTTTGATGCCACGGAAAACACTGGAAGAGCTCGTCGCATTTATGGGGGTTCCCATTGACGCAGATATGTTTAATTTTTTCAAACAAGAGCGTAAAGAATTTAGTGAGCCAAAGCAAACTTTAGATTGGAAGAGGAAAACACTAGAGCCTCTAGATGTTGACAGAATAGGACGATATATAGAAGTTTTAACAGCAGAACAACGAGCGGTTTTTGAAAAAAACGCCTCTTTGGCATTGAAACAATTCAATTATGAATAGCGCCCCAGTAGTTAGTGTCCGACTTATGGTTTACAATCACGGATCTTATTTAAAACAAGCTATCGATGGTATTTTGTTGCAAGAGGTAAACTTCCCAGTTGAGATTGTAATTGGCGATGATTTTTCTAGTGATGAATCTCTGGCAATCGCAGCGGCCTATCAAAATCATGGAAACTTTCATTTTAAAATATTAGACCGTCCAAAGGGAGGTAGCTATCAAATTGCTCGACAGAAGCGCGGACGAATTTATAATTTCATCAATATACTAGAGAATTGCTGCGGTAAGTATATCGCTTTGTTAGACGGTGATGATTATTGGTGCGACCCTTCTAAGCTACAGCGTCAGGTGGATTTTTTAGAGAGAAACGAAGACTTTCAACTCTGTGGGCATGATGTAGAGGTGGTGCATGAGGGGATTAAAAAGGTACGAGATGTATTTTACAATGTGCCTACGCAAGGCGATTTTGATTTCGACTTTGAAGACGAATTCAAAGATCATTTTGTGGCAACGGCCAGTGTATTATTTAGAAATAACACCGAAAGTTTAGATTTAAGTAACTTTTTGGACGGCTTGCATGTGGGGGATATTCCACTTCTTCTTTATTTATTAGCACATGGAAAAGGCCATTACTTTTCAGCAAAAATGGCGATAAAACGGAGGAATAAAGCTGGTATAACACAAAATCCCGAACACAATAAAAACAAGCTTCAAGGTAGCTATGAAATTTGGAAGCGTGTATTAAAAATCGCTCCTAAGGTGCATCAATCTATGATACAAATTCGCTTGGCAGAATATGCACGTGTTTTAGCAAAATTGGAGGCTAAGCGCCTTAATTTTGCCCAAAGCCTTGTGTTGATCTATCAAGCTTATAAGCATAACCCTTTGTGGTTTAAAGTGAACGTGAAGAAAAACAGCTAATGTCTAGCGATAAAAATTTCCAGCAAAATTTCAATTACACCAATGCTGGGATGCATCTTTTGGTTGCGATCTTTTTCGGGATCGTGCTTTACGACTTGGGTGAGGCCCCTAAATATTTGTTTTTCCCTTACGTAATTTTTTTAATTGCTCAGCCGCGAAAGGAGCATTTTCCAGCTCTTTTTATTTTAATGTGTTATGGAACTGTACTTACTATTTTTGGTGCCTTAGTGGTTATAGTCTTCAGCTTCACAAAGCTTAAGGAAATAATGGAGAAGGATCTTTTTAGATTATGGCTGATGCTGATTATCTCCCTGCCAGTTTACATCATTGTTACAATTTATCGGATTAGTTCTATCGATATGCCCTTTACTGAGGCTATTGCCATGGATGATTACTACGTGGCCTTTTGGTTTCTCTTATATGGGGCATTGTGTGCAAAGTATATAACACGTTGGGTGCTAAACTTAACAACATTACCTCTGGTGATTATTTTTGGATTAGCAATTTTAGATTTTGATGCGGTAGCTGGCCTGTCCGCCTTGAAGCGCACTAGTGTAATGACTGAGATTATGTTGATATTTTTTATCATTAAATCCCTAAGTGGTCAACTCGATGTGCGTAATGCATCATGGGCAAAATTTGCAATGGTATTGTATATCTTGTTTCGTATTGCCGATGGTGTTCCGCAATATAAATTCACCTTTTTTATTGCAATAATAATTTCCAGTGTTTTCATGTTTAATCCCAATATTTTTCAGCAAAAAAACAAGGCATTAGCCTTAAGGCAAACAAAGTACCGAAGCTTGATTTTTATAAGCGTGCCCTTTGCTTTCTTAGCTTTTACACTTTATTTTACCCCTTATTTATTAGAGTCGCTATACCAAGTAGATACTATCGATTATTATGGGGGAGGTAACATCATACAAATTATAGGGGCTAAAATATTTGTGGATAGAGGAACGCTCTGGTTGGGTGTTATTCAGGGGATACAGGAGCATTCTGGGCTCTTACCACCAGTAGAACAATGGCTAATTAAGTATAGTATCCTACAAAATGAGTTTGAAGTGGATTTTGAAAGCCATAATCTCTTTTTAGGTCTCATTCGATATAATGGCTTTATAATCGGACCTTTGCTGGCAATAACCTATTTACGCTGGATGTACAAGCTCGCAATGAACATTTATAAGAATGATCCTTTTATCAATGTTTTTCGTCTCAGTATTTTTGGTGTGGGAATAGCCGTTTTTACCACGGGTCAATATACTTTGTCATTAAACGCATCCTTTTTCTTTATGGCTTTTACGGGCGCTTTGGCCTTAAGGCACGATTACATCCCAGATAAAGAAAAAAAGAAAAAGGCGAAAGCTTTGTTTAGGATAGGGAAATCTAAAAAAGAGTCTAGTAACCTTGCAGAAAACATGAATTAGTTTGGATAAAAAACCGACCATCTTGTGGTTTGTGAATCGTGTTTTCACAGAAAAAGACCTAAAAAATCAGCTCTATGGCAACGCGAAGGGTTGGTTGGTAACCTTAGCAAATCAATTAAAACAAGATTTTAAATTGGTCATTGTTGGTGTAGATCCAAATGCTTTGGATTTTGAAGGGGCAGAATTAAGTACCTATCATTTGCGACCGAAATATTGGAAGTGGAAATTTATTCGCAATAAGGTGATCCCTGTGATAGATTTTGATGGAGACTTGAGGTTACAAATGCAGGAGATAATTCTGCGAGAGAAACCAGATATTATTCATATTCATGGGACAGAGCGGCCTTTTATTTCCATTCAGAAGAATGCCGCGCAATTGGGGATTCCAGTTATGGTTTCCATCCAAGGCTTCATGTCAGCAATTCTAAACAAATATTCGGGCGGGTACACAGTGGGCTTTATTAAGCGCTTTTGGTTTTTTAAAGCTTTTCAAAAACCGGGCTATCGATTACTACCGCAAACTCTTTCTGCAAACCGTAAACAAATTGCCAGGCAAGCCAGGCTAGAGCAGGTAGTTTTACCGCACATAAACTACTTTGATGGCAGAACCGATTGGGATCGGTCTATTTGTAGGTTGTTTAATCCCAATGCCACTTACTTTCAAATTGATAGAATTTTAAAACCTCCTTTCTATAATTCTAAGTGGATTTTAAATGATGAAAATAACAAGCTTATTGTTTTTACGACAACGGGAGCAGCTATTTTTAAAGGCTTCGATTTAATAGCAGAAACAATTCATCTCTTGCAATTAAGAGGTATTGATTTGGAATGGAGAATAGCGGGTTTAAACAAACATTCAGGAGCGGTTAGAGCTGCTCAACGTAAGTTGGGTACAAGATACCCGGAAGCGAAAATTATGCTTTTAGGTCCTTTAAATGCCGAACAGTTAGTGGCGGAAATGCTTCAGTCTAGTCTTTATGCTACCGCTTCTTTCATAGAAAACAGTCCGAATAACTTGGCGGAAGCGATGCTACTAGGATTACCCTGTATCGCTACCTTAGCCGGTGGTACGGCCAGCTACATTAAACATGAAACCAATGGGTTATTGGTCCAGGAAGGTGAACCTTGGGCCATGGCAGGAGCAATACTGCGCCTGTGGTCTGATCGAAGTTTCGCTAAAATGCTAGGTGAAAATGCGGCAATTACGGCGCTCGCGCGACACCAACCTGAACATGTGTTCTCTCAAGTTGGGGCTGCGTATCAACAAATTTTATCGACTAGCGATAAAGAGATAAATGAAAATTAATGTACCCTAGTCTAGCAGATATCTTTTGCAGTGCGGTAAACATGTGTAAACAAAGCCAATGACTTCTTTACCAAAAGTAATTTTCATTATACCTTCCTTCGCCGCTGGAGGTACCCAAAATTATCTCCTGCGATTTTGTAAATACGCACAAAATCGTTTCGATATTACAGTGCTTGCACATAGAAAGGTTGAAAATAGTTTGGAAGCTGACTTCCACGCGTTGGAATTGAAGGTAAAATATCAATCATTAGGCTATTTTAACCTAGCCAAGGCCTATCGTTTTAGATCCTTTCTTAAAGAGAATAAATTCGATACGATCTGCAATCTGCAAGGGAATTTTGCGGGTTTAAGTTTGTGCTTGGCTCAACAAGTAGGGATCCCCAGCCGGGTGGCTTTTTATCGCCGTTCTAGTCCTGCTTTTACTCAAGATTTTAAAAACAAGCTATATTTTCGTTTCGCTAATAAGTGGGTTGATAACTGTGCTACCAAAATCTTATCCAATTCCGAATTTGCTTTTAAGGCTTTTTTTCCGCAGCGAAAGACAAAGGATAGTCGCTTTCAGGTGATATTTAACGGAGTAGAAAAATCACTTTTCGAAGTGAGCGCGAATGTTGTTTCTTTAAGAAGTCAACTAAGAATTCCTCAGTCGGCCAAAGTAATTTGTCATGTGGGCCGTTGGGATGCCGCAAAAAATCATCAAACCATTTTTAAAACGGCAGCTATTATTCAGCATAAAATCGAAAATGTGTTTTTTTTATTCTGCGGTATGAATACAGATTCAGAGCAATTTAAAGCTTTTTTAGGGGAGTACGGGGTAGGAGGTTTTTCGGTAGGGCTTGGCGTGCAAGGCGATATTGGAAAGATTTTAAAGGCTTCCGATGTTTTTATTTTTCCCTCCATAACGGAAGGTCAGCCTAATGCTTTAATTGAAGCGATGATGGCGAATTTACCAGTTGTAGTTTCCGATATAGAGCCCTTAAAAGTCATGTTTCCTCACAATACAAGCTTGCCCTTTCACTCTCCTTTGCAAGCGTCGGCTTTTGCTGAAACGCTGGAGAAGATACTTCAGGATAAGAATTTTGCCGAGAATTTCAAATTTCAAGCCTTTGCGGAAGCAAGGTTTAACTTTTCCGATAGATTTGAAGAATTCGTACAAGTACTCAGTCCACTTAAATGAAAAAAGTTAATCTATTTATTGCTGGTTTTAGTAAATGCGGAACTACGTCACTTTACGATTTATTAGTGGCCTCGCCATCCGTGCGCGGCGGTCAATCTAAAGAGCCAGGCTATTTTTCTGCGGTTAAAGGGCGAATCGATACCGGCAGCGATAAAGATTGGTCTATGGGGGGCACTTATTATAAAGGACAAGAATGGTACGACGCGCTTTTCCCTAAACGGGATGCTCCTTATTTGTTGGAGGCAAGTACTATTTATGGATTTGATGCGGAGTCACCGCGCTTAATTCACGAGTATAATAAGGATGCTCGGATAATATTTGTGGTACGTGACCCATATGATCGTATTGAATCGCATTATTATCAAGAAAAAAAAACCGGTCGCGAGTTACCGGATTTTCATCTTTTTATAGAAAGTGAACATCCAAGATTAGCTTTTTATAAAGATCAAAGTAGATACGAACAAGTGCTTCAAAATTATAAGCACTTTTTTAATGATAAAATTTTGGTTTTACACCAAAGGCAACTAGCTCAACCTGATGATTTAGCAGTAATACTGTCCGGATTTTTAGGAATAAACCTATTATTATCCGAAAGTGTAAGGAGTAATAAGCGAATGGAACCTCGTTTTCCTGCGCTCAAAAAGATCTTAATATCTTTTGAAAGAAGTCGTTTTGCACGACGATCGCCACGCTGGATTCAGCGCTTAGGAAGTACTGCTTTTCGCTTCGTAGATCGCCTAATCTTAAAGAAAGCAGGAAAACCAGAAGTGAGTCCATTAGTTAAAAACAGGCTTAAAGCAGAGTTTCAAGCAACGGCCGATTTTCTACAAAAAAACTATTCGATAGAGTTATAACGATTTGATTTATGATTAAAGTTTTATTCATTCAAGACGGAGAGCTTTACAAGGATGAGTTCGGCCAATATTATGGAACACACATAGATGAGTCGATTAAACAGCGTTATCTAATGCTGGGTGACACACTCACGCTGCTGACACGACTAATTAGCGTTTCTTCAGACCAAGCAAAAAAATACGGGCGCATCAAAGCGGAGCGTTTTCAACATGTGAAGCTACCCGATTTTAAGTCCATTAAAGGGCATTTTACTTTAAGAAGAAAAGCGCATAAAATTATTCAAGAACAAGTTGCAAAGCACGATGTAATTGTTACTCGCTTGCCAAGTGCATCAGGTAATTACGCTTTTAAATTGGCTAAAAAAGCCAAGAAGCCTTTTTTGGTAGAAATGGTTGGCTGTACCTTCGATGGCTATTGGAATTACAATTGGAAAGGCAAGTTTATTGCTCATTACAAACTGTTTAAGCAACAGCGAATTATAAAGCAATCTCCTTTTGTAATTTACGTTACCAGCGACTATCTCCAACAAAAATATCCTACCAATGGTGAAAACGTAAACATTTCTAATGTAAAGCTTACTCAGTTGTATCCTGATAAGGTAGCTCTAAAGGCAGAAGCTTTTTTACATCGCAACCAAAACCAGCCCTTAGTAATTGCCACAATCGCCTCCTTAAATGTTCCTTACAAGGGGCAGGTCGATGTGATTCGTGCCTTGGCTATTTTAAAGAGACGTTTTCCAGAGCGTCAAATTAAATACAAACTAGTGGGGCAGGGCGATTCAAGTCGATTAGAAGAAGCCATACAAAAATATGGTGTTGAAGATTGGGTCGAAATAATTGGTCCAATCAAGCATCATCAAGTTTTTGAGTTTCTAGAAAGTGTCGATCTATATATTCAACCGAGTAAACAAGAGGGTTTGCCGAGGGCCGTAATTGAAGCCATGGCTTCAGGTTGCCCAGCTTTAGGCGCCAGAACAGCAGGTATTCCTGAGCTTTTACAAGCAGAATGTATTTTTAAAGGAGGCGATTATCAGACAATTGCAGACCTTATTTCGAAAGTGGATAATAATTGGCTCAATAAACAATCTACCATTAACTTTGAAAATGCTCAACAATACACTCATGATATCCTAACAGAACGGCGTCGTGTATTTTACAAGAAATTTCTCGATCACCATAATATTTCCCATAATATATGAGTAGGTTTTTACGAAATTTAGGATCCGTATTCTATTCAGCATTGCGCTTTGTTTTGCTCAAAATAATATACCGACAACGCTTTCAGTTTGAAGGTTTACAGCGATTTTCACCGCGTACTCAGTTGTTTATGATTAAAGGGGGCTCCATACATTTGGGAAATAAAGTTCGAGCGCACAGTGGTACAAAACTCCGCTCTGTGGCAGGCGCCATCTTAAAGATAGGCGATAATGTAACCTTTAACTATGATTGTTTTATTGTGTCCTTGAAGGAAATTTCAATTGGTTCTGGAACGGAGTTCGGGCCTAATGTACTGGTTTATGATCACGATCACGATTTTAGAGCGGGTTTGAAAAAAGGGAATTATAAAAAAAGTAGCGTAGAAATTGGATCAAATTGTTGGATTGGTGCAAATAGTGTTATTCTGAGAGGTACTAAACTTGGTAAAAATTGTGTAGTTGGAGCCGGTAGTATCATTAGCGGGTCTTTTCCAGATAACAGTATTATCACCCAAAAGCGTGAAACGGAAATCCGATCGTATGCGACTGCAGAATAAGAAAATATTATATACCGCTAACACGGATATTCACCTCATTAATTTCCATGAGCCTCATATTAAGTATTTGCGGGAGCAGGGATACGAGGTACATGTGGCTTGCCATGGATCGCGTCCAGTGAAGGGAGCGTCTTTGCAATTTGATATTCCTTTTGAGCGTAGCCCATGGAATCGCAATAATATTTTGGCGGTCAAACGGCTCACCGCACTCCTTAAAGAGCATCATTATACTTTAGTACATACCCATACCCCTATTTGCGGAGCTATTACTCGCTTGGCCGCCCTGCCTTTCAGAAAGCTAGGTTGCAGAGTGTTGTATACCGCCCATGGTTTTTCCTTTTATAATGGATGCTCCAAAAAAATATGGGCGTTGTTTTATCCGATAGAATTATTCCTTTCCCGCTATACGGATGCAATTATTACGATGAACCGCGAGGATTACACGCTGACGCAGAAGGATAGTTTCCGAACCAAAGCAAAGTATCATATTGATGGCATTGGCGTAAATCCTGAACGTTTAGGTTACAGTGCGGAGGAAACAAATGCCTATAGGGAGGAGCTTGAAATACCCAATGATAATCTAGTGGTTCTTTACATAGCAGAATTTATTCCGCGTAAAAATCATGAAATTGTTTTTAAAGTTTTACCCGACTTAATTCAGCGCCACCCCAAAACCACCTTCTTATTTGCAGGGGGCTTCGCGAAAACTAAAGCAGTAATGGAAGACTTGGCCGAGGCAAATGGCACAATCGGACAGGTGAGGTTTTTGGGCTATGTAAAAGAAATTGGCAAGGTATTGTCGCTGGCAAATATTGGTTTAACTAGCAGCCGTGCCGAAGGGTTACCGATTGGGCTTTTAGAATATATGTATAATAGAATTCCAGTAGTTGCATCCGAAATCCGAGGGCATGTAGATGTAATTGAAAATGGAGTTAATGGTTTTTTATTTTCCTTAAAGAAACCAACTGAAATGATTGAAGCCCTCGATCGACTTTTGGGAAATGAGAAACTGCGAAAGGATATAGGCGAAAAAGCATGTGCTTCAATTGAAAAATATTCTCGAGAAAATGCAGTAAAAGGCATGTCTCTAGTTTATGACGATTTTCTTAAATGAAACCAAAATTTACTGGCTTTACCATTTTTGATAATCAATTTGTTAATGCCCAACTAAGACTCAGGAGTAAGGTAATGGACTTTATCATTCCCTCAGTCGGAATTTAAAAAATAGGAAATGTTAAGAAAAGCATTGTCAGTTTTAGCGCAGCGCCCCAGTAAGTGGAGTTCCATTCTTTTTTCGAATAAGATGGGCAAATTTTTATTCTGGCTTCACGGTGTAGAGGCCGGAAAAGGTCTTAAGTTCTACGGTTTGCCTCACATCCGCCGAAGTTCTTCGGCGAAAATTCTAATTGGTAATGATTGTACTTTCCGTTCCTCGGCCACTTCAAATTTAATTGGCATAAATCGTCCTTGTATTTTAAATGCCGGCGAGAAGGCTCACTTATCTTTGGGGCAGGGCTGTGGCTTAAGTGGCACTGTTATCGGGGCTTTTCTTTCTGTTCAAATTGGAGATTATGTACGTTGTGGCGCAAATACCCTTATAACAGATGGCGATTGGCACCATGATGATCCTCGATCCTCGCCACCTTTAGCGGTAGTAATAAAAAATAAGGTTTGGTTAGGGGTAAATGTAACTGTGCTAAAGGGTGTTACTATCGGCGAGAATTCAGTAATCGGTGCGGGTAGTATAGTAACTAAGGATATTCCCGCTAATGTAATTGCGGCAGGGAATCCTTGTCGTGTACTAAAACAGATAAATAAATGAAGGTTTATATAGCTGTTGTAGGTAATTTTCCTTTTGGAATGGCGAGTGCCTATCGCATTCAATGTTATGCGAAAGCATTGCATTATGCAGGAAATCGCTGCACCATAGTGAGTACTCGTACCGGTAAAAAAATGGCTGGCAAATCCTTGCTGCATTCCGATTCCTATGATGATGTAGATTTCAAAGCGATTCTTAATGCATCTCCTTTCAAAGGGCAAATACTAACCCACCTTTGGCAAGAGTTGGAGGCTTACTTTTTGTTGGCCTATTTGTTATTTAGGTTTAAAAGATTCGACACCATTTGGCTTTATGGCATGGGCTTTATTCCGCGAGTGTTATTACTTCTTTTTATGCGCTTGCTTAAGAAAAAGGTAGTGCTGGAGTTAAACGAATTTCCCTATGCAACCGAGCGAACCCGTTTAACTAAAATTAATTGGTTCAATAAACTTTTACAGAAGCTTACCATAGATTATCTTCTGCGCAATTTTAATGGCATCGTTGCGATTTCCGAATCTCTTTTTCAAGTGGCTAGCAAAGCTGATAGGGAAAAAAAGGTGCTAAAAGTTCCTATTCTGGTCGATCTAGAAAAACGTGGTGGCCCCAATACTGATTTTTCCAATGGAATGCCAGAAAATTATGTTTTTCATGCAGGCTCTTTGTCGGTGCAGAAGGACGGGATTTTTAACATAGTGGAGGCATTTATTCTTGCTCATAAACAGCTGGAACTTAGGGGTGTGAAATTAAAGTGGGTAATTACTAATACGGCCTCTCAGGTTTGGGCTAAAATTGAAAAAACATTAAAGGAAGCAGGCCTTTTTGATCACTTAATAATAACTGGCTATTTAAATGAGGATGAGCTTAATAAGTGGATGAGTCATTCGAGGGTTTTGATTATAAATAAGCCAGATTCCTTTCAAAATAAGTATAACTTCCCTACCAAGGCGGGCGATTATTTACTTTCGGGCCGACCCTTGATTTTAGCTTCGGCTGATCAAGAAATTAATCGTTTTATTAGCGACGGAAAACAGGGGCTTATTGTTGCGCAGAATGATAGTAAAAGTTTAGCGGATAGCATAGTTCGTCTAGTTCTAGATCCAGAACTGGCTCAAAAGATAGGGGCCGAAGGGAGAGAGCGGGCCTTAACATCATTTGATTATCGGGTTCATGCCGAGAGGATCAGTACATTTTTTAAAAACCTAGCTTAAATGCGGTATCTCAACAATATAAAGTATGCCGCTATGAATCTGCCCGGCTGGCATACCCAACGAAAATTGTTAGTAATACATTCCGATGATTGGGGTAGCATTCGTGTACCTAGTGATAGAGTGCAGGCGCACTTAGCGAATAACCCAATGATCGATGCTGCTAATGCCTATGCGCACTTTGACACCTTGGCTACAGCAGAAGATTTAGAAGCCTTGTTTGATACGCTGCGAAAGGTTAAAGATAAAAATGGAAATTCGGCAGTTTTAACGGCGAATTGCTTAGTGGCAAATCCCAATTTTGAAAAAATAAAAGATTCCAATTTTAGGGACTATTTTTTTGAGCCTTTGGAAGAAACTTTCACCCGATATAAGCAAGAGGCAAGTTTAAAACTTTGGCGTGAGGGACAAGATGAAGGTCTTTTTATCCCTCAGTTTCATGGCAGGGAGCATGTAAACGTTTCCTTGTGGATGCAAGCGCTCCAGAATAATCATCGAGGAGTGATGGAAGCTTTTAATGCTGGGGTTTTTGGTTTAAATTTTAAAGCTTTACACAGAAGGAGAGAAAACTTTCAATCGGCCTGGGATTATGAAAATAGTGAACAAAGTTCAGTTGTTTTAAACAGTCTCATCGAAGGTTTAGAAATGTTTAAGAACCGATTTGGTTTTGCTTCCACCACAGCCATTGCTCCAGCTTATATTTGGTCACTGGAGCAGGAAGAAGAACTTAAAAAGTTGGGTGTTAGTCAAATGCAAGGGAGGCACATTCAAGGAATCCCTCAGGGAGAAGGGAAAGAAATAAAAAATCATTCTCGGCTCTTTCATCAACCTAAATTTTTGCAACTGCGTAATGTATTTTTCGAGCCTAGCCTGCAACCGAAAAAGGATTCTGTTACTGATGCCTTCAAGCGAATTAATTTGGCATTTGCACTTAATAAACCAGCTGTGGTAGGCAGTCACCGTATCAATTTCATTGGGGCACGATCGGTAGAGAACAGAAATAAAAGCCTAAAACTTCTGGAAGTACTTTTGCAAGCTCTTGTTAAGCGTTGGCCCAATATTGAGTTTATTCACGCCGCTCAACTTTTAGAAATACAAAGGGCTTCGGGAAGAAATCTGCCCAAGATCTAAACCGAAACGGTCCAATATTGGCCCATTAAATGAGAAATTAATTATGATAAAAATATTAGTTACCGGTGTAGCAGGGTTTATTGGTTTTCATGCTGCGCAGAAATTATTGGCCTTAGGTTTTCAAGTGGTAGGCATCGACAACCTAAATACCTATTACGATATACAGTTAAAAATAGACCGACTAAAAGAACTTGGGATTTCTCGAAACAGTGAAGATTTTATTAGGCAAGTTGAAACCCAAAGCGGCAAGCATCCTAGTTTTAGTTTCCTTCAGCAAGATATTGTGCATAGGGAGCAAATGTTTAGTTTATTCGAGAAACATAAATTTGATGTGGTAATTCATTTGGCAGCGCAGGCGGGTGTTCGCTACTCTCTCGAAAAGCCGGAAGAATATATTCAGGCCAATGTAGTAGGTTTTGCCAATGTTTTGGAGGCTAGTCGCAAGCATAAGGTTGGGAAACTGCTATACGCCTCAAGTTCTTCTGTGTACGGCAATAAAAAAGAAGGACCATTTAAAGAAAGTGATCAGGTCGATGAACCTTATAGTATGTATGCGGCCACTAAGAAAAGCAATGAACTGATGGCTTTTACTTACAGCCACCTCTACCAAATGGATATAATCGGTTTACGATTTTTCACTGTTTATGGGCCTTGGGGTCGTCCAGACATGGCTGCTTTCCTTTTTACCAATGCCATTCTTAATTCAAAACCTATCCAAGTATTTAATTACGGCGATCTTTGGCGCGATTTCACTTTTGTAGATGACATTGTAAAGGCGATCGCGGCTTTAGTAAACAAAGAATCGATAAAAAGGCGTCATGAAATTTTTAATATTGGTAATGGTCACCCCGTGAAACTTTTAGATTTCATTAGTACTTTGGAAGGGGTTTTGCAAACAAAGGCGAATTTAAAATTGATGCCCATGCAAGATGGTGATGTACATCAAACTTTTGCCTCCACTGCTAAATTGCAGTCGTTTATAGATTTTAGCCCGGAAGTAAATATCCAAGAAGGTTTGCAGCGCTTTGCCGATTGGTATAAAAGTTATTATTAATTAGTCAATATTTTTAGCGCTTTGCCCAATTAGGGTACAAGTTTATTTCACAAGCAAGCAAATGAAAGTTTATATAGCAGGACATAGGGGCATGGTGGGTTCGGCCATCTGGCGCAAGATAGAAAAATCCGCACCAGCCTTTGAATTGATCGGTCAATCGAGCAGGCAATTAGATTTACGTAATCAGCAGGCGGTAAAGGACTTTTTAAGTGCAGAAAAACCTGATGTTGTAATCGACGCTGCAGCTAGAGTGGGGGGGATTTTAGCGAATAATAATTTTCCATATCAGTTTCTGTTGGAGAATATGCAGATTCAAAATAATCTCATCGCCGCCGCGGTAGATCTTAAAATCAAGAAATTTATTTTCCTAGGCAGCTCTTGTATTTACCCTAAGCTTGCTCCGCAGCCCCTTTTGGAGAGTCATCTGCTTACGGGGCCGCTGGAAGAATCGAACGAATGGTATGCCATTGCTAAAATTAGCGGGGTGAAGTTAATTGAGGCAGTGCGAAAGCAGATGGGATACGATTATGTAAGCTTAATGCCTACCAACTTGTATGGTCCGCACGATAATTTTGATTTGCAAACTTCTCATGTTCTTCCTGCCATGATTAGAAAGTTTCATGAGGCTAAGGAAAATAATCATGCTCCGGTAGAATTATGGGGCAGCGGTAATCCCATGCGAGAGTTTCTGCATGTAGATGATTTGGCACAAGCGGTTAACTTTGCACTTTCTCAAGCCCTTCCGGAAAGTTTATATAATGTGGGCAGTGGCAGTGATTTGTCAATTAAAATTTTAGCACAAACCATACAGAAAATAGTGGGGCACCAAGGCGTAATTAATTGGGATGATTCTAAACCAGACGGTACTCCACGCAAGTGGATGGATAGCAGTTTACTCCGCGATCTAGGCTGGGAACCCCAAGTAGATTTAGAATTTGGTATCGCAAATACCTACGAATGGTTTAAAGATAATATCACAAATATTAAAGAAGTAAAACTTAGTTAATCATGAAAACGGCATTAATAACAGGTATAACAGGCCAAGACGGGGCTTATTTAGCCGAGCTACTTCTTGAGAAGGGTTATATGGTTCATGGAATAAAACGTCGCTCTTCTTTATTCAATACCGATCGAATAGATCATCTCTATCAAGATCCACATACCCAAAGTGCTCGTTTGAAATTATACTATGGTGATATGACGGATTCGATGAATTTGACCCGCATCATTCAAGAAACACAGCCAGATGAGATTTATAATTTGGCGGCAATGTCTCATGTGAAAGTGAGCTTTGATATCCCCGAGTATACTGCTAATGCCGATGGAATTGGCACTTTGCGAATTTTGGAAGCGGTAAGACTTTTAGGTTTAGAACATAAAACCAAAATTTATCAAGCATCTACTTCGGAGTTATATGGTTTGGTGCAAGCGGTTCCTCAGTCAGAGAAAACACCATTTTACCCCCGATCTCCTTATGCAGTAGCTAAGTTATATGCCTACTGGATAACCGTAAATTACCGCGAGGCCTACAACATGTTTGCCTGCAACGGAATTTTATTTAATCACGAATCTCCTTTAAGGGGAGAAACTTTTGTAACACGGAAAATTACCCGAGCGGTAGCTAAAATTTCTTTGGGTCTTCAAGATCAGCTCTATATGGGTAACTTGTCTGCACAAAGGGACTGGGGCCATGCTAAAGATTATGTGGAGGCCATGTGGAGAGTACTTCAGCAAGATGTTGCCGAGGATTATGTAATTGCGACAGGTGTTACCACCACTGTACGCGAATTTATCCGTTTAGCTTTTGAAGAGCTTGGGTTTGTTCTCGTTTTTACTGGTACTGGTATTGATGAAGTAGGAAGTATAGTGGCAATTGATTTTGATAAGTACCAAAAGGCAACAGGTTTTAAAAAAGAAGAAATCCCCGCCTCGGTAAAATCGCTTCCGAAAAGCGTGGTTCAGATAGATCCCCGATATTTTCGTCCTACTGAGGTAGAATTGCTTGTTGGTGATGCGAGTAAGGCTAAGGAAAAGCTCAACTGGACGCCAAAGTATAAGCTGATTGACATTATTTCGGAAATGGTTGCGAATGATTTGGCCGTATTTAAAAAAGATCTCTTTTTACAGGCTTCTGGCCACAAGGTGCTGCATCAAGAAGAGTAACAAAGCTATCCTAGTTTTGAGAACTTATTGAAATTTGAATTTCAGTTTAAGATTTGCTTTTAGAAGATCTTCCGGAAAATCATGGCATTAGGCCCATACCTACCTTACCTATGTTTAGAATTGTAAAAGACTATTACAAAAACCTTAAAGGTTGGCGAAGTACTAAAAAATACGTGCTCATTTCGGCCGATGATTATGGCAACAGTCGAATGCATTCTTACCAAGCGAAGGCTCATTTAATAGAGCAGGGATTCTTAAGTTCTAAAAATAGATTTGATCATTTTGATACATTAGAGACCCGTACAGATCTAGAGGCTCTATTTGAGGTATTGCAAAGTGTTAAAGATTGTAGAGGCAATAATGCAATATTTAGCCCTTATGTTTTAACCCGAAATATGGATTTTGAAGCCATGGCAGAAGATCAGTATCAAACTTATAAAAGTGAGCTGATTACCGAAAGTTTTGCAAAACGTGCGAGTGAGATGCCCCAGGCCTACGAAGGAACTTGGTCTTACTGGCAAGAAGGGCTAAAGAAGGGCTTGCTAAAGCCTGAGTTTCATGGACGGGAGCATTTTAATGGGCAAGCTTTTCAGTTGGCGCTTAAGAAGGATAAACAGATGCTGAATATATTAAGCTCCAAAAGCCACGTAACAACGCCTTTTTACCAGTCTTTAAAATATAACTGGACCGCTGCTTTTGCTTTTGAAACTTTAGAGGATACACGAGATTTTGAAGGAATAATTAAAGAAGGCTTATCAGATTTTAAGCATCTATTTAGAAAGTCCGCCACTAGCTTTACGCCACCTGCACAGCAATTCCCTTTGCATTTGGAGTCCAGACTAAAAGATTGCGGATTGCAGGCCATTGACCGACCTTATACCATGCGCCGGCATTTGGGATATCAAAAGTTTAGGGCCGAGAGGCATCATTTAGGAGAGCAAAATGATGGCTTAATAGAATTAGTACGTAACGTTCCTTTCGAACCTACAGCTGATGCAAACCGGCCTTCGGTAAATAATGCCATGAAACAAATTCAAGCTGCCTTTTTCTTGGGTAAACCGGCTCATATCAGTACCCATAGAGTTAATTTTGCTGGGCATATTGACGAAAGTAATCGCCAGGCTGGTCTAGCAGCTTTGCGCGAATTATTAAAACAGATTACATTAAAATGGCCCGATGTTGAATTTATCGGTGCGGGTGATTTGGTGACGAAAATAAAAGCAGAGGATTAGATGTATCAGAAATTTTTCAAGCGTTTCTTAGATTTAGCCGTGGTTTTAATTATTTTAGTTATTAGTTCGCCCTTCTGGATCTTGGCCATCATTTTAGTTCCTCTAACTTCTTCGGGACCAATATTTTTTAAGCAAGAACGCGTAGCAAAAGGTTTAAAGAGAATGTACGTGTATAAATTCCGTACCATGACTCACAAGGAAAGGGAAGTGGCTTCGCAGCCTATTTTAGGCAAAGATGAAGGTGTTACCCATGTAGGGTACTTGTTGCGTAAATTTAAGATTGATGAAATACCCCAATTGGGAAATATCCTTATCGGGGAAATGAGTCTAATTGGTCCTCGTCCTAGTATTCCGCTGCAACTAGCGGCCATGACAGAGGAGCAAAAACGGCGATATTCGGTGAAGCCCGGATTAACAGGTTTAGCTCAGGTTAGCGGTAATATCCACCTTTCTTGGCCCGAACGATACGTTAAGGATTTAGAATATATAGATCATTTGTCCTTCGCAATAGATGTGAAAATAATTCTTCGCACCATTGTCCTCATTTTTAGAGGCGAAAAGTACTATTTGAATAAAAAAATGAATATCCGCAGATGAAGATAAAACCGAATGCTCGCATTGCAATTGTGGGGAGCGTGAATAGCTCTAAGCAAACTTTACTAAAACTGCATCAATATCAATGTTCCGTGGTACGAGTTTTGGGTTTAGATCCGCAGTATTCTGCGAAGGTTAGTGGCTTTCAAGATCTAAAGCTACTAGGTGATCAATTAGGTTACCCAAGTACTTATTTTAAAAATATCAACGATCCTGAGATTTATGAACTTTTAGAAAAGGATAAGATCGATTTATTATTTGTGATCGGGTTGTCCCAAATGGTGCGTGAGCCCTTAATTAATTTGGCTGAGATTGGCAATGTGGGTTATCACCCTACCGTATTGCCGCACGGACGAGGAAGAGGAGCTTTAGCTTGGATTATATTGGAAAAAGCACCCGCAGGAGTTACTTTTTTTAGAATGGATGAAGGCATGGATTCTGGTCCAATTCTCGGTCAACAAGAAATTGAGCTTAGTAGCGATGATGATGTTTCGACCTTATTGGAAAAAATATTAGAGGCTATCGACCAAGTACTAGATGAAATATTACCTGCCATAAATGCTGGTAATTTGCGTTTGCAAGAGCAAGATCATAATGCCGCTACCTATTTAGGCGTCAGAAAGCCAAGCGACGGTTTGATTAATTGGAATTTAGAGGCGCATGAAATTCATCGTTTAGTTCGCGCCAGTTGTTCCCCATTGCCAGGCGCTTTCACTTATTATCAGGGTCAGCAAATCACTATTCACAAAGCAGAACTAAGGCCAGAATACACGGGTATTCCGGGTCGATTAATTGCGTTTAATAGTATAGGATTACCGATAATAACTGCGGCTAAGGGTGCGATAAGCTTACTAAAAGTGGAAACGGTCGCATCAAATACTTTTAAGATTGGAAATGAATGTTCAAATACGATAAATGACTAAAAAACGAATTTTAATTATTGCTCCTCATAAAGATGATGAGGTTTTAGGTTGCGGAGGGCTAATCGCTAAGAGTATAGAATTAGGGCATTCAGTATGGGTTATCATCGTAACTAGCGGCTATGTTGGTGATCCAGAGATTTTCCCCAAAGAAGTTTCCGAAAAAACCGTAGAGGAATGTAAAAGTGCGCATCGTTTTTTAGGGGTGGAAGAAACTTTTTTTCTTGATTT
The DNA here is from genome assembly GCA_003045865.1 of Bacteroidota bacterium. GTDB lineage: Bacteria > Bacteroidota > Bacteroidia > Flavobacteriales > Schleiferiaceae > Croceimicrobium. The sequence continues at coordinate 8,561 of PZPB01000030.1, read as the reverse complement.
TCCTTGCCCTCGATTAGATACTAGTCCGCAGTATAAAATATCAATGGCGATTGAAAAAATTATCCGTCAGAAAGAAATAAGCGAATTATATTTACCGCACCGAGGGGATGTACATGTTGATCATCGGGTAACTTACGATGCAAGCTTAGTTGCTGCGCGGCCCATTAATAATAATCCGGTGCGAAATATTTTTGTTTACGAAACTCAATCGGAAACGGAATGGAGCAGTCCTCATGCTGGAAATGTTTTTATACCACAGGTTTTTGTGGGTCTTACAGAAGAGCAGATGGCCAAAAAGCTGAAGGCTTTTGAGTTTTTTAAGAGTCAGCAAAAAAAGGCTCCGCATCCACGTTCCCTCGAGTCTATTCATTACTTGGCGAAAATGAGAGGGGCTACCGTAAATAAGTTTCTAGCCGAGGCTTTTATGGTTGTAAGGCAGATTGAGTCATGAGATTAAAAAGGCTTTTATATCCAGTTCATTATTTACTCAGGATGAACTTTAGACTCTTTAATGAGTTCGCTGAATACAGCCATAAAATAAGCGGAGAGTCTTTATGGAAATTAAAACTAAACGCATGGCTTAGCATTTGGTTTTATAATGTTTCTCCGCTGGAGTATTTTCAATATAATTTCCCGGTCCTTGGTAAGGCGGAGCGTAAAAAATGGGCGGGTAATGGCTATATGCACGAATATCAGAGGCAAATGAATCCGCTAGGCGCAAGAGAAATATTACGCAACAAGATAGTGTTTCACGAGGCCTATGCTAAATTGGTGAAGCATCGTTTTTACAGCTTAAAAGTGTTAAAAGAAAAACCTGAACTGGCGGACTTTCTTTTTAAAGATCGAGCCAAAAAGTGGGTTAGTAAAAGCAGTACCGGACAATGTGGATTGGGTATTGAGATTTTTAACCTCGAAGAAATTACTTCGTGGGAGCAGCTTCTAAAGCGTATGGAAAAGAAGGGGAATGATATGCTTGAAGAGTTTATTCAACAGCATGATGATTTGGAGGCCCTTGCCCCAGGCGGTTTGAATACTTTGCGCGTTATAACTCAGATTAATAAAAATGCAGAAGTAGATATTCTTGGAGTGCGTCTTAGATTGAATGTGGGCAATTTTGTCGATAACCTTGCCGCAGGGAATCTGGGCACTGCCGTAGATGTTTTCAGTGGCCAATTATGCTCGAATGGAGTTTACAGTGATATTCGCAAGCAAGAGGAAAGTCATCATCCGATCAGTAAAAAACCGATTAAAGGTTTTGAAATTCCTTTCTATAAAGAGAGTTTAGACCTAGCAATAAAAGCTGCTTTACTTTATCCCGAAAATCGATCCATTGGCTGGGATATCGCTATCACTAATACAGGGCCAGATATTATTGAAGGGAACCATGATTGGTGTAAGTTATTATGGCAATTGCCCAATAATATTGGTTTGAAACCGACATTAGTGAATTATCAGCACCATAATTACTGAATTACTTATATAATGTGATATAATATAAATCCCTAAGACATAACGAAAATAGTACATGGTAGCTCAAAATCTATAAATTCGCTGAAAATCTGTTTCTAATAAAATACACAATTTAATTATTACGCGTCAAGATGAAGGCAGTTGATCCAGTTGAATTTATCAATCATATAAGGGAACTTTTGGAGTTGGAAGATTCGGTAGAGATAAATTTAGATAGTAAACATAGCGATATTGAGGAATGGGACTCTTTAGTAGTTCTTTCTTTTATGGCGATGGTCAAAGAAGAATATGGCGTTGAAATAGGGGGAGAAGATGTGCGCAAAGCGACTACTCTACGCCATTTTTACGAACTCATTTCACACAAGCCATTAGTGAATATCGAAAAAAAATAAAGGAAGAGGAGGAGTGATACAAATTTACGCACCTACAGAGCGAATTAGAGAGTTACTAGATGGTAAAACATACATAGCTGAAACCCTCAACAAGGAAATTTTAGATGAGTTAGGTTTTTTTGTCTTGCGATCTGCAATCAGCACGGAAAGGGCGGAGCATTACCTTCAATCGTATAAAAAAATGCTCCAAGATGGGATTTTAAAACGATCTGAATTTCATAGTACCGAGGTTAAAATAAGCCATGTAGAAGATTTTAATGATTTGGTTGATCAGCCAGGTCTGAAAACAGTTTGGCCTAATTTTTATGGAGGTCAGGTGGCCAGTAGTTTCCAGCGCATTATTTCAAAGTATAAGGATTCTCCAGCTCCGGTAATTCTTCATCAGGACACATCCTATCAGTTTGGTGATTTTGAGCAATATTCATTGTTTACGGCACTTACCGAATGCGATAAAAACAATGGAGGCTTAAAGCTTTATCCGGGCACTTCTAAACTGGGATATTTGGCCGACGCGGGAGCCTTGAATGCCGAGGTTCTACCCAGCGATTTGCCCATATGTTGCCCTAAGTTGAATCCTGGCGACATTCTAATAATGCATTCTGCAACATGGCATTTTTCGGATTCCTACCTGAAAGGCGAAGAGCGAATTTATTTAGAAATACACATCGTTTCTTCACACAGTCCTTTCGCTCAAAAAAATATTGCTGGCGCTTCACCCACCGGGGGCTGGAAAGTAGAATTTGACCTTGTAGAAAGAGAGGAAAGCAATTTTTTTGTGCAGTCGAGAAGTCAAAGGCTTAAGGAAGCTTTAGAGAAGTTATCAAAGCTAGACGCTTAAATTTATTTGAACCATAAATGACAAAAATATCAGATTTTGACCAGCAAATTCTCGAAGCGGCGCGCGAAAATTTAAGGCAATTCGTCTTACGCTCATCCCAGCAAATGCCGAAGACGGGATTAATGCTAGAAATTGGCGCACAAGGGAGAACCTATTTGCAGGATTGTTTTGCTGCATGGGAAATCGAATCCTTTGATTTAGTGGATGATTTTAAGCCAGATTATGTAGGCGATATTACGCGCCATAACCCGCAAATTCCAGATCATCAATTTGATGCAATTGCATGCATGGAGGTATTGGAGCACACGGTAAATCCTTTTGCGGCTATTGAAGAACTGCGCCGACTGCTTAAGCCAGGAGGGATACTGCTAGTGTCTGCTCCTTTAAATTTTAGAATTCATGGCCCGCTGCCAGATTGTTGGCGGTTTACAGAGTTTGGATGGCGTGTTCTATTGAAGGACTTTAATATTGAGGAACTGGATGTAATGGAAAGCCCCGAGCGGGAATTGTTTCCGATAAAGTATAATTTACGAGCTAGGGTTGATCATCAAAAAGATGTAGATCCACGAAAGATGGAGTTTTTAAGAATTTGAAAGCGGAAGCATTAATATTTCAAAAGTGAAAAATGGAGCAGAAAGATAAATATCGTTTGTATTGGGACATATGTGAAAAAGAGTCTCATCTTCGCTATCCTTATTGTTATGACGAGCCTTGTGTAATTACTGGCGATCGCTACACAGAATTAACACGGGTACAACAAGCCCTTTACAAAGCTTTTCGTTACTTCTTACCACGCTTTGAAAAGTATGAGCACATAATCGAATATTCAGCTAAAGGTAAAGAAATTGTTTCTCATTACGACTTGGAGAAAGTTCGCATAGGATTTTATCGCCCCGATTTTCTGATTCCAGAAAATGGATCAGTGAAGATATGCGAATTAGGTTGCCGTTATTATGAAGCGTTTTGGGGTCATGGTATATTCGAGTATATAATGGAGAAGCGCAACGGTTGCCGTAATTATTTAGACGGCGATAAACGTATCACTGAAAAAGTGATCGATGGCGCATATGCTTGGTGGACAGGTTTGGATAAGTCCCTTACGGTGATGCAGGGACGAGATAGAGAGGGCGATATTCGTTTTTATCGACCATTCTTTGAGGCAGCAGGAACAGAAATGAGATATATCTACCCTGATACACTAGCAGAAAACATGCATCTTTTAGAAGATGGTCCTGTAATTAGTGCCTTTTCGCAAATGGAATTAGAGGAGTTAACGCCGGAGCAAATAGCTAAAATTGCTCAGGCAGACAGCTTAAACCCATTGCCAACGATAATTCTACTGCACGATAAGCGCTTTTTAGCCGTATTGTGGGATGAAGAATTTAGAAAAGAAGCTCTTGGCGAAGAAGAAGCTGATTTTTTAGCTCAGTTTTTAATCCCTACTTATACCCGCAAGCAAAGCCCAGAAATTTGGGAAAAAGCTTATCACAACAAAAATAACTACATTTTAAAGCCTCAGCTCTTAGGGAAAAGTGAAGGGATAATACCAGGTCCACTAGTTTCGGAGGAAGAATGGAAAAAGGTTTTTGAGGAGGTCGACATTGAGACCATGGTTTTACAGGAATGGGTGCAACAACGTAAATTTTCGGCAACAATAGACGGCAAAGAATTCCAAGATTATGGGACTGGTATCTTATTGTGCGTTGAAAACGAATTACAAGGCTTAGGTCAATTTAGAATGTCGAGCTGTGAAGTTATAAATTACATCAAAGACGATCGTAAGATGTTGCCTTGGATTACCGATGATGCCGTGAGTTACCATGGGAATTACCATCTACTTTAGTGCCTAACTGTAACAGGGCCGAAACACTTTAATTAAAGATTAATGGCTCAGTATTTTGAAATAGTTGATAAGAAAATTCTTGTAACAGGTGCCTCTTCTGGGATCGGTAAAGCTGTAGCAATTCATTTGGCTTTAGAAGGGGCTTCTCTGCTTATAAATGGCAGGGATGAGCAACGGTTGAAGGAGACATTTGCTTCATTACATGGGGCAGGGCACGATTTTGTGGTAGGTGATTTAACTGACGAAACCTGTATAGAAAATATTGCAGAAAAGTCTTCAAAAATAGAAGGCCTAGTGCATTGTGCGGGTCTAGTGCAACTGCTGCCTTTTAGGTATCAAACTGAGGAGTCGATTCGAACTATGATGGAGGTTAATTATTTTGCTCCAACTCAATTGATTCATAAACTAGTCAAAAATAAAAAGTTAAGCAAACCGGCCTCCATTGTTATAATATCATCCATTACTAGTGCTTCAAGTGGCACCGTCGGCGGAAGTATTTATGGCAGTAGTAAAGGGGCCATAGAGGGTTTAGTGCGTTCTTTGGCCATTGAGTTGGGTAGGTCAAAAGTGCGCATAAACACCATAGCACCAGGTATGGTGGAAACGGAAGCCATAGATAGCTTACGCTTGCAAGTATCCGATGACGCTCTGAAAATGGATATGCGTAAATATCCTTTAGGCCGTTATGGAAACCCCATTGATGTTGCTTTGGCCTGTCAATATTTACTTTCCGATGCAAGTAACTGGGTTACCGGAATTCGCCTAGTAGTAGATGGCGGATTAAGTGCTCAATCTTAAATTATACACATGGCTTTTATCGATAAAATTTCTATTTATTTACCTGAAAAGGTGAGAACTAATGCGGATATCAGCGCTCAGTTTCCTGAGTGGCCGGTAGAGAAAATTGCCAGTAAAACTGGTATAGCCGAAAGAAGAATTAGCGCAGAGAATGAGCTTTCTTCCGACATGGCTATTAAGGTTGCCGAAAAGTTATTTTTGGAGTATTCGATTGATCGTTCAACGATCGATTTTTTGATAATTTGCAGCGTTAGCCCAGATTACAATTTCCCCAATAATTCCTGCATTGTACAGAATGCATTGGGTTTACGCAAGGATATTGGCGCTTTTGACTATAATTTAGGATGCAGTGGATATGTTTATGGTTTAGCTATGGCCAATAGTTTCATTGATACCGGTTTAGCTAAGAATGTATTGTTAATTACCAGCGAAACCATTACCAAGTTTATAAACGAAAAGGACAAGGGCAATCTTACACTATTTGGAGATGCTGCGGCAGCAACCTTGCTAAGCGCAGACGAGGGAGTGTGTAAACCCAGTAACTTTATGCTTGGTACAGATGGGGGTGGCGGCTCTAGTATTATCATGCATCGGGGCGGAATGAGGCAGCCCAGTTTTTCCGAATCCACCGAGAGCCAAGACCAATATGGGAACGTTTTTGATCGTAACTATCTTTTTATGGATGGCCCTGAGGTATTTAAATTTACCCTTAATACAGTTCCACCTTTAGTGAAAAGTGTTTTAACGAAGGCTAATTCAAGTATCGATGATATGGATTTATTCGTTTTTCATCAGGCCAATGGCTTTATGCTGGAACAGTTGAGGAAATTCATTAAGATCCCAAAAGAGAAGTTTTACTTTTGCATCGAGAAAACAGGGAATACAGTAGCCTCTTCAATTCCAATTGCCCTGAAGGAGGCCGAAAAAGAAGGGAGGCTGAAAAAAGGAGATAAAGTTTTTTTAGCTGCTTTTGGTACTGGGTTTTCATGGGGTGCATGTATTTTAGAATTTTAAAATTGTGAAAAGATTAATAATCATAGGTGCTCGTAACTTGGGTCGCGAAGTATTGAGCTTGGCCAAGCAATGTGCGGAATATGGCAAAGAATGGGAAATCGGAGGATTTTTAGATGACAAGTCTAGTGCGATTATAGAAGAAACCTATCATCTTCCTGTTATTTCATCAGTGGAAGCTTATGAGCCTCAGGATAGAGACCTTTTTGTATGTGCCTTGGGTATTCCAGAATATAAAAAGAAGTACATCGACCTTGTTGTAGCTAAGGGCGGTCAATTCACGAATTTAATTCATCCTACAAGCATTATTCACGATAACGTGAACTTTGGTATCGGAATAATTATTCAGCCATACTGTATTATTAGTAATGATGTTATTCTTGAGGATTTTGTTACGGTACAGGCTTTTTCCACTGTGGGTCATGATTCCCATTGTCGAATGTACTCCCACCTTAGTGCTTACAGTTTTCTGGGCGGTGGAGTTCTTATTGATGAAGGTGGTTTTACAGGCACCAGGTGTAGTATTCTTCCTCAGGTGAAAGTGGGAGCCTATGCTAAGGTTGGTGCGCAAAGCCTCGCGATTAAACATGTAGTGGCAAGAACAACGGTTTTTGGAGTGCCAGCACTCAAAATTAATTAAGAAGTATTTCCTTGCATTCTCTAATAATTGGGCTCAAGAAATTTATTAAGAAACATCTTTATTGGTGGTACTACTGTTTGTACGATCGGTATCAACCGAAGATTTTCTGTATTGGTTTTAATAAAACCGGAACTACTTCAATTAATCGGGCTTTAGCAAGAGAAGGTGTTTTAGTTGGGAATCAGCTTAAAGCGGAGCAATTGGCAGATGATTATATTTCGGGTAAGCTCGATTCCATCTATAAATATTGCAACGGTGCTCGGGCTTTTCAAGATAGCCCATTTAGTTTTCCGGGTATTTATGTGCCACTTTATAAAAAGTTTCCCAAAGCAAAGTTTATTCTCACAGTAAGGGACTCCTCCGAACAGTGGCTGGAGTCGCAGTTTAATTTTACGATTAAACGCAAAGGAGCTTTGCCCAACTTAGAGGAACTGAAATATGATGAGTATTGCAATCTAGGATGGACTTATCGTGTGCATCAGTTTATTTATGGTATACAAACAGAATATGAGAACCGTGAAAGGAAAATTCAGGTTTATGAAAAGCATAATCGTGATGTTCAGAAATTTTTCAAAGCGAATCCAGAGCAACTGTTGGTGTTGAACTTAAATGATAATAAAGCCTTCCAGATTTTCTGTGAGTTCCTAAATATTCAATCGAAATATGGTACTTTTCCATGGGCCAATAAGACTTCATAAAAGGATCTTGCATGTACGTGATTAGTCATGTCTCCATAAATAATTCGTATATTTTGCAAATAATGAGTTGTTTAGTTATGGATATATTTAGTTTTAGAGTTCATTTTAAATATAAGGAAAGTTGGAGATTATATTTCAAGAAGCAAGGTGATAAGGAAGGTGTTATTTGTCACAGATGCATTGGAACAGATCATTATTGGCTTAAGAGCAAATGGAGCTATCAATATAAATCGTGTAAGTCTAGGCTATCATTGCGTAGTGGTACCATTATGAAAAACTCAAATATCTCTTTTTTAACATGGTACAAGACTATTCTTTTGATGGGCACGATAAAAAAGGATTTTCGTCAAAAGAGATTCAGCGTCAGTTAGGTCTTAAGCGGAACGAACCAGTATGGGCAATGGTTCATAAATTACGCAGAGCAGCGAAGGGTGAAAGAGACGCTCGCTATACTCTACAAGGAATGATCGAATCCGATGAGGGTTATTTTGCTCTAGAGGACACAGAGAATGGAAAACCCCAGAAGTCAGGGAGAGGAAGCAACACTAAATCAGCGGTTATTGTAATGGAAGAAAGTGCTGTTCTAGAGAATATTGAAACAGGTAAGATTGATAGACAACTGGGATATTTCAAGCCACTAAAGAGATGCTAAAGTGGGTTCAGGTAGCAATCAGCAATCCTAAAGGTATTAGCATAGAAACTTACTACACAATAAAAGCAAAGCACCTGTAACTTTGTCTCAATGAGTTCATTTGAAAGCTAAATAAACGATATTTTGGAACTATAATATTTAACTGGCTGGTTATAGTAAGCATCACGACAACTGGCCACTAAACTAATATGCAAAAAGAATTTAAATTTTTAGTCGACT
>PZPB01000129.1 GCA_003045865.1 Bacteroidota bacterium | reverse complement strand
CTTCTTCGCAAAGCTATCTTTTGGGTGATAAAATTATTGAACTCGCGCTACAACTCAAGGTAGATGGGATTCACCCGGGTTACGGTTTTTTAAGTGAAAATGGTGTATTTGCCCAGTCGGTGCAAGATGCGGGCATTACCTTTATTGGCCCTAGCGCCGATTCAATGAAAATAATGGGGGATAAACTCTCTGCGAAAGAAGCGGCTAAATCTTTTAATATTCCTTTAGTTCCTGGTACAGAAGGAGCAATTGACGACCCAACACAAGCCATTGATATTTGCCGTAAAATTGGTTTTCCGGTATTAATAAAAGCTAGCGCAGGGGGCGGTGGTAAAGGAATGCGCGTAGTCGAAAAAGAGGAGGAATTAGAAGAGCAAATCCATTCTGCCATATCTGAAGCAAAAAGTGCTTTTGGCAATGGTGCCGTTTTTATTGAAAAATATGTGGGTTCACCTCGCCATATTGAAGTGCAAGTTTTATGTGATACGCATGGTAATCGTGTACATCTTTTCGAGCGTGAGTGTTCCGTTCAACGTCGCCATCAAAAGGTAATTGAAGAAGCTCCATCGCCCATAATTAGTGAGCAGTTAAGAGCGGAGATGGGAGCGAAGGCGGTAGATGTGGCGCGTGCCTGCGACTATATTGGCGCTGGAACGGTAGAGTTTATTATGGATGAGCAACACAATTTCTATTTTATGGAAATGAATACGCGTCTGCAAGTTGAACATCCCGTAACCGAAATGATAACTGGTATAGATCTCGTAAAAGAACAAATTAGAGTAGCGCGTGGTGAAAAACTTTCCTTTAGCCAAGAGGATCTTAAAATTAACGGACATTCAATTGAAGTGCGCGTTTATGCCGAGAATGCTCGCGAAAACTTTATGCCCGATATTGGAAACCTAAGGGTATACAAACGTCCGCATGGAGTGGGCGTACGCGTTGATGATGGCTTTGTAGAAGGGATGGATATCCCCATCTATTATGATCCAATGATTTCTAAATTAGTTACTTATGGTAAAGATCGTGAAGAAGCTCGCTTACGCATGATTAGAGCCATTGAAGACTATAAAATTGTGGGTTTAAGTACCACCATGGAGTTTGCGAAGTTTGTAATGGAACACGAGGCTTTTATCTCAGGTAATTTTGATACACATTTCGTCAATAAACATTTCTCCCCCGAGCTTTTAGATAAAACAACAAATGGTAATGAAGATATCGCTGCCATGATCGTTGCTCACCTACTAGCAGGAAACAAAGAAAGCAAGGCTGCAATGCAATCAGAGGGTAACTCTGCTAAGGCAAGTAAATGGAAGGCAAATAGAGTATGAGGCAAATTGTAATAGCCATCGTTTTTTTATTCTTCGGCAGTTCTGTATTTGCACAAAAAGATAGCATTATACAGTACGCCAGTAAGAATCGAAATAATATAATGGACGCCATAATTGTAGATGGGGATACCATCCCCATTTTCGTTTTGGACGAAGTTTTATTAGTAGACAAGCCTACTTTTAATAGCAATGAGGCACGTAGGCGCTATTTCATTTTGAAGCGCAAGGTGATGAAGGTCTATCCTTATGCCGTTATTGCCGGAAATAAGTTGGATAGCCTTAATCTGACCTTGGTAGGCAAGAGTAAAAGAAAACGCAAAAAGCTAATTAAGGAGTTTAACGATTATTTAAAAGATGAGTTTGAAGATGAAATGGTCAAACTTACTCATAATGAAGGGCAAATTCTTTCCAAATTAGTTTACCGTGAAACGGGTATGTCAAGCTACGATTTAATTAAAAACTATCGCAGCGGTTGGAATGCCTTTTGGTGGAACGGAATTGCCTATTTTAACAAGATAGATTTAAAAACGCCTTACGCTCCAACGCAAGATGAAGAGGATAAACTAATTGAAGGAATTTTAAATCGTGCTTTTATAGAAGGGCGCCTTAAAGAGCGCGTACCCATTACAAGCTTAATTCCTGTTAATTAGATATTTGTCCCTCATTAGTTGAATAAGCGATTACAATACCGATCACTATTGTGATAATGATAGAGTAAAAAAATAAAGTGATCAGAAATATTAGAATTGTTTGCCAAAGACTTTTTAGCCATGAAATTTGAAACAGTCCTCTAAGACAGAGCATATAATGAAAGGTGCTTGCGATTAAATATATTGCCATTAAAAAAGATTCATTGAGCCACCTATCAGCCATAAACATCACAAAAATAATATTTACAAAAACGGTGTAATAGGTGTTAAGCACTAGGTTCTCTGCATAGTTATAGCCACTTTTTCGGTTAAACAACCAGCTAAAAAAGGCCATACATGGAATAAATAGCCAAAGAACTACATTGGTATAATCCTCCAACATTTTCATGACATAAGTAGAGGCTTCGCCACTAGAAAGGCTACTATCAGGACCTTTAAGTGTTTCGATAGTGAACTGATTAACCGATGAATATTTAAAGGCAATCAATACAAGGGTAGTGGTAACTAGTAACAATCGAATCGGTGGGGTGAAATCTAGTCGGCCTTGATAAAGAGAGCTTCTTAACATTTCGCCCGGGCGATAAAAAAGGTTTTTGCTAGTATAAAAAGCTCAGTGATCCATACTGAAGCCATCTAAAATCCAAGAAAACATATTGGACAATTAGAAACGTCCAAAGCTGCGTCTTTATACTAGCTCCAAATTATCGTCTATTGGCTCCAATCCCTTTTCCATATTGTGAGTAATTATTCGGCCAATTTAATAGAAAGTTGTATCCGTTTTTTATTCGCATCTACCTCGAGTACTTTTACCCTTACTTGTTCTTGTAATTGCACTACTTCTAAGGGATCCTTTACAAAACGATTGGCCAATTGAGACACGTGTACTAAGCCATCTTGCTTAACACCTATATCTACAAAAGCCCCGAAATTAGTGATATTGCTAACGATGCCTGGTAATATCATTCCAACCTGAACGTCCTCAATTTTGCGCAAACGTGGATCAAATGAAAAGGCTTTAACCGCGCCGCGAATATCTCGACCTACTTTTTTCAGTTCTTCTAAAATGGCTTGCACCGAAACCTCACCAAAACTACTGTTTATATAGTCCTTCGCTTTAATCTTTTCTAATTGCTCTTTACTCTTAATCAGCTCTTCTAAACTAAGTTTTAAGCTTTGCGACATAGACTTTACAATAGGGTAGGACTCGGGGTGAACCGCAGTACTGTCTAAGGGGTTCTCGGCCTGAGTAATTCTTAAAAATCCTGCCGATTGTTCAAATGCCTTAGCACCCAGGCCTTTAACTTTCATAAGCTCCGAGCGCTTCTTGAAACCGCCAATGGCTTGGCGGTGACTGATAATTTCTTCTGCTAACTTTTTACCAAGGCCCGAGATATATTGCAAAAGATGACTGCTCGCCGTATTCAAATCAACACCCACTTGATTTACCACGCGCATTACGGTATTATCTAAGGATTCTTGCAATTCCTTTTGACCTATGTCATGCTGATATTGTCCTACACCGATGGATTTTGGATCTATTTTCACCAATTCAGCCAAAGGGTCCATCAGGCGACGACCGATAGAAACCGCGCCTCGAACGGTGATGTCATAATTTGGAAATTCTTCGCGTGCAATGGGTGAAGCGGAGTAAATAGAAGCACCAGCTTCATTTACCGAGTAAATGCTAACCTTGCGGCGATACTGGATTTGCTCTAAAAACTCTTCCGTTTCTCTCCCCGCCGTACCATTTCCAACGGCTATCGCATCAATTTTATACGCTTCTACTAATTGCGAAACCTTACTCATCGCTTTACTGCGCTCGCTGGCAGATGAAGCATGTGGGAAAATGGTTTCATTGTGAAGCAAATCGCCTTGTTCGGATAAGCATACCGTTTTACAACCCGTTCTAAAACCAGGATCAATGCCCAATATACGCTTAGCCCCTAAAGGGGAACTCATTAAAAGCTGTTCTAAATTTTTTGCAAAAACAGCAATAGCTTCCTTGTCAGCTTTTTGTTTTAAGTCTTTTAATAACTCATTCTCTAAAGAGGGGCGTAAAAGTCTTTTGTAAGCATCTTCTAAAGCCAGATACTTCTGCTTGGAAGCCTCATTATTAGCCTGAATAAGAAGACGTTCCATTAAAAAGAGGGCATCTTCTTCCTCGGGACGGCAAGTGATGCGAATAATCTTTTCCTTATCGGCTCGTAAAAGTGCCAGCATGCGGTGACTGGGAATGCGACTACTTTCTTGTTGGTAATTGAAATAATCGCGAAACTTCTCCCGGTCGGCATGCTCGGTTTTGGTTTCCTTGGTTTCCAAAATGGCCTTTCTCTGAAAGAGATTACGCAGGCTTTTACGCAATTGCGGACCCTCAGCCATCCATTCCGCCATAATATCGCGTGCACCTTGTAAAGCCTCATCTGCACTAGCGACTGTACCTGTTACAAATTGCTGGGCGAAGCTTTCAGCATCGTTCAGGTCTTCTTTCATTAAACGACCAGCTAAAGGCTCTAAACCCTTGGCACGTGCATCGTCTGCCTTCGTCTTTCTCTTGCTTTTATAAGGAAGGTATAAATCCTCCAGCTCTTTGATATCCCAGCAGTTTTCGATGCGCTCTTTAAGTTGATCGTCGAGTTTATTCTGCTCGTTAATGCTGCTAAGTATAAATTCTTTGCGTTTGCTTAAATCAATATAGTACTGCTCGCTTTTTTGAATGGCTTCTAAAGCTATTTCATCCAATCCGCCGGTTTGCTCTTTGCGATAGCGTGCCACGAAGGGAATGGTGGCCCCTTCCTTGAAAAGCTCTAAAACACTATCTACTTGGTGGTTTTTTATCGCTAAATCGCGACTAATTCTTTCGGTATTATTCATAAAAATAAATCGCAAATTTCTTGGGGAACGCGGCAGGGACGCATACTTTCTTTATCTACTAAAATCCAGCGGCTATTGCATTTACAAATGATTTTGTCTGCCTTATAAATCTCCACACTACGAAAGCTACTGACGCCTTCCATTTTATCCACGAAGGTTTTTATAACTAAGTCTTCATCTAAAAGGGCGGGGGCGAAGTACTCAATGTGATGATCGCGTGCCACCCAAACTAGATTAAGGAGTTTCAGATTAGCACTAGCAGAAAACCAGTGCTCTGCTGCAATATCCTGAACCCATTGCAAGTACACCACATTATTAACATGCTGTAAATCATCGATGTGCTTGGGACTAACCCTTAATTCTTTGGTAAATGTGTTCGGCATATGGCTATTTTACAAAGGTATTGGCTTTTTTTGCTCAAGCAGCGCAGACATGGAAATCTATTGCTAATTTTACTCCATACCTCCAAACCGCTATTCATGTCTGAATACGAAATAAGACCACGTTATAAATTTAACAATCACCGCAAGGTCGCCGACCTAAATAAAAGTTTACGTCAGGCAATTGAAAATGAGCCGGATAAATGGCCTTTGAAATTTAAAAGGACGCATGGGCACCTTATCTTTTCTTACAAAAAGCCTATCAAGCATTTATGGTCGCCCGAAATGGACTTAAATTTTGAAGAACAAGTAGAAGGGGAGGGAACGATAATTCGCGTGGTGATTGGCCCGGCCGCCGCTGTGTGGACGTTTTTCATGTTTCTCTACAGCCTAGCAGCTATTATGCTTTTTGGAGGTTTTATTTTGAGCTATTCTCAGTTTAGCCTTGGTAAAGATATGTGGGGTTTTTGGTTAATACCGTCTTCCGTATTCTTTGCAATTACGGTATTTTTAGCGGGTTATTGGGGCAAGAAACGCGCTCGCAGGCAGATGATTAGCTTAAAGAAGTTTTTCGATAATGCCTTACCAGGCTCTGTTTTGATGGAAGGAAACTTGAATGTTTGATCTTCAAAAAGAAGCTCAAGGCCTTTTAATTATCCTTTAAAAAAAAGCGAATGCCCTTATCGGTAGTTTCAAAATCGATAACCTCCCATTTTAGAAAGAGGGCAAGGATTTTCTCGGCCTTGTTTAGAGGAATTTTCGCGAGGCGTGAAAACTTACTCACGCTAATGTCTTCATTACTGCTTAAATAATCGAATAAGCTTCGTTCGGCTGGGCCATAGGCTACCAAGTTTTTTCGCTCATTACTGGGACTGCGATCACGTAAAAAGCGCAGCAATACTCGGTTAGCAACAAAATTCTCATCGTGCTGACGAATATAAGCTAGCGATTTGCCAGTGTTTTCTTTTACAAAATGCGGACGATCCTCTGAGCTTTTTATATAGATGACTAAAACGTATTTTTCTTCAATATCATAAACTTGATAATCGAATTTCACTTTAGGCTCGCAGTATAATTCCGCCGCGCCCTCTATCATAAAATACTCTTCTTCTGGGTTTATACCCGTGATTTTGCCATTATCCTTTACGCCAATTAACAAGCGGCCGCCTTCACAATTGGCAAAAGAGGATAGGGTGCGCGCAATTTTTGTGCTGCTGTCTATTCTAAATTTAAAGTCGAGCTG
>PZPB01000029.1 GCA_003045865.1 Bacteroidota bacterium | reverse complement strand
TCAAATGCTGTTGTCTGATTATCAGCATCAAAACAGTTTAGTTATATGATAGGTTAGAGGCTTTTCTTCCAAATCCCCCAGCTAAAATCTAATCTCGCAACGTGCTGGCGGGGCTTCCTATGGTCGCCGCGCCTTTACTGCTCGCTAAGTTTTTAGCTGGCGGGTTTTCCATGCAATCCCTGGCGCGGGGATTCCGCCTGTCGAAAATTATTGATTGGCTATTCAAAAAAATAATCAATTAACTATGCATGCATAATAAATTTTAGTACTTTTGAGGCAATCCAAAAAATTAAACCATGGCAGATACTCTAGCAAAAGAATTCCTTAAGGGTGGCGAGTTTTTAATTCGTCCCGTAGAAATGGATGAAGTTTTTACCCCCGAAGATTTTTCCGAAGAGCAAAGAATGATGGCGCAAGCCACCACCGACTTTATTGAAAAAGAAGTTTTACCGCATCGCGAACGCTTCGAGAATAAAGATTATGCCTTCACCGAGGAGATCATGAAAAAAGCTGGAGAGCTTGGTTTGTTAGGGATTTCAGTGCCGGAGGCCTACGGTGGTTTAGGAATGGATTTTAATACTTCCATGTTGGTTTGCGATCGCATATCAGGAGTTTCTGGTTCCTTATCTACCGCCTTTGGTGCACATACCGGAATTGGTACTCTGCCCATCCTATTATATGGTAACGAAGACCAACGTCAGAAATACCTTCCGGGCCTCGCCACGGGCGAATTAATGGGTGCTTATTGCCTTACCGAGCCAGGAGCTGGCTCTGATGCTAACTCCGGAAAGACTAAAGCCGAGTTGAGTGCTGATGGTAAGACCTATAAAATAAACGGACAAAAAATTTGGATTTCAAATGCGGGCTTTGCCGATGTATTTACCGTTTTTGCACGCATAGAAAGTGATCAATACCTTACTGCTTTCATCGTTGAAAAAGGTAATCCGGGAATGAGTTTCGGAGAGGAAGAAAATAAACTGGGTATCCGCGCAAGCTCTACCCGCCAAGTGTTCTTTAACGACTGTGAAGTAGATGCGTTAGCACTTTTAGGCGAGCGCAATGGTGGATTTAAAATCGCCATGAACTCTTTAAATTACGGTCGTATAAAATTAGCGGTAGCCTGTATGGATGCTGCCCGTCGTGTAATTACTCACTCGGTTTCCTATGCTAATGAGCGCAAGCAATTTGGTGTTGCCATTTCTTCTTTTGGTGCCTTGCAGTTTAAAATGGCGGAAATGCTTACCCGCACTTGGGTAGCAGAAGGTGCTGTTTACCGCGCTGGACAAGATATCGAAAACCATATCATTCGCTTACAAGAGCAGGGTATGGAGCCCAAAATAGCTAAGCTAAAAGGAGTAGAGGAATACGCTATCGAATGTGCCATCCTTAAAGTATTGGGCTCAGAAGTGGGTAGCTACGTTTCAGACGAAGGTTTACAGATGTATGGTGGTATGGGCTACAGTGCCGATGCCCCTCTAGAATCTGCTTATCGTGATGTTCGTATTGCACGTATCTACGAAGGTACCAACGAAATTAACCGCTTACATAGTGTAGCCATGCTACTCAAAAAGGCTTTGAAAGGCGAAATGGATTTAATGACTCCTGCTATGGCCGTAGCCGGTGAGTTAATGGATATTCCATCTTTCGATACTCCTGACTATAGCGTCTTATTTACGGAAGAAAAAGAGATTATCGTAAAGCTTAAAAAGTCAGTGCTAATGGTGGCCGGTAAAGCGGTAGAAACTTTTGGGATGGGCCTCGAAGACGAGCAGGAGATTATTATGAACGCTGCGGATATGCTAATTGAGATTTACGCCGCCGAGAGTGGTATTCTTAGAGCCGAAAAAGTAGCGAAGAATAAAGGTGAAGAGAATGCTTCGGTAGAAATTGACATGGCACGTTTATACTTACACAATGCCATGGAAAATGTGGGCAGAGCAGGACGTGAAGCTATTTACAGTTTTGCTGAAGGCGATGAGCAACGCATGATGTTAATGGGCTTAAAGCGCTTTACTAAAGCGGCTAATCCTTTAAATGTTAAAGAACTGCGTCGTCGCATTGCCGCGAAACTAATTGAGGAGAATAAATATCCTTTCTAAGCGAAGCTTAAAACATAGTTGATTAGAGCCTCCACCATGTGGGGGCTTTTTTTGTGCCTAAACGCAGCTCGTTTTATTTTCAATCTCATCTTCTCTCAAAATAAATGTAGTCTTAACACTTATTTGCTAAATTGGTATATCTTTGCTAAAAAGGTATATTTATTTTAATATGGAACGTATTTGTCCTAGCTGTGGAGGCGACCAATCGGTTAAGAGTGGCGTGGTTAAAAAGCGACAACGCTATCGTTGCAAGCAGTGCAATTATCATTTTACCGTCGAAAGAAAAGGTAAGCGCATCGATGATTACTATGTAACTAAAGCTCTACAGCTTTACCTAGAAGGATTGTCTTACCGAGAAATTGAACGCATCCTGGGAGTATCCCACGTAAGTGTAATAAACTGGGTAAAACAGCATAAGGTGAAGCGGCCCGAAAACCTTGCCTATCATCCAACTTACAAGATTTTAACCCATTCAGAGCTGATTAAATATTACAGTGATCCGCTTAATTTAAAAGGGGCTGGAATGGTGCTTACCGAGCTTGGTGATAAGTATATGCTTATCCGCTGGGAGCGCTTCAAAGATTGATAAATACTAGGAAGTATATCTAACTTAGCAGTTAACTATATTCATTTTTTGGATTTGCATTTTAATCCGAACCTTCGAGAAACGAAAAGAGAGGTTTCTTTTCGGATGCAACCAAATCCAAACTGATGAAAAAAACAATACTAATCATTTTTATTACACTATTTACTAGTGGTTTAGCCTTCTCCCAAGGCTATAGTGAGTACAATGGCGGCCTTAAAGTAAAGCTCGATGATAAGGGCGACAAGTATTTTCGCTTTATTACCTGGCACCAAGTGTGGCTGCGTTACAACCAAAACAATAATGGTAGTACGCGGGTGGGGCAGGCTCAAGATGCAACTACCGATGTGGGGCTGCGTCGTTCACGTTTTTTAATGTACGCCCAGCTTGATAAGCGTTTCTTAATCTTAACCCACTTTGGTATTAATAATCAAAATGCGATGAGCGGCGGCTATCTTGGCACCGACGGGAAGAAGCCCCAGCTTTACATGCATGATGCTTGGTTAGATTACACCGTTTTTTCAAAATATTTACATCTAGGTGCTGGACTGCATTACTGGAATGGCTTAAGCCGCTTAACCAACGCTTCTACCCTAAACTTAATGACTATGGATGCGCCCATTTTAAACTGGGCTACCATTGAAGCAACGGACCAGTTTGCCCGTAAGCTGGGAATTTTCGCCAAAGGTAAATTTGGCAAATTAGCCTACCAAGTGGCGGTGAATGACCCTTTTGAAACGAATACGGGAAATACAATTGCCTTAGAGCGCTCAAATTACAATCCTGGTAATGTATCCAAAGTATTGGAAGGTTATTTTCAATATGAGTTTTGGGATGCGGAAAGTAATCTTTTGCCCTATCGCGTTGGTTCTTATCTCGGCACCAAAAAGGTCTTTAATATCGGCGCAGGCTTTATTAATAACAATGAAGCGATGTGGGCTACCAATGCTACGGGCGACACCGTTTTACACGATATGAATCTATTTTCGGTAGATGCCTTTTTGGATATGCCCCTTAAAAAAGGTGGTGCAATAACGGCTTATGCTGCGGCCTATTTCAACGATTTCGGCCCTAATAATGTACGCAACATTGGTATTCTCAATCCTGCCGATGGTTCTACTGTAGCTGGTAGCTTACGCGGAAACTCTTTTCCAACCCTAGGAACCGGTACAAGCATCTACACGCAAGTGGGCTATATGCTACCGAAGAAAAATGAGCAAATGGTTTGGCAACCCTATGCCGCTTTTATTTACAGCGATTTCGAAGGTTTGAAAGATAGTAATGGCAATCAAGTTCCCGTTACGGTTTTCGATCTAGGACTGAATATGTTCTTAGCGGGTCATCATTCCAAGCTAACTTTAAACTACCGTCATCGTCCCGACTTCACCAATCTCGACGCGATCGAGTATAAGCCAGAAGTGACCCTTCAGGCGATGATCTACCTATAATTAGAATCACTCATTTACCTCTATTTCAATTCAACTTCAATCAATTTTAATAATATTTCTATGAAAGATCACACCAAAGCGCATAAATACTGGCGCGCCAATCTTAAACTTTTAGCCATTTTACTCAGTATTTGGTTTTTAGTTTCCTACGGAGCAGGAATCATTTTTGTCGATTTCCTTAACCAGTTTAAACTGGGTGGTTTTCCCCTCGGCTTTTGGTTTGCACAGCAAGGATCCATTATCACTTTTGTGATTATAATATTTGTTTACGTGCGTAAAATGAATCAGTTAGACGCCAAATTCGGTTACACAGAAAAATAATATTTAAAGCAAAAAAATTATGGATATTCAAGTTATGACCTACATAATTGTAGGGATCACCTTTGCTATTTATATCGGTATTGCCATTTGGAGTAGAGCCGGTTCTACCAAAGAATTTTATGTTGCTGGTGGCGGAGTTTCGCCTTTGGCTAATGGCTTGGCCACGGCGGCCGACTGGATGAGTGCCGCCTCTTTTATCTCCATGGCGGGATTGATTTCCACCCAGGGTTACGATGGCTCGGTTTACCTTATGGGTTGGACGGGCGGTTATGTTTTGCTCGCCCTTCTCTTAGCGCCCTATCTACGTAAGTTTGGGAAATTTACCGTTCCCGATTTTATTGGCGACCGTTACTACAGCAATGTAGCTCGTACCGTAGCTATCATCTGCGCCTTATTTGTATCCTTCACCTATGTGGCCGGACAAATGCGTGGAGTAGGAGTAGTGTTTTCACGTTTCCTAGAGGTAGATGTAAATACCGGCGTAATCATCGGGATGATTATTGTTTTAATTTACGCCGTACTCGGCGGTATGAAAGGGATTACTTACACTCAAGTAGCCCAATATGTAGTGTTAATCTTCGCCTTTATGGTGCCTGCTTTTTTTATCTCTATGATGCTGACAGGTAATATTATTCCACAAATTGGCATGGGGGCTAAAGTGGCCGATGGTACATATCTGCTGGAAAAGCTAAACCAACTTAATACAGAATTAGGCTTTGCGGCCTATACCGATGGCTCGAAAGATAAAATTGATGTATTCTTTATTACCGCTGCCCTTATGCTAGGAACCGCTGGTTTACCCCACGTAATTGTACGTTTCTTTACCGTGCCCAAAGTGCGCGATGCGCGTAAGTCTGCCGGTTATGCTTTAGCTTTTATCGCGATTTTATATACTACCGCTCCTGCCATTGCAGTATTTGCTCGCACCAACTTAATTCAAACTGTAGAAGGGAAGGCCTATAGCGATTTACCTTCTTGGGTAGGAAACTGGGAAAAAACCCATCTTTTAGCTTGGACGGATAAAAATAACGACGGCCTGGTGCAATATCGCCCGGGTAGCGCAGTTGAGGGTAAAGCCCCATTATTTGCAGGTGCAGTTGGTGCGCAAGGAAACCAAATTGTGACCAATCCTGATATGACCAACGAAAACGAATTGTTCGTAGATCGTGACATCATCGTTCTGGCTAATCCAGAAATTGCCAACCTTCCCGTTTGGGTAATTGCCTTAGTAGCAGCGGGTGGTTTAGCGGCGGCATTATCAACTGCGGCCGGTTTGCTTTTGGTAATCTCAACTTCTATTTCACACGACTTATTGAAGAAACAATTAAGACCCAATATCTCCGATCGTGGCGAATTATTGGCCGCCCGTCTATCAGCTTTCGTTGCGGTAATTGTAGCTGGATATTTTGGTATTCATCCTCCCGATTATGTCGCCGCCGTGGTAGCATTGGCCTTTGGCTTGGCCGCCGCTTCCTTTTTCCCTGCAATTATTTTGGGAATCTTCTACAAGAAGATGAATAAGGAAGGTGCCGTTGCTGGTATGGTAAGTGGTTTGCTGATTACCATTTTTTACATCCTTAAATTCAAGTTCGACCTATTTGGCGGTGGAGGCAAGGAAGACTGGTGGTTTGGTATTTCACCCGAAGGATTCGGAACAGTGGGTATGCTGGTTAACTTCTTTGTAAGTGTTGTGGTCATGAAATTTACTCCCGAAACTCCCGCAGAGGTACAAGAGCTAGTAGAGGAAATTCGCATTCCCTCTGGTGCTGGCGATGCGGTTGCGCATTAAATAATCATAATATTAGGGCTGTCTGCGGGCAGCCCTTTTTTCTGATTTTGGTCAGTGTGGTTTAAAGCTGAGTTTAACCTAAAATTAGAGCCTCAGATTTTCAAGAAAAGGAAAAGGCCAATCTAGATCTGTTAGCTGCAGCGGGCTGCGGCCAATGAGCTAGATGTAGGAGTTTTATTTTGATAAAAAAAACACTGCTAAGTCTCTTTTAAAAAGCAGTTTTTGCGCCTTCGCAGTTCTCAATAGCCCGCTATTGCTTCACCGCTTCGGCTTTAAACCCACTATTTATAAGAGGTCTGAGGCCTAATTTTACATCGAACTCGGGTATTTAAATAGAAAAAGCTTAATTTGAAGAATGGAAAAGGTTTACGCTCTCAATGCATTGCTAGTTTTTTGCTTGGTTTTGCTCTTATCACCGCTTTTTTTGGGCTTCTTTTCTTCCCTTTGGGCTTACAGCCTGTATCTCTTTTTCTTGTGGGTAATTATGATTGCCTATCTATATAAATGGTCTAAAAGATTGGAAGAGAAATAGATGTTTTACACTTTAGTAATCGTAGGGATTTTATACCTCTTGCTCATATTTTTAGCGGGCTGGTTTTTCGAGCGCAAACTTAGCAGCAGCGTTTTTAAACCTTGGATGCCTTATGTTTACGCCTTGGCCCTCGCTGTATATTGCACCGCTTGGACTTTTTACGGTAGTATCGGTAGAGCCGCCAATTCAGGACTAAGTTTTATTTTAATTTATCTCGGCCCCACCTTAGCTTTATTCCTCTGGTACCCCGTTTCTAAAAAATTATTTCGCCTTAAAAATAGTCAGGGCATAAGCTCCTTGGCCGATTTTCTTGCCGCCCGCTACGGTAAAAGTCAGTCCCTCGGTGCCTTAGTTGCCATGCTATCTCTTTTAGGGATTTTACCCTATATCTCTCTGCAAATTAAGGCGATAAGTGAAAGTTTTAGCTTCTTGGCGCAAGCCGAAATAAAATCAAGCTTAAGCACGGCCGACCCCGCCCTTTACGTCAGTCTTTTAATGATCGTTTTTACCATTGCCTTCGGGACGCGTTATGTACAAGGAAATCGCCCCAAAGCGGGACTAATTGGTACTATCGCTTTTGAAAGCCTTTTTAAACTCATCGCCTTTGTGGTGGTAGGAATAATCGCCATTAAAAGTTTTGTAAAACACCCTCAGTTCGATCAGGCTTGGTTAAACTTTCAGTCGCTTTCGCTAGATGCGCAGGGATCCGAGTGGATGAGTACCTTATTAATTTCGGCCTTCGCATTTATGCTTCTGCCGCGGCAATTTCAAATGGGAATTGTGGAGAATAACAGCGAAAAGAATATCGCTAAATCATTGTGGCTCTTTCCTTTATACTTGCTAATAATCAATCTTTTCGTTTTGCCTTTTGCCTTTATGGGGCAAGTTTTAAGTCCCGAGGTAAATAGCGATTTCTACCTATTAAGTGTCAGTAAAATCCTTTCGGGAGATGCGCTCGCAACCTTAGCTTTTCTCGGTGGGCTATCTGCTTCAACTTCTATGATTATCGTTTCTACTTTGGCTTTGGGTAATATGATTAGCACCTATCTTCTGGTGCCTTATTTCGCGGTGAAAAATAAGCCAGCCACCCAGCGTATCATTAATTTAAGACGCTTGGCCATTGCCCTAATTATTATTCTCGCTTATCTCTATTATCACTTTATGGCGTTCAGCAACTCCTTAGTGAGCATTGGCTTAATTTCCTTTGTAGCGATGAGTCAGTTTGCACCCGCTTTTTTAGGGGGCCTTTATTGGCGAGACGCGAAAAGACCAGCCGCCTATTGGAGTATTACTTTGGGATTTGTTATTTGGTTTTACTTTTTAGTGATGCCTAATTTGGCCCAAATTTTAGATCTCCATTATTGGTTAAACTCTTCTTTTTCGGCTGCAAACATTGCCGCAAGAATGGGGCTTTCAACTTTTTCGGCCGCGAGCTTTTTAAGCTTAGGTTTTAATGCTATTCTTTTTGTTTTTCTTTCCCTGCGATTAGATTCGAGCATTGAAGAGCAAAACCAAGCCTTGCTTTTTGTGGCCGCCGATAAGTTTGGAACCAAAGAAAACAGCCCCAGTCTTTACCGCGGTACCGCACCTTTTCCCAATATGAAGGCTCTCTTGGTTAACTTTTTAGGCAGTCACCGTACGGAAGAGGTTTTAGAACGTTATGCCCGCCTCAACAATATAAATTGGCTCTCGTCTCCCTTGGCCGATGGTCGTATGATTACTTATGCCGAACGTCTTTTGTCAGAAACGATTGGTCCTGCTAGTGCCAAAATTATGATTGCTTCGGTAGTGCAAAAAGAAGAGCTAGGTCAGCGGGAAGTACTCGATATTTTGGAGGAAAGTAAAAAGGTATTACTTCTCAATAAAGAGCTCAGTAAACGCAGCGATCAATTAAAAAAAGCCACCGAAAAATTACAAGAAGCGAACGATAAACTCCTTGAGTTTGCCGATCTAAAAGATGAGTTTTTATACACCGTTACCCACGAGCTGCGCACCCCCTTAACTGCTATTCGCTCGCAGGCAGAATTGTTACAAGACGACCCCGAAATGCCTGAAGCCGAACGGCAAATGTTTTTGGATAATATAGTGGCCGATTGCGATAGGCTTACCCGTTTAATAAGCAATGTTCTCGATTTAGAAAAATTTGAAAGCGGCAATCAAAAACTGTCGCTTACCAAGGTGCAAGTGGGCGATTTAATTCGCAATGCCGTGGCGAATTACCAGGCTATGGCGCTTAAGCAGGGCATCGATTTCGCTTGTGAAATTGACGATTCCTTGAAGGCGACTTATGCCGATGCCGACCGCATTGCGCAGGTTATCACCAACCTTTTAGGTAATGCCCTAAAGTTCGCTGCCGCAGATGGCGGTGTGGTAAGAGCTTCGGCAATTCAATTAGAGGATAGTATTAAAGTAACTATTCTCGATAATGGTAATGGTATTCCCGCTGCAGATCGCGAAATTATTTTCGATAAGTTTTATCAAGTGCGCGATCAAACCCGTCGCAAGCCTTCGGGCAGCGGATTAGGTTTAGCCATTTGTAAAAACATTGTGCAAATGCACCGCGGTAAAATTTGGGTCGAATCTACCGCAAAGAGAGAAACCTGCTTGTGTTTTACCTTACCTCAGTATACTAAAAATCCCCTCAAGAGCTAAAATATGTCTAGTAAAATTCTGATTGTAGATGACGAAATAAACATACTAATGTCCCTCGAATATCTTTTTAAACGCAAAGGCTACGAGGTTTTCATAGCACGCAATGGATCGGAGGCCAAGGCTTTGGTAGATAGTTCTTCCCCCGATTTAGTGCTTTTGGATATTATGATGCCCGATGTGGATGGCTATGAAGTTTGCCAATATATCAAAGCCAAGGAAAATGCGCCGAAAGTTATTTTCCTTTCTGCGAAAAGCAAAAAAAGCGACGAAGAAAAAGGTTACGAAGTAGGTGCTGACCTATACCTACACAAGCCTTTTTCCAATAAGGACTTAGTACAAAAGATCAAAGAATTAATCACCTCACCATGAATTATCAAGAAGAATATCAAAGTAGCATCTCAGACCCCGAGGGGTTTTGGGCGGCTCAGGCGCAAGCCCTCGACTGGTATAAACCCGCCGATAAGGTTTTAAGTATCGACGAAAATGGTTTGTATCGCTGGTTTAAAGGCGCCTATACTAATACGGCTTATTTGGCCCTCGACTACCACGTAGAAAATGGGCGTGCCGATCAAGTTGCTCTACAATACGATTCGCCCGTAACCCAAACCAAGCGGGCCTATACCTTTCGCGACATGCGCGATCGTGTGGCGAAAATTGCAGGCGGCCTTAAAAAGCTAGGGCTGCAAAAGGGTGATACGGTAGTTATCTATATGCCCATGATTCCTGAGGCCGTAATGACCATGCTAGCCTGTGCACGTTTAGGAGCAATTCACTCGGTAGTGTTCGGTGGTTTTGCGCCCCACGAGTTAGCTATACGCATTGATGATGCAAAGCCGAAGCTAATTGTAACCGCTTCTTCCGGCATTGAGGTAGATCGCATTATTCCCTATAAGCCTATGGTTGACAAGGCTGTGGCTTTGGCAGAACATAAGG
Organism: Bacteroidota bacterium; assembly: GCA_003045865.1. Lineage (GTDB taxonomy): Bacteria > Bacteroidota > Bacteroidia > Flavobacteriales > Schleiferiaceae > Croceimicrobium. Next base: position 19,968 of record PZPB01000029.1, on the reverse strand, counting down.
TTCAAAATGTGGTAATCTTTCAGCGTAAGCTTGGTGCTTTGGTGCCGAGTAAAGATTACGATATCGACTTTGAAACTATGGTTGCATCTGCGGAAAGCGTGGGCTGCACGCCCTTAGAAGCCACCGATCCACTATATATTTTATATACCAGCGGAACTACTGGTAAGCCCAAAGGCGTGGTGCGTGATAATGGTGGTCACGCCGTGGCCTTGCGTTATAGTATGGAAAAAGTTTATGGTTTGAAGCCCGGCGATGTGTTTTGGGCGGCTTCCGATATCGGCTGGGTGGTTGGTCATTCTTATATTGTTTACGCACCACTTATTAGTGGGGTTACGACCATTCTTTTCGAAGGAAAACCCATTCGCACTCCTGACGCTTCAACTTTTTGGCGGGTAATTTCCGAGTATAAGGTTAATGTGATGTTTACCGCACCCACCGCCATTCGCGCCATTCGTCAGGAAGACCCTAATGGCGAGTTTATTAAGGCATACGATTTAAGTTCCTTGCGCCTACAGTTTTTAGCGGGTGAGCGTTGCGATGTGGCTACTTTAAGTTGGACTCGCAAACAGTTGGATATTCCTGTTATTGATCATTGGTGGCAAACGGAAAGTGGTTGGCCTATGTTGGCTAATTTAGCTGGGCTAGAGCTTTTACCGATAAAAGAAGGCTCGGTGGCGAAAGCAGTTCCCGGTTATGATTTACGAATTTTAGATGAGGAAGGCGACGAAAAACCGGCGGGTGCCGAGGGTTATGTAGCAGTTAAACTACCGCTGCCGCCTGGTTGCTTGCCCACTCTTTGGGAGCAGGATCAAGGTTTTAAGGATAGTTATTTAAGTCGCTTTCCGGGCTATTATTTTAGCGGAGATGGCGGTTTTAAAGATGAAGACGGCTACCTATTTATCACCGGAAGGGTAGACGATATAATTAACGTGGCGGGTCATCGTCTTTCTACGGTAGAAATGGAAGAGGTGGTAGCCGCGCATCCCTTGGTGGCCGAATGTGCTGTGGTAGGAGTTAACGACGAATTAAAAGGACAGATTCCCTTGGCTTTAGTGGTGGTGCAGCAGAGTCAGCAAAACTTTTTGGAGATCGGTAATGAAATCATATCTTCGATCAGATCGGAAATTGGTCCAGTAGCGGCCTTAAAAACGGTGGTTCAAGTGAAGCGTTTGCCGAAAACACGTTCGGGTAAAATCTTACGCAAGTTAATCCGAGCGATTGCCAACGAAGATCAGTTTAGCATTCCTTCAACTATAGATGATCCCACTATTGTAGAAGAAATTAAAGAAGCAATACATCCCAATTATAAACAGACAAATTAGAATATATGAAAGCAAAATACCGCATTAACTCCATGGAGGAGTATCATGAGCAATATGCACTAAGCATCGAAAAACCTGAAGAGTTTTGGTCCGAAATAGCTAGTAATTATCAGTGGCAAGCGCCTTGGAATAAAACCTTAGAGTGGGATTTTAACGGTCCTGATATAAAGTGGTTTAAAGGTGCTAAGCTTAATATTACGGAAAACTGCCTTGATCGACATTTAGAGTCGCGCGGCAATAAACTGGCCTTAATTTGGGAGCCGAATGATCCCAAAGAAAGATTTGTGCGCATGACTTACCGTGAATTACACGAAGAAGTTTGTAAAACCGCGAATGTTCTTAAAAAACATGGCATTACCAAGGGAGATCGTGTGGCCATTTACATGCCGATGATACCTCAATTAACAGTCACTGTTTTGGCTTGTGCACGCATTGGCGCCGTGCATTCGGTAGTTTTTGCAGGTTTCTCTGCTCATGCTTTGGCAGATCGAATAAATGATTCGGCTTGTAAAATGGTAGTCACCGCCGATGGTATGTATCGCGGCGCCAAGGAAATTCCTTGCAAGGCAGTAGTAGATGAGGCGCTTAAAACTTGTACTTCCGTAGAAACGGTTTTAGTAGCCGAGCGTACCCAATGGAATGTTAAAATGCAAGAAGGTCGCGATTTTTGGATGCATGAAGAATTGGCAACCGCCGATAGGCTTTGTCCGGCCGAGCCAATGGATAGCGAGGATATGCTCTTTATTTTATACACTTCGGGTAGCACAGGAAAACCGAAAGGCGTAGTACATACTTGTGGTGGTTATATGGTTTATGCCGGCTACAGCTTTATGAATGTGTTTCAATACGATGAAAGTGATGTGTATTGGTGTACGGCCGATATCGGTTGGATTACGGGGCATAGCTATATTGTTTACGGGCCGCTATTAAATGGCGCCACTACCGTAATGTTTGAAGGCGTTCCAACTTATCCCGATGCAGGTCGTTTTTGGCAGGTGTGCGATAAGCATGGTGTAAACCAATTTTATACCGCGCCAACCGCTATTCGTGCCTTAATGGCTAAAGGGGAGGATCATGTTTTAAGTTATGGCCTCTACTCCCTAAAAACATTAGGAACCGTAGGCGAACCTATTAATGAGGAAGCTTGGGAATGGTATCATATTCACGTAGGTAAGGAAAAATGTCCCATTGTAGATACGTGGTGGCAAACCGAAACTGGTGGAATTATGATTTCGGGATTAGGAGCGCATAGTCCCATGAAACCCTCTTTTGCGGGTTATCCACTACCGGGTATTCAGCCTGTATTATTGGATCAAGAAGGAAAGGAAATTGAAGGAAACGGTGAGGAAGGTTATTTAGCCATGCGCTTCCCTTGGCCTAGTATGTTACGCACTACTTATGGCGATCATGAGCGTTGTAAAAACACCTATTTCTCTCATTATGAAGGTTATTACTTTACCGGAGATGGGGCTCGTCGTGATGAGAACGGCATGTACCGTATCATTGGTAGAGTAGATGACGTAATTAATGTAAGTGGTCACCGTTTTGGTACCGCTGAAATTGAAAATGCCATTAACTCTAATGATCATATCGTAGCCGAAAGTGCAGTAGTGGGCTATCCGCATGATATCAAAGGACAAGGAATATATGCTTATGTAATTACCAAGGAGCCGCCCACGAACCCCGATAAGTTACGCGCGGAAATTGTGGAAACGGTGGTGCAAGAGATCGGGAAAATAGCGAAGCCCGATAAAATTCAGTTTGTGAGCGGTTTGCCCAAAACGCGTTCGGGTAAGATTATGCGTAGAATTTTAAGAAAAATTGCGGAGGGAGATACCAGTAATTTGGGAGATACCTCTACATTACTAGATCCAGATGTGGTAGATGAGATTAAAGATGGTGCGATTTAGTACTTATTTTGATATTGTAAAATATTGAAAATCAAAGCGATGCTATAAAAGCATCGCTTTTTTTTATTAATTATGGCGTTTAATTGAAATATTGTGATTTATTTTGTTGATACAGAGGGAAATAAATTTTAACGATGTTGATTTTAGTCAAAGACTTTGACAATGAGGCGGATGCGAGTCTTTTAAAGGCGAAGCTCCAAGAGAAAGGTATTAAGGCTTATGCGAATAATGTGGGTTCCACTTACGAAAACCACAAGTTTCCAGCCGGTCAAGCAATTGCCGTTCCTAAGGACTCATTCGAAGAGGCCATTCAAGTTTTACGAGTTCTAGAAGGAGAACAAAGAATTAGTAATGCCCAAAAAGCAAATTGTCCTAACTGTGGTTCTGATTCGCTTAGAGCGAAAGATATGATGAAAGGGCAGTTCTTTAAAACGGTGAGCTTTTATTGGTCAACCTTAGGCAGTCGCCTTCGCTACCACAAGGCAAGTTACCAAGTGTGCCGTTCTTGTGGTTTAGAGTTCGCGTAAAAGCTTGCTATTTTATCCCAACGTCTTCACTAATTTTTACGTTGGCTACATAGCAAGACTTTGGTGTTCTATCTCACCAATAGTAAGGACTTTTTGCGGTAAGTTTGACATATGCGTTTACTCCTCTCTATATGGTTTACGGTAATTATGCTGGCGGCGAATTTGCATCAGTCTGCGAGTTTCGCGTTTTTCAAAGCAAATGAGAAAGCTTTCATAAACGAGCATTGCGAAATGCGGGAATTAGACAATAATAGTTGTCAGGGTTCTTGTGTGCTGCGCGACTTACTGGAGCCAGATAACCATAAAGAGAAATTACCTTTCTCGGTGCCCGATCTTAATTTAGATGAGTTTCTTTTCACAACTAACACAAGTTTGAAACTTGAAAATGTTAAAGTGGTTAGAGAAGCGATAAGCCTTTACTGCAAACCTTTACTTGATCAATCATTGATTTTTAAGATTTGGCGGCCGCCGCAAGTGATAGCTTAATTATTTCAAGCCCTATTTTAATCTTAAAAATTCAACAAAATGAAAGTAAAAATTTTAGGCCTATTGGCCCTCACTCTCGCCTTTAGCTCCTCATGTAAAGAGGACGACCCGGTGGTAAGTACTCCCGCAGAAAATAAGAACGTTCAGGTAAACTTGAACTACGATTTTAATTTCGGCAACCAAGACTTTGCCTTAAATACCGAATATACATTAGATAATGGCTATAAGGTACGTTACAGTTTAGCGACCTTCTATCTATCTAAACCCGTAATTATGGATGATGCTGGTGGTATGTCGCCTCTCAGTCCCGAGTATTTAATTGTTCGTCCCGACGTGGCTATGTCCGATCTTGGTTTTATCCAAGAAGGACATGCCCACATGTTCAATATTAGTGTAGGGGTAGATTCCGCTTCGAATACAGAAGATGGCTCAACAGGGGTGCAACCCACCGATTTTTCAGATCCTACTCATCCCCTCGGACCGCAGCCAGAAGGAATGTACTGGTCTTGGGCTAGTGGCTACATTTTTGTGAAAATTGAAGGTGAAGTGGACTACGAAGGCGATGGTACTTACGACCAAGTGTTTAAATATCACTTAGGTACTAACGAGTTTAGGAAAGATCGCAGCACCATGGTGCATACCGATGTTTTAGGTGGTGAGACATTAAACATGCTTCTTGCAATCGATTATAAAGCGTTTTTCAATGGCGTTGATTTAAGCACTGAAATTCTAAGCATGTCGATGGGTGAAGGAAGAGCACTGGGAATTAAAATGATGGATCAGTTTGATCAAGCCATGACCATTAGCAAGATGGAAAATGGCAACAAAAACAGCTAATAGAATTTGGAAGGGGAGAGTGACTTTAATTAGCCTCTCCCTTCTTATGTTCGCGGCCTGTGCGAAGGATAAGCCTGTGACCATCGATAACTCGCAGGCCGTGATAAATTTGGCCATTCCTCATTTCCCTAGTATGGAGATGGATTCCGATAAGTTTATCACCAAAGCAAGGGCGGAGTTGGGTAAAGAATTATTTTTCGATCCAATCCTTAGTCGCAATTTCGATATTTCTTGTTCCTCCTGCCATCTCACTAATTTAGCTTTTACCGATGGTTTAAAAGTGAGTGTGGGAACGGATGGACGTTTGCATAATCGCAATTCGCCTACCTTGTTTAATGTAGGCTGGCATCCCTACTTTTTTATGGATGGCGGTAATCCTAGTTTAGAAAGTCAGGTTATTGGCCCAATCGAGGAGCATCGCGAAATGGATCTTCCTTTTACCGAGGCTATCGCTCGCGTTGCGGCAGATGCCCATTATCCAGAAAAATTTCAAAAAGTCTTTGATTTGCCCGTAAGTGCCTATACCTTAAGCTTAGCTTTGGCTACTTACGAAAGAACCTTGGTCTCTTATCGCAGTGCTTTTGATGAGTACTATTATTATGGCGATTCTTTGGCTTTGACCAATCAAGAGAAGAGAGGTTTAGCGCTTTTTAAGAGTGAGGCTTTAAGTTGTACGAGCTGTCATCAATTCCCTTTAACCACAGACTTCAGTTTTCAGAATAATGGTTTGTACGAAGACTATTCGGCTGATCCTGGTCGGGCACGTGTAACTAATAATTTGGCTGAGCACGAAGGACAGTTTAAAGTGGCCACGCTAAGAAATATTGCGCTAACGGGACCTTATATGCATGATGGTTCCCGATCTACTTTAAGTGAGGTCATTGATCATTACGCATCTGGCGGAAGCCAACACCCATTAAAAAGCGACCTTATCAAGGGCTTTACAATATCTGCCGATGACAAGGCCGCTCTGATTGCTTTCTTGGAAAGTCTTACCGATACGGTTTCGTATAAAAAGGTCTATTAATCGTTAAGTCGATCTTTTACGTAGCTAATCTCGGTTTTACCATGAGGTAAGGGCTCTCCATCTTTGTCGAGATTAACAAATACTAGCTTCTCTATCTTTAAAACCGTTTCGCGCGTAAGCTTATTACGCACAATACAGTTCATGGTTATTGAAGTCCTACCAAAGCTAGTCGCTTCAATACCTAATTCGATAATGTCACCTTGCCTAGGGGCAGAGATGAAATTAATCTCGGAAATATATTTGGTAACCACGTGTTCGTTTTCCAATTGCACAATGGCGTAGATCACAGCCTCTTCGTCAATCCAACTTAAAAGTCTTCCTCCGAAGAGGGTTTCATTGGGGTTGAGATCTTGGGGCTTAACCCATTTACGTGTGTGAAAATTCATGACTCTTATTTTAAGAAGGCTGAATACATCCAAACACTTTTCTCATACTCACGAATGTAATCGCTCATTAAAGCGTTGGTGCCTTCGTCTTCCGCATCTGCCGAAAGGCTTAAGATTTCGCGCTCTAATTTTAAGAGTTCGGTAAAACCGTTTAATACCGTTTGCACTGCTTCGCGTGCTTCACTCACATTGGTAGTTTCTTTAATGCTGCTGTTTTCTAGGTAAGCGGTATAGCTATGCAAGGGTGTTTCACCTAAAGTTACAATGCGCTCGGCGATTTCATCAATTTTGAAAAAGGAATCGTTGTACAATTCCTCGAATTTCACGTGTAATTCGAAAAACTTTTCGCCTTTAATGTTCCAGTGTAATCCGCGTATGTTAATGTAGAATAACTGATAAGCAGCAAGTAGATTATTTAATTTATTGGCGAGATTTTTTGATTGTTCTGAGTCGAGTCCGATATGGTTCATAGTTTTTATATATTGATTTTAAAATATGTTCAAATATAACTATATTAATGGAGACTCGCAAGTTTTAGCGGGCTTAATGCCAAAGAGAAAGCCACCCGAAGGTGGCTTTAAACTAAATATTATTGGTCTAAAATTACTTAGCGCACACCGTGCATCAATTTGTTTAGAGGCTTGCTTCCAATCATTATTAAGATGGAAATACCAATAAGGACATATCCTAGATTGGAGAAAACACCAATATACTTATCAAAGCCAGCAGCAAGGTCCAAACTTGCACCTGCTTCTGATCCATGGCTATCGCTACTGGTTAGGGTGGCGATTTTTCCGCCGAGGTAATTGGCGATAGCAAAACTTAAGAACCAAGCGCCCATGGCTGTACCGGCAATTTGTTTGGGTGCTAGCTTGGTAACCATACTTAAGCCAATAGGAGAAAGGAATAACTCACCGGTGGTATGCAATAAGTAAAGCAATACTAGAGTAATTAATGGAACCGTATAGCCATCGGTTAACTCGGCTGCCACCAGGGTTACCAAGAAACCTAAACCTAATTGTAAAATACCGTAAGCAAACTTCATGGGTATACTAGGATTGCGTCCCATCTCCGAAAGTTTAACCCACATTACCGAGAAGATAGAGCCGAAGATGATAATAAAGGCGGGGTTAAAGAACTGCGTCATAGCGGCAGGCATTTCCCAACCAAAAATCATACGATCAACGTTTCTATCAGCAAAAAGCGTTAAGGAAGTTCCTGCTTGCTCGAAACAAGCCCAGAAGGTGATGTTAATTAAAATGAAAATCACCAAGGCAATCATACGATCGCGGTAAATCGGACCATTATCAATACCCGCCTTAATTAAGCTGTAGGCTACCCAAACGAATACTCCTAGTAAAAGGTAGTCCATAATTTCATTCTTAGAAATAAGAACAAAACAAGCAGGAATAGTAGCCAAGGAACCTAAAATAATGAGGTGAACCATATTTAATCCTAAGAAAACAGGCTTTTTAGCTTCTTCTCTAATATCTAGTCCATCTGCCGCTTGATAGCGGTGACGGCCAAACCAGAAAATTACTAATGCGCTAAGCATTCCCACGCCCGCCATGGCAAAGCCATAGTGGTAACCGTAAGTTTGTCCTACATAGGCAACAAGGGTAGTGGCTAATAAGGAGCCAATATTAATACCGATATAAAAAATAGTAAAACCTGAATCGCGACGTGGGTCGTTTTCTTCGTAGAGCTTTCCTACTATGGTAGAGATATTGGCCTTAAAGTAACCGTTACCGACAATGATGGCTCCCATGCCAATTAAAAGCCAAGTATCATCACCACCTAAAATCATAAACTCGCCAATAGCCATTAGTATGGCTCCGAGAATAATCGCTAAACGATAGCCTAAGTATTTGTCGGCTAATTTGCCTCCTAATACGGCTGCAGCATAAACTAAGCCCGTGTAGGCCCCGTAAATTAAGGTGGCTTCCGAATCGCCCTTCATTAATTGGTTTACCAAATAAAGGGTTAATAAGGCGCGCATTCCATAGTAACAGAAACGTTCCCACATTTCTGAAAAGAATAAAACGAATAAGCCATTGGGGTGCCCCAATTTAGGCGCAGTAGCTGTGTTTGACATGGTATAATTGTTTAAAGGCCCGAATAAACGAAATTTTAAATCAAATTGGAAATGCTTTTTTTAAGCAGATTCAACTACCTCTCCGTGTGGATCAGGTTCTTCGGTATCATCTTCGGTTCCGTGTGTCATTTTACTAAGGCGTTTGGAGAAGAGGATAAGAATAATACCTAAACTAACCGTGAAAATCACAAGGCCACCAAAGACGGCGGTTTCGCCTAAATCTTCTGCTTGGCGACCAATATAGGAGGCCAAAAAGTTAGCTAGGCCGGTAGCGGCAAAATATACGCCCATCATTGAAGCCACAATTTTCTTAGGTGCTACTTTGGTAATAAAAGATAGAGCTACTGGTGATAAGGCTAATTCTCCCAAGGTGTGAAACAGATAAGCAAACAATAACCATTGAATACCAGATTTCTTGGCCACAATAATAGCGTCACCTACACGCTCGTACTCAGCTTCTTGGCTAGCTGCTACCATAAATAGATAACCTAATCCCATTACAATGGTACCAATTGCCATTTTGGTAATGGCCGATAGTTTAATGCCTTTGCGGGAAAGGTATAGCCATAAAGAAGCAACCACACCCCCAAAAATCATAATATAACCAGCATTCAAACTTTGGAATACCGCGGCAGGAACTTCAAATGAACCAACCGTTCTGTCAGTAATTAGATCCGTGTAAATATTCATTAATCCACCCGCTTGCTCGAAAGCAGTCCAGAATACGATTACAATTAAAAAGGAAATACACAATACGATAATACGATCCCATTCTTCCTTGGTAAACTTCTTATTGCCATTGTCGGCAATTCTTTGCTTACGTTCGTCTTTGGTTTCAATGTTCCCCACGTGCGTCAGGTATTTCTGTCCCCAAACAAATACAGCTTGTCCTAAAAGCATTCCGAAACCAGCTAAGCTAAAGCCCCAATGCCAGCCGTATTCGGCCGCAACTAAGGAAACGATAATACCGGCGAGAAAAGCGCCGAGGTTAATACCCATGTAAAAAATAGTGAAGCCGGCATCACGACGTACATCGCCATCTCTGTAAAGGCCACCCACCATAGTGGAAATATTAGGCTTTAATAAACCTACCCCTAAAATAATTAAGCCTAAGCCACTAAAGAATAGTGCTTGAGAATGAAAAGCCAGCATAAACTGACCAATTACCAGCAGCCCTCCTCCGAGCATTACCGACTTCTTTTGTCCTAATAAGCGGTCGGCGATAATACCCCCGGGAATGGACATGATATACACCAAGGCGGTGTAAATACCGTAAAGTAATAAAGCCTCATCTCTGGTCCAGCCGTATCCGGCGTCAATGCCACCCTCAACCTGCGCAATTAGGAATAATACCAAGAGCCCGCGCATGCCATAATAGCTAAAGCGCTCCCACATTTCAGTAAAGAATAATACGGCGAGGCCAATTGGATGTCCGAAAAAGGTAGGCTGATTTTTGCCTATTTCACTTTGTATGCTCATTTGCTGTTTGGTACTAATTATAAGTTTTTAAGTAAAAAATCTGTCATTTTGGTGTACAGGTGATAACGTGTGTTACCGCCAAAAATACCATGGTTTTTATCGGGATAGATAAAAAGGTCGAATTGTTTATTGCTTTGCACCAAACTTTCTACCATGCGCATGGTATTTTGCACGTGCACATTATCATCGGCCGTTCCATGTACTAAAAAGTAAGAGCCTCTCAATTTGTTGACGTGATTAATGGGGGAGTTTTCATCGTAACCGCTGGCATTTTCTTGTGGTGTCCGCATATAGCGCTCGGTATAAATATTATCGTAAAAGCGCCAGTTGGTAACGGGAGCAACCGCAATAGCCGCCTTAAAAACATCCGCCCCTTTGGTAATTCCTAGGCTACTCATATAACCACCATAACTCCAGCCCCAAATGCCAATGCGACTGGCATCGATGTAATCCATTTGGCCAAGAGTTTTAGCGGCACTAATCTGATCTTCAATTTCGTATTTACCTAATTCTTGGTAGGTTACCGTGCGGAAATCGCGTCCTTTTGCTCCGGTTCCGCGATTGTCAACGCTTACCACGATATAGCCTTGCGCGGCCAAACTTTGGTACCAAAAACTATTGAAACTGTCGTATTTATCTTGTACTGTTTGCGATCCTGGTCCACCGTAAACAAACATTAAGACAGGATATTTTTTGGAGGCATCAAAATCCTGCGGCTTAATCATCCAAGCATTTAAACTTTGGCCGTTTTCAGTATCCAAAACCATAAATTCTTTGTCACTTAAATCGTAGGTTTCTAGTCGATCTACTAAGCTAGCGTTGTCAGTAATTACGCGCAGTTCTTTACCGTCTGCTTGGTGTAGCGTTTCGTAAGTGGGCCTTGAGGCAGATGAGTAGGTATTTACAAAATACTTCATGCCTTTACTAAAGTTGGCATCATTCCAACCTTTTTGCTGACTTAGCTTTTGCTTGTTCTTGCCATTTAACTTTATGCGGTAAATAGCGCGTTGCACGGAATTCTCTTCCGCTGCTTGATAGTATAAATAACCACTTTCGGCGCTGTAGCCATAAAACTCGGTTACTTCCCAAGGGCCTTTGGTGATTTGTTTTTTCACTTTACCATCATCATCCATTAGGTAGATGTGATTGTAGCCGTCTTTTTCGCTAGTCCAAATAAAATCGCCATTATCTAAAAAGCGAAGATTGTCGTTAATCTCTAAATAAGCTTCTGCCGTTTCGCGGTACAGTTCTTCTACTTCTAACTCTTCGTTTTCCACTTCAACTTCCCAAAGTACCAATTCGTTTTGGTGACGGTTTAAAGTAAATATTACCAACTCATCTTCTTCCTTGGTCCATTTAATACGGGGAATGTATTCGTATGCCTGTGGTATCTCAACACTATAGTCTTTATTGGTCTTACTGTCGTAGATGTGTATATTAACCTTTGAGTTTACTTCGCCCGCTTTGGGGTATTTAAAAACATCTTGACTAGGATAAAGCCCCTGGCCGTAAACATCCATCGAGAAGGTCGGTACAGCACTTTCGTCGAATTGGTAATAGGCAATGTATCGGCCCTTAGGCGACCATTCGAAACCTTTATGAAAGCTAAACTCTTCTTCATAAACCCAGTCAACGGCGCCAGCAATTAAAGCGTCTTCTTGGCCCTGACCAAAACTTATGATCTCGTTATTATTATCTAAATCTTGAATGTGCATGCGGTTTCCCGCTACAAAAGCCACTTTATTTTCGGTGGGAGAAAGATCAGCTAGCTGCTGCTTGTCTTCGGCTTTAATGCTATCTAATTGCTGTGTTTTTAAATCGTATACATAATAATAGCTGCGCGAGGAGTGACGGTAAATTGATTCCGTTTCGGTGGCTAGTAAAATTTTATCTTCAGTGGCATTGAACTGATAATCGTCAAAATCGATACTTTTCCCGCTAGCTTCTTTAATTTTGGCTGCCGATACTAGCGTTTCCACCTGCTTGCCCGTGGCATAGCTAAACTTTTCAATGCTGGGACCGGTTTTATTTGCTTGAAGAATGGTGAAGTGTTCGCCATCGTTCATGCTATTTAGCCCCGAGGTAGAGCGAGCGTAAAAGGCATAGCGTTGCCAAATATCTTCTACCGTTACGGTCTTTTTTTGAGCATGGGCTCCTAAAAAGCCAAAAACAGCTAGGAGAAGGAAAATGCGGTATTTATAGAACATTGCTTAATTTTTAAGAGCGCCTAAAATAGAATATTTTGAAGACACCTAAGGCCTTTCAGGCGATAGAAACTCGCGACCTAGCATATTTTAAAGACTTAGTTCCCGAGTCGGCGATTTTTATCGATGCCGAGAACCTCGAAAAATACGGTCACGATGAAACCGAAGATTTGCAATTTAACCCGCAGGTGGTTTTAAAACCCGCTTCCGCAGATGAGGTTTCTAAAATCCTTAGTTACTGTAATGAGCGTAACATCGCTGTTACGGCAAGTGGCGCAAGAACGGGCTTAAGTGGCGGTGCCTTACCACTTTATGGCGGAGTGGCCTTATCCACCGAAAACTTAAATCGCATCCTCGAAATCGACGAGCGCAATTTGCAGGCGACGGTAGAGCCGGGGGTTATTAATCAGGTTTTTCATGAAGCTTGTAAAGAGAAGGGTTTATTCTACCCGCCCGATCCCAGTAGTTGGGGTAGCAGTTTTATTGGCGGAAACCTAGCCTTAAACGCAGGCGGTCCTAAGGCGGTGAAATACGGTGTAACTAATGCCTATGTCCTAGATTTAGAAGTCGTGCTAGCAAATGGATCCATTATTAATACGGGCGCTCGGGTGCTAAAAAACAGTACTGGTTATAATCTCACCCAGTTAATGGTGGGTAGTGAAGGCACTTTAGGAATCATTACCAAAGCCACTTTTCGCTTATTACCTTATCCCAAGCATAATATGCTTTTGTTGGTACCCTTTGCTTCGGCTCTTAAAGCCTGCGAGGCGGTATCGGCTATTTTTCAAGCGGGAATTACGCCCAGTGGCATGGAATTTATGGAACGCGATGCGATTGACTACACCTTAAAGTTTGTGGATAATGTAGAATTACCCATTGCCCCAGAAGTGCAAGCACATTTGCTAATTGAGGTAGATGGTAATTACACCGAAACGCTCATGCAAGACTGCGAAGCCATCGCGGAAATTGTGATGAACTTCGGCGCTTTCGAACCTTTGTTTGCTGATAATGAAAAGGATAAAGCCGCCCTGTGGACTTTGCGCAGAAGAGTTGGGGAAGCGGTGAAATCGCACTCTATCTATAAGGAGGAAGATACCGTTGTGCCCCGCGCCGAACTAGCCAATTTATTAGGCGTGGTAAAAGAACTGGGCAATCAATACGGTTTTAAATCGGTGTGTTACGGCCATGCAGGCGACGGAAACCTCCATGTAAATATCCTTAAAGAAGAAATGAGCGATGGCGCTTGGGAGCAAGATTTGCCTAAAGCCATTCGCGCTTTATTTACAGCGGTTAAGAAAATGGGTGGCACTATTAGTGGCGAACACGGCATCGGTTATGTGCAAAAAGATTATTTAGATATCGCCTTTAATGCAGTGGAGTTAAATCTGCAAAAGCAAATTAAAAACACTTTTGATCCCAAGGGGATTTTAAACCCGGGGAAGGTTTTTCCAGAGTAGCGTTTTAGCTAATCTCTTTTTCTCCTGCGAAGAAGAGATAACTCCGATTACGCATCTACCGAAAGGTATACACTTACTAAGCTTGAGAGAGGATAAGGCAAAGTTTTAATCTAGCAAATTCATTGCCTCACGAATAATAGCGCAGGCTTTGCGAATATCTTCTTCGCTAATATTTAGGGGAGGAGCAATGCGAAATGCTTCAGGGCAAGAAAGGAACCAAAAGCAGATTACCCCTTTTTTCATGCAGTATTCTACAATAGTTTGTACCTCATCGGCATTGGCGAATTCGAAAGCGAAGTATAGGCCCTTGCGGCGGATTTCTATCACACGTGGGTGTTGCAGTAACTCCTCAAAGAGGGCGCCTTTGGCTTCTACTTGGGCGAGAATATTTTCTTCTTCTAAAAGCTCGAGACAGGCTAGAGATGCGGCGCAGGCTAGGGGGTTTCCCCCGAAAGTGGTAATATGCCCGAGCATGGGTTTTTCCGTTAAACACTGCATAATTTCATAGCTCGAAATAAAAGCTCCCAAAGGTAAGCCACCGCCTAAAGCTTTGGCGCTGCACAAAATATCGGGAATTACGCCATAGTGCTCGAAAGCGAAAAGTTTACCCGTACGGCCCATGCCCGCCTGTATTTCATCGAAAATTAATAAAGCACCCATCTCGCTACAGCGCGCACGCAAAGCTTCCAAATAATTTTGATCGGGAATGCGAATGCCGGCATCACCTTGTATGGTTTCCACAATTACGCAAGCGGTTTTTTCGCTTATCGCAGAAAGCTCCCCAATTTTATTGAAGTTTAAAAAACGTACTTCCGGTAAAAGGGGACGAAAGGCGCGTTTTTTCGTTTCGTTACCCGATACGCTCAAAGCTCCGTGGGTACTGCCATGGTAGGCACCGCGAAAGGAGATGATTTCTCGTCTGCCGGTAAAACGCTTCGCTAGTTTTAGGGCCCCTTCAATGCTTTCGGCGCCACTATTTACAAAGTAGCTGCAATTGAGTTGGGGCGGTAAAAGACTGGCTAATTTCTCGGCCAATCGGTTGGGGCTGTCTTGAATATACTCCCCGTAAACCATGGTGTGCAAATGCTTATCAAGCTGCTTTTTAATGGCCTCAACCACATGTGGATGCCCGTGCCCGAAATTACTTACGCCCACACCGCTTATCAAATCAAGGTATTTCTCGCCATTAGGTCCAAAAAGGTAAGAACCCTTAGCCGACGCAATTTCTAAGGAAAGTGGGAAGGGTGTGGTTTGCGCGATATTCTTTAAAAAGATTTCTTGGGGCTTTTGCATAGGACAAAAATACAGTTCGCGCTAAAACGGAGCGTTAGAGTAGGAATGAAATTTTTCTCTGATTTGAAGTTCCAAAACGCTCCGAATACTACCTCATCATTTCATTTACTCTCTTTTGACTTCTTTCTAATCTGGAAGTGTGTTCCAGATTCGTGCGACTACTTAAATAGTCGATAATTAGGTTCAATTTATTTTTGCACTCAGGGTCGAAAGAAGAACTAGTCGTTGCATGATGCAGTCCATCGTATCTAGCCTCGAGGAAGTCACCAAGAGGATAGTGTTGTTGAGACCAATTTTTTGAATTCCAGAAACCCACTTCCTCTAACACTGAAAGCATTTCATGCCAATAATCGATTGAAAGCTCGGTAGATTCTTCGTCTGTGATGGTTTCTAAATTCCCTGGAAAGGCCCTCTTTATTTCCTGCCAATATAGTATGACCTTGCCATCGTGGTTTTCTACACGCAATAAATAAGGCTCTTGAAAACTTCTGCGTACTAAAAATCGCAGAGCATTAATTTCTAAGCTATCGTAATAAAAACTTTCTTCTGAGTATCTGCGTAAAAGACCGGAAATGTGATCGAGGTAAAAATAATCAAGACTAATACGATAATTCGTTAAGCTAGTATCAACGTCTCTAAAAAGGCTATCGTTGAAGTAATAGTAGCGTTCGTCAATTTGCTTCTCACTTTTTAGCGTGACATCTAAGTTGGAGGAGCCACAAGCACTATAAAGTAGTATTGAAAGCACTGGTGCAATTAAAATGAACTTTCCCAATTTTATTGCAACATTTTGCATAAAGCTCTAGGCCAATTTTAAAAGCAAAAAGCCATATAAAAAGAAGCGTAAAATTCTGGATAGCGCCATTTTCCAGTAGCTTTTAAAAGGATATTCCACCGCTCCTGCAATTACACTGATGGGTGAAAAGGGCAGGGGGGTTAAAGCGGCAATGAAAATAAGTAATCCACCAAATTTGTGGAAGATTAAGACTTGTTGCCGAAATTTAAAATGTACCCAATTGCTGATCGTAGGGAAACGCTGGAGATTCTTGCCTAAGAAAAAAGAGACATTACCGCCGGCATAGCTAAGTAAGGCCAGCACGCAAATTAGTAGCCAAGGCTGATTAAAAGTGGTAGTCCAGAATATAAAAAGCTCGGGGGGGATCAAACCCAAAAAGCTTTCACTTGCAAAGAAAACCGCCAAAATAGTCCAGTCCGAATAGCGACTGAAAAGTCCTTCCATTAAAACATCAATGTCTATCAAAAAGTGATTTACCAATCCTACCACTACCCCTAAAACAATTAAACTCAAGGCGAGTTTCCAGAGATTTTGTCCAATAAAACGGTAGCGCCCGCTACGCTTCAAAAACTCGTGCGTAAGCCAAGTTTTCTGCGAGAGGGTGCGCGCTTTCGCGTTTCTGTTTATGGGACTAGAGGTGGACAAGAGCTATTATTTAATAGTATAACAAAGGTAAGTCTCAAGCATCAAAAACGACTATAAACTTTAATTGTTCTCTAAGCGCGGTTATTTTACATTAGCGCAAAATGTAATTATGGCGCAGAAGCAGGTTAAGATTTCGCCCTCCACCCTTATTTTTTGGTCACTAATGGCCTTACTGCCAGTCTTTAGAGTAGAAGCTCTTTTAGATCCGGCCTTATTATCACGCTATTTAGTGCTAGGGGTTTTCGGCCTCAGCCTTTTGCTAATAGGCTTTAAGTTTTGGGCGCAACAAAAATTTCCGCTTGGTATTAGCATCGCAATCGCAGTTTTTGCCATTATGCAGATTGTTAGTCTTTCTGCCGCACAAAACCTCGGTGAAGCCTATGGCTCTTTAGCGCGCTATCTTTCTTTTTCACCCTTCTTCTTTCTGTTATACAGTGAGTTAAAAGATGAGCGTATCAGCAAAGATCAATTACTAACCGGCGGTTTAATTTTCGCTTCTGCTAGTGCCATTCCTGCCTTTTTTCAAATTTTGGCGGCCTTTGCTAGCGGCGAATTCTTTCAAGATGTATACACCATCACCGGTACATACGGTCATAAAAACTTACTCGCTTCAGCGCTCATGTTGGCCTTCCCGCTAAGTGTTGCTGCTTGGTCCATTTTAAAGTCGTGGCAGAAAAACGTAGCGATGGTGGTGAGTATCATCATCCTCTTTGAAATCTTTGTGCTGCGTACCCGCGGGGTGTGGTTATCCTTTACCGCTGCCGCTATTTTTACGCTTGTGCTGATTAGTTTCTATTCCAAAGGGAAGGTGAAAATTGCCAAGAAGTGGCTTTATATTAATGCCGGTTTGGCCCTACTTATTCTTGCCGCTCTCTTTTTTAATCCCACAGTAAAAGAATCTTTTTTAAACAGTAGTAACCTCCAAAAGCGTTTGAGTTTTTGGGAGAATAGCATGGCCATGATTGCCGATAATCCGGTCGCGGGCGTTGGGGCAGGTAACTGGAAATTAATCTTTCCGAAGTATGGCTTAGCCAAGGTCGACCGCAGCGTAATGCAGGGCGTTACTCATATACAAAGGCCGCATAACGACTATTTATGGATTTGGGCCGAAGCTGGTCCTATTGCCTTATTAGCCTATTTAGCTTTATTTTTCTTTGCCTTTCGGCAGATAAGTAAAAATTTAAAAACGCTTCCAGACGAAGGAGATTTGAAACTGCAATATTTGGCTTTCTTCGGCCTGCTAGCTTTTGCATTTTTCTCGCTCAGTGATTTTCCCATTGAAAGAGCCAGTCATAGTTTTTTATTAATGCTATTTATGGCGATTCCTTTTGCTTACGCGAAAGAACAGCAACTAAAAACGATCAAACCCTTGGTTTATATTTTGGCCCTTTTGTTTGTGGGTGGCATCTATGTAAATACCCAAAGATATACGGCCGAAAAAGCAACCATAGCGGTTTTGGAAGCGAATAGTTCTCGCAATGCTCAGGCCATTGTTCCCGCGGTAGAGGCGGCTATTAGCGATTGGTATACGGTAGATGCTTTTGCCAATCCTCTCCGTTATTATTCGGCCAAGGGTTATGCAATTACGCAAAGGCCACAGCAAGCTTTAAACGATTTACAATTGGCGCGCGAAGCGGCTCCTTATAATATTTTGGTTTATGAGTTTTTAGCTCAGGTTCATTCACAAATGGGAGCGCGCGAAAAGGCACTCACTTACGTAGATAGCGCTTTAGCCTTATCCCCGCAGTTTGAACAGGCACTACTTTTAAAGGCACAATTGCATTTGCAAGGCCAAGAATTTGCTGATGCTTTGGGGGCTTTAAATTTATATCCACCGCGCAGTAACGATCAGCGGTATTTGAGTAGCCTGGCAAATGCTCTTAGAGGAGGCCTGCAAACCTATCCGCAGCACGGCCGCTACAAGTCCATGATGAAATTTTTGCAGACCAAAAACAATTTGCGCGAACCAATGGATTATGTGCGTGCTTACCGCGAAAAACGTGGGGTGTAACTAAAATCGGTCGGGGCAGACCTGTATGTCTGCCCGGAAACAGAGGCAGACACTTAGGTCTGCCCCGACCCTTTCCATTTTGATGGATTATTCTCGATATACCGGCTAATGCGTTCATAAGCCTGTTCATTGCGAATGATATGCTCCCAATAATTGCGTTGCCATAATTTCCGATTGAATTTGGGCCATCCGTATTGTTTTACCCCCCGAATGTATTCATTGGTCGACATGGTTTTAAACCATTGTATCGCCGCGGCTAGGGGCGAACCTATGTGTTCGCCTATAGCCGCACCCTCCACCTGTTCGCCCCTAACCGTACCCTCCACCTGTTCGCCCTTAACCGTTTCCAAAATACAGTGAAAATGATCAGGCATAACTACCATAGCATGACATTTTTTGTCGGGAAATTTATTTTCCAGTTCAAACCACCATTTTTCTACCATTCGACCGGCATCATTTAAAAACATCTCCCCATTTTGTATTTCTCCAAGTAAAGGTGTGCGGTCTTGTAAGCAAATAGTGACAAAGTAAAATCCGGCTTGAGAATAATTGTAGCCTTTCAAGCGGATGCTTCTGCGATTATGTTTTTTTGGATTGTAGGGCATAGTTTTCCCCTGAAGATAGAGATTATGCCGAATTTGGGATTGAAATACAAGTACTTAAGTGTTTAAGGAGAAGTGTTTTCCAACAGAAGTTTGAATTTTAACCGAACTCAGCACTCAGCCTAATAGCTCAGCCCTAGCCGATTCATTATTTTCAAAGTGAAAATTTTTAAAGATTTGCCGTCGGCCATAGAATAATAGCGTTCGGCAGCGTGGTGCTGACCGCGCTTTTGATAAAAACGGGCGGCTTCATACCACTTGCGTTGCAAAGCCTGCTCTAAAGCCAAGCGTTTGTATAGGTCGATCTGATAGAAGTGTTCGTATACATTTTCTACTTTTTTAAGGTGCTCATCAATACGGCTGCTCATACCACCCGTTTCGCGGTAATAGGCGATGGCTTCGGGCCAATAGTAAAAGCACTTTTTCGCCGCGAATAACTCGAGCCATAGGTAAAGGTCTTCCGCACCATGGAATTTTGACTGCGTGCTAAAACCAAATTCTTGAGCAGTAGTGGTTTTTAATACCGCAGCCGAAGGGACAATGGGACAGCCTTTTTCTAGTATATCACTTGCAGTAGACAAGGCGAAAACGCGTCTTTTCTTCTCACCATTAAGTCCAATATTGATGACCTTATGGTAGAGCACATCGCATTCGGGACTGTACTTTAAAAAGCTGTGGCAAGATTTTAATTTCTCAGGATGCCAGTAGTCATCGGCGTCTAGTAAGGCACAATATTCTCCTTTAGCCAATTGTAGCGCAGCATTGCGAGCGGCGCCCAAACCACTATTCCCTTGGTTGATAATTTGCAAACGGATATCTTCATGATTTTCCTGCCAGCTCTGGAGTAAGCTTAAAGTATTGTCTTGGCTGCCATCATTAACAACGATAATT
>PZPB01000028.1 GCA_003045865.1 Bacteroidota bacterium | reverse complement strand
ATTTCCGAGCAACGAGGATTTAAAGACAGCCCTGAAAGACAAAGACCTTTACAATACTCAACCAAAAAACAGAAACTATTTGTTTGAGATGTTGGAGAATTACAACAATCGAGAATATGTAAACACTAATAATGAGCATATAACCATTGAACATATTTTCCCAAAAAATCCGAGTGACAATTGGAACACCGATATTTCACCTGAAGATTATTTCCAGTTCAAAGAGAAATACCTAAACACCATTGCCAACTTAACGCTATCAGGCAATAACGGAGCATTAAGCAACAAATCCTTTAAGGAGAAAAAGGAAATGAATGTTGACGGAAACGAGCAAGGCTATAGCTACAGCAGACTTTGGCTCAATTCCTACTTAAAGTTATTAGATAAGTGGACAGTTGCAGAGTATGAAGAAAGGCTGAATATAATTTATGAGCGATTTTTAAAAATATGGGAGATACCCGACATTGAAATAGCTGATGCTGATGAATCGGAAGAGCAAAATATTTTTGACGCTGAAAGCCCAACACATAAAAAGTTGGAATACTTTATTTTTGAAAACACAAAAGTTGAAGAAGACACAGTTGCCCAAATGTATTTTTATGTGATTCGAAAACTTTATGAAAAAAATACACAATTACTCATAAGCAATCAGGACATTTTCAAAATAACCAGAGAGCCTAAGGACTTCAGAGCAGCTCAAGAAGTTTTAAATGGTTGGTATATTGAATCAAATATTGACAGTAACTCCAAATTTGCAATTCTAAAAAAAATACTTGTTTTGTTTGAGTTGGAAGATGAACTTTTGATAAAGTATTCAGCGAATGGAGAAAGTAAAACAGAACCCAGTCGGTTTAGCGTTAGAAAAAAATATTGGCAACAACTATTACCACTTTTTAATGATAAAAATCTGTTTGGCAATGTTAGTCCCTCAAAAGACCATTGGCTAAGCACAGGTGCAGGCATTGGCGGATTAGCTTACACTTTAATAATAACAAAATCGCATATCCGAATTGAATTAGGCATTTCGACTTCAAGCAAGGAAAAAAACAAAGCCTATTTCAAAAAATTAATGAAGAGCAAAGAAGCTATTGAACAAGGTTTTGGAAACCCTTTAGATTGGGAAGAATTGGCAGACAATAAAATGAGTAGAGTAAAATTTGAGTTACAAGACGTTAACCTATTTAACGACAGCCATTGGGAAAGAATGAATCAGTTTTTCATTGAGTATTTACCAAGGTTTGAAAACGCTTTCAGATCTTTTATTAAAGACCTAAAATAATACAGACACCAATGCCAATACTTCACAGCCACACACATTGCCAAGCCGCTCAAACCAGCCGCACGAGCCAAAGCTTGTCAAAGAGTGTGTCTGAGCCAACGCACGGAGGAAAAAAAATAAAAAAACGGGGCACAATCGCTATAAAACATGCCCTTCGGGACACGTTCCATAGCGGGACCGTTATTCAATACATTAAAGCTAATGTCTTACCAGGGTGTTTTCGTGCCTATTGAATTCCCATCGAAATACGCTCCACTCTAGGATTTTCTTTTCCTACCGAATTACAATTGAATTACTTTCCCTTTTATGTTTTCACGTAAGGCAACGTACTTAACTTCCAAAACCAATCTAAAACTCGCGCTCCTAATAGCGAGGTGGTCTTAATATCTTAAGTCTTCAGTAATTCTCTTTGCCCGACGCTTCAAATAGCCTTTAAAAAGTAGATTAAGAATAACCCCACCCACCACCATTAGCATTCCTAGCAAAACCATATAATTATAGTCTACCCCGAAAATAAGGAGATCAAAACTAAGGGCGAATATTACTCCTAAATACTTCAAGCCGGCTATTTCATTGAGTTCTGCCGATTGCATGGCGCGAGTCATATAAATTTGGGCTATCTGCGTAAGCAAGCCCATAATTAGTAGTAGTAACCATTCCCAACCAAGAGGCTGTACCCAGTTAAAGAGTGAAATTACAGCCATTACCGGAGTGGCGATTAAGGGAAAGTAAAGCACTACCACTAAAGGGTGATCACTGTCTTTTACCTTGCGAATGAAGTTATAGGCCAGTCCTGCAAACATGGCTGAAGCGATACCCATAATAAAGAGTTTCGGACTCACACTGGCATCAAATCCTTTAATAAGGGCAATGCCTGCAAAACTGAAAATAAAGAAAAACCACTGCCACCATTTTACCTTTTCTTTCAACAGCACCATGCCAAAAAGTGCAGTAAAAATAGGGGAGAGGTATTGCAAGGTTATAGCTGATCCAAGTGGAAGTTTTTGCAGGGTATAAAAAAACATGCTGAGCGCTGCCACGCCGCAAATACCTCTTAAAATCAAGAATTTCTTCTGTACGCCCCAAGGACTGATATTGCGCCTTCGTAAAAAATAAAAAGACAGAACTAAGGAGATTATGGAGCGGAATAAAACCAGTTCCGTGGCAGGCAAGCGATCTAAGAATTTCACGGTTAAATTCATCAGCGCGAAGCCAACTACCGAAATAAGCATATAGCCCACCGCTTTATTCATAGAAGGAAATTGTGTGGCAAAGGTGCGCTTTTTATAAAAGGAATTTTTCGCTCTATCACTAGAGAAATGATGTAATAGCTAAGCTCAATATCTAAAGCCGAATTCTCCTAAAAATGGATGCCAGGAAATTCCTAATAAGAATAAAAAGCTACCGCTGCTTCGGCGCATCTTTCACCATCCATACCGGCCGACACAATACCGCCCGCAAAGCCAGCGCCTTCGCCACTAGGGAAGAGATTGCTGATTTCCGGATGCTGCAAGGTTTCTTTATTACGAGGAATGCGTACCGGGCTGCTTGTGCGACTTTCGCTGCCAATAATATTGGCTTCATTGCTTAAATAGCCTGGCATTTTGCGACCGAATTCTACAAAGGCCTTTTGCAAGCGCTGGGCGAAAAAAGGTGGTAAAACCTTATGCATGGCTACCGATTTTAATCCGGGTATATAAGAGCTAGGGTTGAGCTTTTCGGAAACTTTTCCCTTTACAAAATCCACTAATCTTTGGGCGGCGGCTACTTGCGTTTCGCCACCCGCTTCCCAAACTAAGCGTTCTACTTCCTGCTGAAAAACTAGGCCTGCCAATGGACCGTGTTCTTTATAAGGTACCAAATCTTCCATCTCAATGCCTACCACAATGCCGCTGTTAGCAAAGCTATTGTCGCGCTTGCTCGGGCTCATGCCATTAACCACCAATTCGTTTTGTTCCGTGGCGGCAGGAACGATAAATCCGCCGGGGCACATGCAAAAACTATAAACACCCCTTTTATCAACCTGCTGCACCAATTTATAGGAGGCAGCGGGTAAAAGTTCATCGTAATCGTTGCCGTGGTACTGTATTTTATTGATCAGCTTTTGCGGATGCTCTACACGCACACCCATGGCAAATGGCTTGGCTTCAATGCGAACATTTTTGCGATGCAATAGGTGATAAATATCGCGTGCACTATGACCGGTAGCCAGAATTAAAGAATTTATCGGCCAAACTTTTCCATCGGCCGTGGTAAGGGAACTAATGCGATTTCCTTCTTGCTTGAAATCTACCAAACGGGTTTCAAAATGAATTTCGCCCCCGTATTTTAAAATAGTTTCGCGCATGGCCGCCACAACTTTGGGTAATTTGTTGGTGCCAATATGAGGATGCGCTTCATATAAAATATCTTCGGCCGCACCATGTTCTACTAAAGAATCGAGGATACGTTGTACACTGCCACGCTTTTTACTACGCGTATATAATTTACCATCCGAGTAAGTACCCGCGCCGCCTTCGCCAAAACAATAGTTCGAGTCGCTATCTACAATATTATCGCGATTAATTGCTTTTAAATCTCTGCGGCGACTGCGTACATCTTTACCACGTTCTAACACAATTGGTTTAAAACCGAGTTCAATTAAACGCAAAGCGGCCCACATGCCAGCGGGACCGAAGCCAATAATATGGACGGATGGAGCCTTACTGATGTCTTTAAATTCGAAAGGACCAAGTTGTCGCGGCAGTAATTTCTCTGCCAAAGAATACTCCAAATCTATATTAACCTCGATCGCTTTTTTACGCGCATCAATATTGCGTTTTACCAAACGCCAGTCTAAAAAGTCGCTTGGAGCTAGTTTTAATTCTTTCCGTAAAAAATCCTCCAAAGCACCATCGGTGTAGGCAATTACGGGGCTAATACTAAGGCTAAGTTCTTGACTCATCTCCCGTAAGGGGAATTATTCGAAAGTGAAATTAATAAGAATAGCGCGAGTTTGAATCGACTCTAAGCCCGCGGCTAAAAAGGTATCGTCTTCTACTCGAATATTATTAATGCCAAAGTTCGCAATAATTTGAGGAGAAAACTTGAAATATTCAAAATAGATATCGGTGCCAAAACCAATTTCATAGCTGATGTTATTGCTTTTTATTTTAAAAACTCGGTCATCTACCACGTTTTCATCACTCGCTAAATCAATGGCATATTTTGGTCCGCCGATGAGGTGTAGGCGGTAATTGCCCACCCGATCCGATTTAAATTTAAAATGAAAAGGAAATTCTAAAAAGGAAGATTCAATATCACGACTGACTGTTTCGCGACGCTCCGTGAAACGATTAACTACGTCAAATTCAAGGCTGCGCACCGTAGAGGTAAAACCAGGGTTAAAGCGGAAATCCCAGTGGTCGCTTAATCGTAAATTGCTAATAATATGGATAGAATAACCCGGCGCTGTGCTCGATCTTACATTGTAATAGCCGGGCAAATCAGCGCTTAAATCAGCAATATTTTGCAGCTTGAAATCATAATAATTTATACCTATCGAGAAGCCAAAATGCAAGGGCTTACGATCGTATTTCGGATTATTCTTCAAAGCCTTTCGCTGGGCCGTTGCGGCTAGGGAAAGACAAATCAAAATTAGTAGGGGGAAAAGCTTGTTTCTCACAGTGTAGGAACGTTGTTTAGCAGCATTTATTTTTTGCCTTCATAAATGGTGGCGATGCCAAAAGTAACGGGAATTCTCTTACCATTTTCATAGCCAACCTTAGTCATAATTTTACTAAACGCATCTCCGTAAGGGAAGGCCTGTACCGATTCCGGTAAATAGGTATAAGCGCGGCTGTCTTTACTCACCAATTTGCCAATGGTAGGCAGCATAAATTTAAAGTAGAAATTGTAAATCTGCTTAAATGGAAAAGACTGAGGTTGAGAGAATTCCAAAACTAAAAGGCGTCCACCTGGTTTTAAAACCCGTAGCATTTCCGCTAGGCCCTTTTCTAAATTCTCGAAATTCCGCACGCCAAAAGCCACGGTAATGGCATCGAAAGTAGCATCAGGAAAAGGTAAATCTTCCGAATCTGCCTGCTCCAAAGTAATTAAAGAACTCAAATTTTTCTTCGCCACTTTAGTCCGGCCCACCGAAAGCATTCCCGCAGAAATATCAATACCCGTTATTTTTTCCGGATGCGCTTTGGCTAAGGCAATAGCTAAATCTGCCGTGCCTGTAGCTACGTCCAAAATCAATTTGGGCTCACCCTCGCTGGCCATTTTCACCACCTTTTTTCGCCAACCTTTATCAATACTGAGCGACAGTAAATGGTTTAACAAATCGTAGCGTTCCGAAATATTATCAAACATTTCTGCTACCTGCTCCTTCTTACTGCCCGCCTCGTTATAAGGCTTTACTTCCTTAGTCATAGTCAATTAAATCGCCTGCAAAGGTAAGGCATAAATGCGGCCTATTGTTTTGGAATTTCCATAGCTTTTTCTGCTTTATTTTTAAGACAACGGCCGGGCTTTACGCTCCAAGTCCTCGCTGCCCCTCGCTAAAAAGTACGTCATTGCCCGAGCTTCCTTTGGTCGCTGGGCTATGTCTACTTTTTATCCTCGGCTCAGTTGCGGGCTTTTCACTGCAATCCCTGTTGCAGGGCTAGTTGATAGCTACCATGTTTTTCGCCTTTTATTTGTAAATATTCCAGCATACAAGAACCGAATGGAATAACTTTTGTTACGAATACTCACATAATCAAAAGCATAAATCACTATGAAAAAAGTAAAAGGTTTAATATTGATAGTTTTACTATCGATTGTATTTCTGCCCAGTTGTGTTTCTGTGAAACAAGGTAATATAGGTGTAAAACGCAGTCTTGGAAAAATAAGTGAAAAAGGATTAGAAGCTGGGCCGCGTTGGTACAATCCCTTTGTTAGTCGCATTATTATTGTTCCTGTCAATACGCAAAACCTGGAAGTAAATTTGGCTTTACCCTCCAAAGAAGGTTTAAATGTTAAGGCGGAAATTTCTATTCTTTACCATGTAAAGGAAGATTATGTAACCGATGTAGTGGGTAGCATTGGGGTAGATTATGAAGAAACCATGATCTTGCCGGTCTTTCGCGCTGCAGCTGCAGACGTTACTGCTAATTTTATGGCAAAAGACATGCACACGGGATTTCGTCTCGACATTGAAAAAGCTATTAAAGTAAAAATGATGGAGATTTTAGGAGATCGCGGTTTTGAAATCGAAGCCGTGCTTTTAAAGAGTGTGCAATTACCGCCTGGCTTGTATCGTGCCATTGAAGAAAAACTAGAAGCAGAGCAAGATGCGCAACGAATGCAATTCGTTTTGCAAAAAGAAAGACAAGAGGCAGAGCGCAAAACGATTGAAGCCGCAGGAATTCGCGATGCCAACAAAATCATCAGTGAGGGATTAACCCCCGCTATCATTCAGTATAAGGGCATTGAAGCGTATCGCTCTTTATCCAATTCCCCCAATACTAAATTAATTATCGGGCAAAATATGCAGCAACCCCTTTTACTGCAGCCTTAATAGCATCACATTCTTTAAAAGATGAACTATTGGTTTTATTTCGAACTAAGTTTTACAGGCTCGCTGCGGCGGGCCTTTTTTATGCTTTGAAAAAATAGGTTTTCCTCTTTAGCTTCATCATTAACTAGTCTCCTATTATTTTTATAGAGCTCATTATCATATATTTAAATTTAGGCAGGGATGTTTTTTACTAGGATTGAGCTTGGGTTTAAAGCTAATGCTTGTGATGTGTAACATTAGTGCATATATTCCTTGGCAGGCTTTAAGATATATGATTAGCTTTTTAAAAGTATTATGCTAATTTTCAGAATGCTTCTTAATTTATTAATCTATTTCCTACTTTCGCCTTTCTTCGCGTTTTTCAACCACTAAACAAAGTATAAATGGAAGAACAAGGCCTTAATTCGGATACTAGCAATCTTTCGCCTACCGGCACTGAAGGAGCCCAAGTCACACAAAAACCAATGTTTAGACCTCACCATCGGATTACATTCCATGGGAGTAATATGCAGTATTTAGGCTTGGCGCTTTATAATTTGCTATTAACTGTTCTTACTTTAGGTTTATATTATCCTTGGGCCAAATCGGCTATTAGAAAGTTCTTGTGGCAGGAAACAGAAATCGATGGTTCGCGCTTCGACTGGCACGGAACGGGCAAAGAGATGTTTCGCGGCTTTATTAAAGCCTATTTATTTTTAGGGTTTTTCTTTCTCCTCATAAATTTCGGTCCGATGTTTCTGCCTCCTAGTTCAGTAATATGGGTAGTGTTGTTTTCCTATTTGGTTATCCTCGCTTTTGTGCCATTAGCCATTCATGGTGCGATGCGTTATCGCTTATCGCGTACCAGCTTCAGAGGTATTCATTTTGGCTATAGAGGGAATTTGAAAGAGTTTTATGGAAAAGTTTCTTTAGATTTTTTGTTTACCATTTTAACGCTCGGCATTTATGGGTACTGGTTGCAAATAAACGCGCGTAGATACGTTATGAAGCATTCTAGATTTGGTGATGTTTCAGCTAAATTTAATGCTACGGGCGGCGATTTTTTAGGCTTGACGATTATTCAAGGCTTGTTAATTGCGGTCACAATATATATCTATATGCCTTGGGCATTGATTAACTTTTATAAGTTTTACATCGAAAACACTGGGCTCGAGCAGAACGGGAAAACCTACTATTTAAAATCAGATGCCAGAGGTGGTGACTTTTTATGGGTGCTGCTAAAATCGGCTTTCATTACCATAATCTCCTTAGGTTTAGCGAGTCCAATCGCAAGTTTGTGGATTCATAAGTTTTACATTGAGTCGATTAGCTTATCCGGTGAATTTGATTTTGATGCGATTCAGCAAACCGAAAAATCCTATAAAGACGCTACAGGCGATGATATAGCCGATATATTAGACCTCGACTTTTAATGACGATTGAGGCGTATTTTATCGATGGGCAAACTTCAAAGCGAAGAGCATGTCTAGTTACTTTACAGGCTAATGCTATATCGATTGTTTATTACGACGATTCGCTGCAGAAATTGAGCTCTACTTGGCGAGTAGATGCTATTCTTCGGCAAGATCTTCGCACCACTAGTAATTACATAAAGTACGGCGATTTCCCACACCAAGTTTTAGAATTTAATTCGGAGCAGGATTTATCTAGAATTATAGAATATTATCCAGAGGCCTTATTTCATCAATCGGCTTATAATAAGTTTAGTACTTTCGGCTGGAAGGGAATGGTTTCCGCCTTAGTGGGAGTTATTATGGTGGCGGTGTTTTTCTTTTTTTATGGGGTTCCTTTTATAGCCGATAGCTTTGCGCGTAGCATTCCGAAGGAGTATGAGACCTATATCGGGAATAATTTTCGGCAAACTTATCTTCAGTATCAAACCATCGATACGCTAAGATCAGAACAAATTCAGCAGTTCTATAATCAGATGAATTTGGAATCAGACTACGATATTTCGGTGGTAGTGGTAGATTCGAAAATTATAAATGCTTTTGCCTTACCGGGTGGCTATATTGTAGTATTTTCCGGCTTACTGGAAATGTTAGAGGAAGAGGATGAATTAGCGGGATTATTAGCGCATGAAGCATCGCATATAAACGAAAGACATTCGCTCCGTTTGATTAGTAAAGACTTGGCCATGTATGTTCTTTTTGCTTCCTTAACGGGAGATGTGGGTGGCTTTTCCTCGATTTTAATTGAAAATAGCAATTTAGTTTCTAGTTTATCCTACTCCAGAAATTTCGAGAAAGAGGCCGATTTGGAAGGATTCGATCTTTTAGTTAATTCGGAGATAAACCCAAAGGGAATGATTAGCCTCTTTGCGAAATTTCAATCCATAAATAGTAAAATGGAACAAGAGCTGGCGAAGAAAATGGGTATGGATAGCACAGATTTAGATGAGTCTAGTGATACTGCGAAAGCTTGGTTTGTAAGATTTATCGAAAATGTACCGGAGATTTTATCAACCCACCCCATCCCTGAAAACAGAATTAGATATCTCGAAGAGGAAATGTCGCAGCTCGATCCTACGCTAACTTTTCGTGAGAATGATTCTCTAAAATTATACTTTGATAAACTATTAAAGACAAGCAAAGTCTCCGTTGATTCTAGTCACTTGGGCTTCGATTAATTCAAAATCAGGTTAATAGCTAGCCCGGTTTTAATTCAAGTAATATAATACCACAAAACGATAATCTATTCGATCAACGGTAAATTTTCCTCGATGAACGGGTTTTGAACTAAATTTTGCCTTTCTGAACCAAGGCTTAAAACATTCGTTCAGGGAAGATTATCAGTTGTATAAAATTGAATTCTAAGGAATTAAAGACCTTATTGCGATTGTTGCCTAAGTCTAGGTTGGGCGTACAACGCAGATTGGTGCGAATGAGAAAACCCTGCAAGCGATTGGTTCTAATGTCCCAGTCGAAGAATTGTGCCGGTTGTATTGTCTTAAGCTTTGAATCTCTAAAAGAACACTTTTACTAATTCTTCCTCCGAAATATTGTTGAAGTAATCAGAACTCTTCAATTCTTGAAGAGCCGCCAAAAGCTTTTCCTCTTGATGTTCCTTGCCAATTAATCCTTTAACAAGTGGCTCGAGGTCTAGGTTTACAAAGAAGTCACCGAATATTTCCAATTCTGTAATCAGTCCTTTTTCTACATTAAGATGCGCTTCTACAAATCCTCCCGTAGTTTTTAGTCCATTCTTTAAGCCGTATTTAGGGGAATAGCCATAATTCCAATGCCATTGACTGTACTTCTCATCTGCTAGTTTTTGAATAGCAATTTTGTCCACTTCGCTTAATTCATAAGGAAGGGCCTCGGGATATAAATGGGTGATATGCTGCATTACGCGCTCGCCAAACTTCGCTACGCCAATATCTTCTTTAAGATGCGTAGAGATATTAGTAACACGGCTCCGCACTGATTTTCTTGCTTTTCCCTCAAACTTTAAAGGGTTCACATTCAGCGCATCCGAAATGTCTTGTATTTCCGAGGCATATAATAAAGTGCCGTGGTGCAAAACACGCTGTTTTTGATGATAAATATGCTCGGCATTACCCGAGAATTTTTGATCCTCAATAAGGATGTCATTTCGGCCCGAGAAATGTGCTTCTACCCCTAATTGCGCTAATACGTCTATAATAGGCTGATTGTATTTTTTGAAGTCCACCTTCGCTCCTTCGTCACCATACCCCATTATAAAAGTATAATTAAGATTGCCTAAATCGTGGTAAACGGCCCCGCCACCGGTTAGCCTGCGGACCACGCGAATGCCCTTTTCTTTTACATATTCGGCATTTATTTCCGCCAAAGTATTTTGATGCTTTCCTACCACGATGGTATAATCGTTTTGCCAAAGCATAAAAATATTTTCATCGAAATTCTTAAGGAAGTACTCCTCGGTAGCTTGATTGAAATAGGGGTCGAGAATTTTATTGAGAATACAGAGCATGCCTTTTTATTTAGTGAAGCGAAGGTAATTAAGATGGAGAGATATATGTAATTGAATAAAGTGGAAATGGGCGGATGAGTTTAAGCTTTTAAGATATCCCCTAGCAATTCCATATTTTTGGATCATTCTTTCCTAAAAGGGTGCTACACTATAATAAGGAAGACTGCGTTTTTGAGTCAGTTAGACGGACTATTTTAGGCCAAACTAATGATGTTTCAATCAATTCAAAATGAAAGACCTCAAAAAAATCACCTTAGCTTTACCCGAATATATTCTTCTTGCTGCAGCGGTATTTTATTGGTTTTCAGCGGGTATTTTAATCAATTATGTTGCTATCTCTTTGGTTATTGGCTTAATACTGCAGATTGTTTTTAAATTTCGAGTGCTAGGAATTGTATTACCTAGCTTTCTAATGCTCACGAGTTTCTATATGCTCTTGGCGCTTATCTCTGAATTTAATGAGTTTCCCACTTTTAGTTACGAGGCTAAGAAATTGCTTTTCGTGGGCTTGACCTTGTTTATCGGCACTATGTTCATTTCGGGACTAATGTTTTTTAAATATGCTTTTACCCGGAGCAGAAGCGCGAGCTAAATCGTGCCCGTATCTTATGGTGCAGATTAATAATTGCACATTAACAGAAGGTCAAACGAAAAAGGATGTTACTTTGCTAGCGCTTCTTTAAATCTCTTTCCACCACCTTTAAGAAAGGCGTCAGAATACTATCGCGCTCAATCATTTTGGCACGCCAATTTTCATCGCGTTGTTCTTCTACTATTATTTGGTTTTGTGTACTGAAGTAGAACTGGTCTTGGTAAAAATGTCCATCGGGGATTTCAGGCGCTGTAAGACTTCTTTTTAGAAATTTTTGGTAGCTCTCTTCCGCGATTAAATCTTTTAAAAGCTGCTTGTAATTCGATTCGATGACAGCTATTTCTTGCCCATCTGCCCGTGAGCGCAAACAATAATAACGGTACATATTTTTTTGAGGGAGATAAACTTCCAGCAGGTACGTAGGGCGACTAAGGCGATATTTTTCAAGTTTTTCAAAAAGCACGCTATCATTAAAGATGCTAACCTCTTCTGCTTTCTCTGCTTCAAAAAAGTAATCGTAGAAAAAAAGGTAGGCTTCCTGTCCCTGCATTTTTTGTGGCGCTACGGGATGCCATTGGGCCGATAAAGTGGAGCAGTTTAAAATTAGGAGACAAAAGACGAAATAGGGAAGGGCTGTTTTCACGGATTCAATGCTTGCTCAATTTTAGCAATAATTTTTTCGGGCGCCAAGTTCGTTAGGCAGGCATAGTCCCCACGGAAACATTCTTTATTCCCAAAAATGCTGCAAGGCCTGCAATCAAGCTCCTTGCGGGGAACTTGCACCATTAAATCTTCATGCTCACCCAGCGGACTAAAACCGGCTAAAGGATGTGTGGCGCCCCAAATGGAAATAATTTTTATACCCGCCAAAGCAGCTAAATGCATATTGCTCGAATCCATGGCGAGCATTAAATGCAGCTTTCGCATAATCGCGATTTCTTGCGGGAAGCGGAATTTACCGGCGATCATGCTGTAATTGATCTCAGCGGCCTGGGCTAATTTTTCTAAATCGGCGACTTCTTCCTGGCCTCCAAAAAGATAGAAATGATAATCTTTATTTCCACCGAAATGCGCTAGAACTTTTTCCATCTGCGCAAGCGGATAGCGTTTGGCTTTATGCTTGGCCATGGGGGCGATGCCGAGGTGAAATTTGGCTGTTGAGCTTGGAACGTCATTGACAGTGTCATCTTCCTTTAAGGGATAGAGCGCCCTTTCTTTTTCCGAAAAATTAAATTGGAGCCCCGCTCTGCGCAAGGTTTCAGCATACTTAATACTGCTGTGCTTAAGGGGTTTAGCGATTTTGTTTTTATGGCGAACGAGGGCTTTACGCGCTTCTCTTTCTTTGTTAATGCGAAAAACAGGCAGGCCCAAGAGGCGGAAAAAGCTATTAAGAATTCGACTGCGTAGAACATTATGAGCATCTATAACCAAGTCAGGCTTAATCTCTTGCTTAAGTGCTTGCGCTAATTTCCACAGTCCCAAAAGTCCTTTGTGCTGCTGGTCTAAATCAGCCGCATGAAAGTAAATGTCTAAATCACCTAGCAAAGATTTTATAAAAGGTCGCGACACCAGATGGATTTCCACGGTGGGTTGATCGCGTTTTAGTGCCGCTAAAACAGGTAAGAGCAGAGCAATGTCGCCCAAGGCTGAATAACGTTGCACTAAAATGCGCATTATTCTTCGCTTTTATAAAGTACGGGGTTAAGCTCGGGGTCGTTGTACATTTTCATTTGGCGGTAAACCTTGGATATGCGGCGACCCATGGCTAAATCTTCTAGTAAATGATCGATGGCGGTAGTCAAATCTTGCTCTTGTTCCTTTAAAACGGCAAGCTTTAATTGATTTTTCGCTTGCAATTCAGGCGAGCTATTTTCACGGCTGGCTTCAATGTGCATGTGAAATAATTTCAGAGCAAGAATGGATAAGCGATCAATGGCCCAAGCCGGGCTCTCGGTATTGAGCCGGGCATAAGACTGCAATTTTACGCCTTCGAAAAGCGAAAGCATAGCATCGTCAATTTGCTCTACTAAGTCGGTACGCTTTTGATTACTGGCGTCAATGCGACGTTTAATTTCCAATGCCTTTTCGGGTTGAATATTAGGGTCGCGAATGATGTCTTCCAAATGCCATTGTACGGTGTCTATCCAGTTTTTGGTGTATAAAAGCTCTTGCATGCTGCCGATAGGAAAAGGATTGACCTCGGGGCTATCTACATCATCTTTAACATGGTAGTCTTCAATAGATAAATTGAAGAGAGCCATCATTTCTTCTGCTTTAAGCATGGGTTAATTTGTTTATTGCGGCCGTAATACGGCTAATCGCTTTTTCTAAATCCTCCATAGAAGAGGCATAACTTAGTCGAATACAGTTGGGGCTGCCAAAGGCGTCGCCAGGAACCAAAGCAACTTGGGCTTCACTTAAGAGGTAAAGGCATAAGTCGTTGCTATCGCTAATGGTTTCATTGCCATTTTTCGAACCGTATATGGCACTTACGTCTGGGAAAAAATAAAAGGCCCCTTTAGGCTCGTTTACCTTAAAACCTTTAATTTTTCGAAGACCCTCTCCCACTACGGCGCGCCTTTCTGCGAAAGCGTCAACCATGTGGCTAACCACGCTCGGGTCGGCTTTGATAGCCGCTAAGGCTGCTCTTTGGGTAATGCTCGCTGCCGCAGATGTGAATTGACCCTGCATTTTGGTGCAAGCATCAGCAATGTACTGTGGGGCAGCAATATAACCACAACGCCAGCCCGTCATTGCGAAACCTTTACTGAAACCATTTACAGTTACAACTTGGTTGTATATTTCTTTATCGGCGGCTAGGCTGAAATGCTTTCCACCAAAATTAATGAGCTCGTAAATTTCGTCGCTTAATGCAATTACGCGGGAATGCTTTTTAAGATAAGAGGCAATTGCGCCTAGATCCTCTTCATTCAACACGCTTCCTGAAGGATTGCAAGGCGAGCTAAAGATTACCATTTTGGTTTTGTCGCTGTGGTATTCTTCCAGTTCTTCTAAGGTAACTTTAAAATCGTTTTCTATAGAAGTAGGAATTACCACCGGAATACCGCCAGCAAGTTTAACGATTTCGTAATAGGAAACCCAGTAGGGGGCAGGAAGTAAAACTTCGTCACCCTCATTTATCAGGCAAAGTATAACATTGGCAATCGACTGCTTGGCACCGGTACTTACCACAATTTGGTTAGCAGTATAGTCGAGATTATTATCGCGTTTTAATTTGGCGGCAATGGCTTCGCGTAAATCGGTATAGCCTGGAATGGGAGGATAATGCGAAAAACCTTCGTCAATCGCTGCTTTGGCTGCCTCTTTTATGAAGTCGGGTGTGCCAAAATCGGGCTCACCTAGGGAAAGACTAATAACGTCGAGGCCCTGATCTTTCAGTTCGCGACTTTTACGACTCATAGCTATTGTAGCTGATTCTGAGAGGTTTTCGATTCTTTGCGACAGCTCTTTCATTCTAATTAATTGATTGAGCCGCAAATCTACAAATTTAGCTTCTGCACCTTCTTAATTTTACGATATTTGGCCTACTCAATTCTAAAATCTGCAGATGGAAGTATTTATAGAGATCTTAAAGTATGCTCTACCTTCTATATTTTTATTGGTGCTAACCTATATGATGTTGTCTAACTTTATGGACAATGAAGAAAAGCGCCGTATGTATTTCCTTAAAAAGGAAACGCAAAAGAGTGCTTTACCTATCCGAATGTCGGCATACGAAAGAGTAGCACTTTTTTTAGAAAGAATTCACCCCGATCGACTTTTGATAAGAGTACCTTCTAGGGGCATCAACGTTCATCAGTATAGAAGTTTATTGGTGGAGAATATTCGTATGGAATTCGAGCATAATTTGTCGCAACAAATTTACCTAAGTGATGAAGCTTGGGGTCTTGTGGTAAATGCCAAAAGTGCTACCGTGGGAATGATTAATAATTGGGCGCAAGAAATTGACCCTAAAGCGCCCGCTACGGAATTCAGTCGATTGATTCTTGAAAAAGTAATGGAAATGGATTCCTTTCCCACTAAGAAAGCCGTTAGATACTTAAAAGGAGAAATTAGAAGTAATTTCTAATTAATTTGCCTGAAAGGATATTAGCGTTTATTTTCGTGGCCTATCCTAATGGCCTGATTGATGAAACGATTCGCTAATTTCACCTCTGTTTTCTGCTTATTTTTTTACATTTTCAGTTACGCTTCTTTCGCTCAAAATATGGGTGAAGACTTTGTTTTTAAGCAAGTTGAGTCGCGTGGAAATATCCCTCATAACTTTTTAAAGTCTTGGAAAAGTAAACAGAAAGGCGGAAAAGCGAAATCGAAAATCTGAGGCTATAATTTATAGTCGAACTCACCTCAAAAATAAATACCTATCGACAGTCCACTGCGAAGACCGAAGTCTCGCAAGCCGTCAAGTTCTTCTAAACTCTCACCATTATTTTTGAAAAGGGTACTAAGCTTTTCATTAATCGTAAATCCTCTTCCCGTCCAAAGACTTATAAAAAAGTTGGAATCGCTGTATAAATTAACTCCAAAGGTTAAACCCAAACTACTGCCTTTGTAGTCGGCAATATGGTTCATAGTGTACTCGGAAAAGGGAGGACTTTGGTTGTTATCGAAATGAAGATCACTTTCTGCAGTTTCATAAACTTGCTGGTACATGAAGTAAGCGCCAATAAAGTAGGAAGAAATCCAATTTTTCCTTTTCGAACGGCCGAGAATATAACGGTATTCTGGACTAATGGAAAAACCTTGGTTGAAGGTAGTTTCGATTAACTTCCCAGAACCGAGACTTGCATCTATGCGCTTTATCTCGGAGTTGATGAAATTAAAAGTTAGAAGTACTTGTGATTTGTCTGCAACAGTAAAGATTACATTGCCCCCATATTCCCCAATTACACTGGTTAGTGCATTAACACTAACCATAATAGGACTTATTGCCGAATCTACCTCGTATCTCCTTTTTTCTTGTGCTTTTAAACTAAAGAGTGAGGGGAGAATTAGAACGCTTAAGAAGAGTTTTACCAAGTTGTTTTGTAGGTTGATTGTTTGCATGTTTTTATTTTTTTTCAAACTTATACAAACTATAAAATAACCCTACTTTTTGCCGCCCAAACAAACGTTTAATAATTCGCGTGCCGCTAAGCCTGGATCTAAATTTTGGGCTCTTATCTCCGCTAAATATTGCTGATAATTGCTTTGGAAATTAGGGAGGCCTTTTAAGTATTCGAAGAGATGATCACCAATTTGTTGATCAAACCAACTCACCGCCTGTTCACTGCGGTTTTCGAAAAAATAGCCCTTTAATTTTTGTTGTCTTTCAAACTTTAAAATATGCTCCCATATTTTTTCTAGGCCTTCTCCTCTAAGGGCAGAACAGCTATCCACTGCCGGTATCCACTCGTTTTGATTGGGAGGGAAGAGATGTAGGGCGCGTTTATACTCGCCCATGGCTAAACGTACTTTGGGATCTTTGGGGTCGTCGGCCTTATTTATAAGGAGTAAATCGGCCATTTCCATTATACCGCGTTTTATGCCTTGTAACTCATCTCCCGCCCCGGGGAGCATTAAAAGCATAAAGAAGTCGACCATGTTTTTTACGGCCGTCTCACTTTGGCCCACGCCTACCGTTTCTACTAAAATGATATCGTAACCTGCAGCCTCGCACAAAATTATCGCTTCCCTCGTTTTACGCGCTACTCCGCCCAAAGAACCTGCGGATGGGGAAGGACGAATAAAGGCATTTTGGTTTTGTGAGAGCTGCTCCATCCTGGTTTTGTCGCCCAAAATGCTGCCTCTAGTTTTGGAGCTGCTGGGGTCGATCGCCAAGACCGCCAGCTTTTTTCCTTCTTTAATTAAGTACTCGCCAAAGGCTTCAATAAAAGTTGATTTCCCTACACCGGGTACTCCCGTTATACCGATGCGAAGCGATTGTCCGCTTTTAGGTAAACAGTTTTGTACTAGTTTTTCCGCTTGCGCGCGATGGGCAGTTAAACGGCTTTCGGCGAGGGTTAAAGCCTGACTTAAACTAGCACGATCGCCCGCGAGAATACCTTGCTCTAATTCGGCAATGCTCTTTACTTGGCGCTTCTTGCGTAAGTTTAAATTAGGGTTAATCGAGTCCACTAAAATTATTTAAACATAGATGTTGCCATCGATTGCATTTCTCGGTCATTTACTGCTTGAGCTTTTTCTAGAGCGCGGTTTATAAGAAGAACCAGTTTGTCGCCCAGCTCTTCGCCGTCTTTTTGCAAGTCTTCCGCAATAAGGATGTCTTTAATTTCCTTGTTGCCATTCACAATTACCGATAAACCTTCACTTTCTTCTTTCAATTCAATCTGTGCCAGGCGATGCTTCATGGCTTGCGATTCTTTCTGGGCTTCTTGTAGTTTGCCCAGCATATCTTTCATGTCTCCTAATTTCCCGAACATAATTTTTATTTATCGTCAATCATTGCTTCTAAAATCTTCGCGGCCGCATCCGCAATCACGGTACCAGGACCAAATACGCCAATTACTCCCGCATCGAAAAGGAATTTGTAATCGTTAGGTGGAATTACTCCCCCGGCAATTACCATTATGTCTTCTCTACCAAGAGCTTTTAGTTCGGCGATTACCTGCGGCACCAAAGTTTTATGTCCCGCTGCTAAAGAGGAAACCCCTAAAATGTGAACGTCGTTTTCTACCGCTTGTTTAGCCGCTTCGGCAGGAGTTTGGAAAAGTGGTCCGATATCTACATCAAAGCCTAAATCGGCAAATGAAGTAGCTACCACTTTCGCTCCACGATCGTGACCATCTTGCCCCATTTTGGCAATCATAATACGGGGACGGCGACCTTCCAATTCTTCAAACTTATCCGCTAAAGCTTGGGCTTTGCCAAATTTTTCGTCTTGTTTCATTTCTTTACTGTAAACCCCAGAAATAGAGCGGATAGTAGCTTTATAGCGACCAAATACATTTTCTAAGGCCATACTAATTTCACCCAAAGTAGCACGTTCACGGGCAGCTTCAATCGCTAAGGCTAGAAGATTTCCTTCCCCGGTCGCGGCTTTTTCTAAAGCAGCTAATTTTTCGGCTACACGCTCGGCATTGCGTTCTTTTTTAATCTTGGCAATACTTTCTAATTGTTGACGACGCACTTCGGCATTATCAACTTCCAGTAATTCCATTTCCTCATCTTTCTCGTTGCGGTAGGCATTTACCCCCACAATAATCTCCTTGCCCGAGTCAATACGGGCTTGTTTTTTCGCCGCAGCTTCTTCAATGCGCATCTTAGGAATACCGGTTTCAATGGCTTTGGCCATTCCGCCTAGTTCTTCCACTTCTTCAATTAATTCCCAAGCTTTATGGGCAATTTGATTGGTTAAGTATTCTACATACCATGCGCCACCCCACGGATCAGCGCTGCGATTAATACCTAATTCGTCTTGCAGAATTAACTGCGTATTACGAGCAATACGGGCCGAAAAATCGGTTGGTAAAGCAATCGCTTCATCGAGAGAGTTGGTATGTAAACTTTGGGTTCCTCCAAAAGCCGCAGCCATCGCTTCAATGGTAGTACGTGCCACATTATTAAAAGGATCTTGCTCGGTTAAGCTGTATCCCGAGGTTTGACTGTGCGTGCGCAAAGCCATGGATTTGGGGTTACTAGGATTAAACTGCTTTACAATTTTAGACCATAGCATGCGTGCCGCACGCATTTTAGCAATCTCCATAAAATGGTTCATGCCAATTCCCCAGAAAAAGGAAAGTCGTGGTGCAAAATCGTCAATTGCCAAACCGGCTTTTAATCCCGTGCGAATATATTCTAGACCATCGGCCAAGGTGTACGCTAATTCAATATCGGCAGTAGCACCGGCTTCGTGCATGTGGTAACCACTAATAGAAATGCTATTAAAGCGTGGCATCTTTTGCGAAGTGTATTCGAAAATATCGGCGATAATTCGCATCGAAGGTAAGGGCGGGTAGATATAGGTATTCCGCACCATAAACTCCTTTAAAATGTCGTTTTGAATGGTGCCCGAAAGTAAATCGGCGCTAACACCTTGTTCTTCTGCTGCCACAATAAAAAAGGCCATAATGGGAATTACAGCGCCATTCATAGTCATGGAAACCGACATTTTATCCAGTGGAATCTGGTCGAAGAGCACTTTCATGTCTTCTACCGTGTCGATGGCAACGCCCGCTTTTCCTACATCGCCTACCACGCGTTCATGGTCCGAATCGTAACCGCGATGCGTGGCTAAATCGAAAGCTACGGATAGTCCTTTTTGCCCTGCGGCTAGATTACGTCGGTAAAAAGCATTGGATTCTTCGGCGGTACTAAAACCCGCATATTGGCGAATGGTCCACGGGCGGATGGTGTACATGCTGCTGTAGGGTCCGCGTAAATAGGGCGGTAAGCCCGCGATATAGTGTAAGTGTTTTACTTTCGATAAGTCCTTGGCATTAAAGAGGCTAGGTATCTCTAGCCCCTCTGGCGATTGCCAAAAATGTCTATTGTTTTCTGCTACAGCTTTGGCCTCGGGTCCTTGGTAGTCTTCTGAAAAATTAAAGCGTGGCATAGTCTTAATTTTGGATTTGGCTAATTTGTTGGCTTTCTAAAGCGGCACTTAATCGCTTAGCTACTAATGCTTCTACAAAAGTGTGTGGCTTTTTATCGCTTTCGCTAGATGAGGTCTCTGTTGAAAATTCTCCCTTTTCATTAGCATTGAAATATTTATTGGCGCCTACTAAAATCAAGTCACCCCTGTTAAATAATGCTTGCTGTTTGTCCGCTTGCGCAGATACGCTCTTTTGAATAAAACCGTTTTCCAAGGCCCATAAATAGCCGCCTTCTACCTCGATTTCTTTAAAGAACTGCCAAGCTTTTTGCGCGATATCCTCGGTGAGGCTTTCGATAAAGTAAGCACCTCGGGCCATGTCGCGTACTTGATGAAAATGACTTTCGTGTTGTAAAATGGAAAGTTGGTTTAAAGAAAGCCTTTTACTGAAAAAGCCTGCTTCTCGGTAGCTGAGATCAAATTCCTTCACATTAACTTCCGTAGCTCCACCAATAATTGCGGCCATGGCTTCGGCGGTACTGCGAATTAAATTGTTGTAACGGTCGAATTTGGTTTTATTACGCATACTGGTTTCCGCGTAAATGCGCACTTCCTGTGGGTTTAAACCAAGCTCTTTTTGCATCTGTTGCCATATCCGCCGAAAGGCGCGAATTTTCGAAATCTCGGCGAAATAATCGGAGCCAATGGCAAAATTTACCCAAAAGCCACGGGTGGATTTCAAGTTTAATTTGTAGATATACTCATAGGCCATTGCTAAGGCTATGCCTAATTGTTGACTGTGATTGGCACCGGCATTTTCAGCGTGGTTTACATTTATGCAAACACTGCGCATACCTGCGAAATTAATGTTTTGGAGCGCTTTCAATTGGGCCATGTCTTCCGCTTCCGACTGAAACCAATTGCCTGTGCGAGCTAAGTTTTCCAAGGGATCGAAATTTATACTGCCTTCTAATTCAGCCTCTTCTAAGTCGCGTTCTTTTACTAGGTCTTGCAATTGCTGACTAATTTCTTTTAGCCCAGCGGCAAGAACCAAGTTTAAACAGATGTATTGAATTTCAATATTTTCTAATAAAGCCTTTAGGTTTTCGGTTCCTTTTAAGTAAAAGATTAGCGAAGTGGCTCCGCGATTTAAGAAGTTTAGGGCTTCAGCATTGGCACTTTTCTCATCGTTTACCACAATTTCGTGGACAATATCCCATTTGGGATGTTCCTTTAAAGGCTGATCTTTTAGATCTAGCCCTTCGCCAGTATATAGAGGACGAATAGTATTACCGTTCGCATCAGTTTTAAGGAGGTCGCTAAAGGCCTTGCCCTTTAAGTCTTTTTCAATTTTCGCTTGCCAGTCGCTTTCGCTATGGGGAGGAAATTCTGAGAAAAGATCGCTGTGAGCCATATTTGAGAGATTTAACACAAAGGTCTTAAAAATACAGCTATTTTCGGGAGAATCGGTGCTTGAATCGTGCTAAATTGGGATAGCTACTTAATGCAGAACGGACCAAAAAAATTGACCAAAAAAAAGGCTGCCCCCGAAGGCAGCCTTTCTTTTAATAATTCATCCCTTTAAATTATTTTCCCCATTGTATTAATTCGATGTCGCTGCTTAAAATCTTTTTATTTAAGACCTTCAATTCTGCTTTTTGCTTCTCCCAAAGTTTCACTTGGCTTTGGATTTCTGCTTCTAGTTCTGCTTTTACACCATACATGCTAGCCGTTGGTTCATTAAAGCCAATGGAAGCTAAAGCGCCGAGGTGGCCGTATTTGTTATTAAGGCGAATGGGGTAATTCAAGGGGTCTTGGGGACTGCGGTTTTGAGTTTGGTAAAGGGCTTTTTCAATTTCTTCTCCCGCTTTAATCTGCTCTTTTATACTGGACACTATACTGGTGTCGGCGCATCTGCCCGCGAGCGAATTTAGATCGGTGCGTACTTTTCTTATTTCTAAAATCACTGCGTTCATTTGGGCCATACCTTCTTTAATTTCCTGTA
Organism: Bacteroidota bacterium; assembly: GCA_003045865.1. Classification (GTDB taxonomy): domain Bacteria; phylum Bacteroidota; class Bacteroidia; order Flavobacteriales; family Schleiferiaceae; genus Croceimicrobium. The sequence goes on along the minus strand of PZPB01000028.1, from coordinate 8,508 downwards.
TGTATTGATGCTGCTTCTCCAAGCCGTTTTCGTCGGTGCTTACTCGTGGGTCGAGGATAATGTCGAATTCTTGCGCAAAGGATTTCTCACCTACTTTTAATTCTACCCTATACATTCCTGGCAAAACATAAGGGCCTTCGCGCAATACATACCAAAGAATCATGTCTTTAATGGGCTCATAACCCGCTTCGCGCATATTCCAAATAAAGCGTTGCCCCCCTTCTTTGGGAATCCAGCGATTGTCTTTTATTTTGGCCGCCGAGTTGAAGCTGCGCACAAGTTTTCCTGCGGCATTGTAAAAGCTAAGACTGTAATTTTCGGCGGCGGTATCCACACTTTTTAGGTAATAGTTAATGATTACGCCATCGGGATGATTTTCGCCCGCGGTTTTTGATTCGCCGCCATAAGAGGCTTGCATCAAATAGCTCGGTTTTGGTTGAAAAAGATGCGCCTCAGTACTAAAATTAGGCTCCATTTCGTAAAGGGGGGAAAGGTCGTCGAGCATCCAAAAGCCTCTACCTTGAGTGGCGGCAATAAGGTGACGATCTTTAATTGCTAAGTCGGTGATAGGCGTAAGCGGAAGGTTCATTTGAAAACGCTGCCAGTTTTCTCCCGCATCTACCGAAAGGTATAAACCATTTTCGGTGCCTGCGAAAAGTAAACCTGCGTGATTAGGGTCGCAGCGAATTACGCGGGTGAAGTGTTCTCTGCTAATGCCTTGGTCAATTCTTTGCCAACTTTTTCCGTAGTTTTTACTGTAAAAAAGGTAGGGTTCAAAGTCGCCCCATTTGTAGCGCGTGGCCGCCAAATAGAGTCCGCCAGCATTAAAAGGATCGGCCTCCAGGCTATTAATTTGACTAAATTCTTTGAGCCCTTTAGGTGTTACATCTTGCCAAGTTTTAGCACCGTCGCGCGAGATGTGTACTTTGCCATCATCACTGCCCGTCCATAAAACCTGCGCATCTAAAAGCGATTCTGCGGCAGCGAAAATGGTACAATAATATTCTACCGCCGTATTATCTTTGGTAATAGGACCGCCGCTGGGACCTTGTTTGCTGCTGTCGTTTGTGGTTAAATCGGGACTAATTGTTTCCCAGGTTTTCCCTAGATCGGTACTGCGATGCACGTGGTTACTAAAGGTATAAAGTACCTCGGGATTGTGCTTGGAAAAGAAAAGCGGATAGTTCCACTGAAAACGATATTTCATGTTTTCCACCCCATGCCCTAGCGGGTTGTTTGGCCAAACATTTGTTGCTTGGCGCTGATTGGTTTGGTGATTAAGTCGCGCCATGAAACCGCCGTATTCGCCGCCAAAAACTATGTCGTTATCTTTTGGATAAATAGCATGGTGACCGGCTTCGCCACCAGCAGTTTGCTCCCAGTCGCTTTGGGTAATGAAGCTTTCGTCGCTGCGATGTTTTATGCGAATGGAGCTATTGTCTTGCTGCGCTCCGTATATGCGAAAAGGGAAACTATCGTCGGTACTCACCCTGTAAAATTGCGCGGTAGGTTGGTTGTAATAGCTGGTCCAGTTTTTACCGGCATCGAAACTAATTTGGGCACCACCATCGTCGCCAATAATCATGCGCTCGGGGGCAGATGGGTCGATCCATAAATCGTGGTGATCGCCGTGAGGAGCATTATATTTCGAGAAAGTTTTGCCGCCATCTTTAGAGTGATGATAGCGCACATTCATTACATAAAGTTGGTCAATATCAGTAGGGTGGGCATAAATACGGGTGTAATACCAAGCCCTTTGGCGTAATGCCCTTTCGTCGTTTAGCTTGCGCCAAGATGCGCCCCCATCATCACTGCGGTATAAGCCGCCTGCTGATTCGTTTTCTACCATGGCCCATACCCGATCGGAGTTTGCTGGTGAAACGGCCACGCCTATTATCCCCAATAAACCGCTAGGGAAACCCTCTTTGCTGCTCAGTTCTTCCCAGGTAGCGCCTTCGTCGGTACTTTTCCAAAGTTTCGATCCTGCGCCTCCGCTGGAAAGCGAATAAGGCGTACGTCTAACGGTCCAAGTAGATGCGTATAAAGTGCGGGGATTGTTGGGGTCGAGAATTAAATCGACCGCACCGCTACCGGCATCACCAAACAAAGAGCGCGTCCAGGTTTTACCGCCATCCATGCTTTTATAAACACCGCGTTCTTCGCTGTCTTTATAAAGGTTTCCTAGTGCCGCTACATAAACAATGTCGGGATTTTTGGGGTGAATACGAATGCGACTAATATGTTTACTGGCTTTAAGGCCGATGTGTTCCCAAGTTTTACCAGCATCACTCGTTTTCCAAATACCTGCACCGGAGCTTACGTTGCCACGCACGGTTTCTTCACCTTGGCCAACATAAATAATATTAGGGTCAGAAGCGCTTACGGCAACGGCACCAATACTACCGCCGAAATAGCCGTCGGAAATATTTTCCCAGCTATTGCCGGCATCGTTACTCCGCCATACACCGCCGCCGGTACTGCCAAAGTAAAATAGATTGGCTTTGCCTTCTACACCAGTAACCGCACAGGATCGTCCTCCTCGAAAGGGGCCAATATTGCGCCATTGCAAAGAACCTAAATAGGTGCTGTCAATACCTTGGGCATAAATATCGCTCCAAGGGAAGATAAGACTAAGACTAAGGAGGATGAGAAGGGTATAATTTTTTTTCATAAAAGAATTTCTGAGCCTAAAAATACAAAGCTTTTTCTTGCATGTATAATCGCAGGTTTAATTTCATCCTAATATGGACTTTAAGTTGAAGCACAAAACATAAAAAAAGGCCATCTGCCTAAGCGAGATGACCTTTTTAAATTGAATTTAAAGTTTTAGTTCTGAATGGTTAGTTGCACGGTTTTGCTTTCGCCATTGCCGGTACTAATATTTAAAAGGTAAACGCCATTACTAAGATGCCCAAGATTGAGCTCGTACTTTTCATTCGCATTTAGGTTTAGGCTCTTTTTATGAACTTCTTGGCCTAGCATGGTATATACACTGAGTTCGTAAGAACCAGCTTCGGTAAATTCTACGAAACCATTACCCGTGCTTGGGTTAGGATAAACCGAGAAATCGGCTAAGCTTTCTTCCACAATGGAAATATTAGAAGGATCGCTTGTTACTAAACGCATTAGGGGCGAAACAAAAGTGGTGCTATTGGTGAAGGTGCTAAACCAATCGCCATTCTGATTTTGAAAAACAGAAGCTAAACTAGGTTGATCCCATGTAGCGCTATTGGCTACACGAATAACACCTCCAGTAGCATTGGGGAAAAAGTTGGCCACAATATGATAGGTGCCTGTAGGTAGTTTTAAAGGTTCACCCTGAGCATTTTCTAAAGAAAAATTGGTCAAATTACAAGGCGCGGAACCGTCCAGTGTAAATGCCTTTCTATATATCGGGCTAGCAGTTTGAGGATATCCAGCATTAAATGCAAAGCCCGCGGTGTCCCAGATAACAATTTCAATATCAGCAGTAGAGTCGGTTAAACAGCTCAGCAATATGTCAACGCCTTGTAAGTAAACAAAGCCAGGATCGCCAGCCGTGTCCTCTTGTTCTAAAGAGCACATTACCCCAAAAGCTATCATGCCATTGGTTCCCGTGTTTGTTCCAAAATAATTAGAAGCTACGGCATCGTCTAAACTATATCCATCGCCCACAAATAAATTAAAAGTGTCGGCCGCGGTGGTAGTGGCAGAGCTGATGCTATCGGATGTAGCTTTGTAAACTAAGCGATAATCGCCCGCTACAGTAGGAGTCCAGCTAGTGGTAGTTAGAGTTGTGTAGTAGGCCGTGTCTAAAGGGTTTAAACTGCTAACAGAGGGAGAAACCAGGGTGTTGATGAGGCCGTTGTTGGCATCCCAAACTTCTACTTCTAAACGCACATTCGTTTGGGCTTGTGATCCGTAGTTATAGATATTGCTATCAAACTCAATAGGCACCGATTGCTTTAGGGCTAAGTTTAGGTATCGAGGATAGCCATTGCCACCATTGTAAATAATGTCGTGTGCAGGGGCTTCAGAGCCAGAACCGGGGGCGGTGGCGCGCGTAAACACTAACTGATTGGCGGGCGGGCGGTTTAATTCAATATCGTCAATCATCCAATAATAGCGACCCGAACCATTGCTATTACCTGGATTGCCATCGAAAATAAATTCTAAAACAACAGCAGCTTCATTGGCCACGATGTGTGAAATATTGCTTCGATAAACAGCATTTTGTGCGGTAGAGGCATTTACGGCGACTTCGGAAGCGGGGAATACTTCTAAAGTGTCAGGGAAAGTAACACCACCATTGGTGCTAATGGCTACCAACCAAGCCGATTGAAAGCGACGGGCATAGGTGTGGAAAGTTAATTCTGCGCCGGCTTCGCCACTAAGGTCGATAGTATCTGTGCGCAAGCGACCTACATGCGGCGCGGGAACAGTTCCTTGACCATTAGTGGCGCGATCGCCATTTGAATGGAGGAAGTCTGAGTCGAAAATCATGAAACCATTAGAAGCGGTGGGGGATAGTATTGGGTCGCCTAAATTGCCCGATTGTAAAGGTCCAGCCCAGCAACCCCGTGATCCCACCGTGTCATTTGGATTGGTGTTGGGGCCGCGATATTCCCACAGAGCAAGTGCAGGCGTTCCATTTTGACTCCAACCGGCAGGAATGCCATTGGCGAAATCTTCCGACCAAATAAGACTTTGGCTAGTACTCTCAGTGGGGGCTGCCACGCTAAGGCGGATAGGTTTTGCTTCTTGATATTCGGGACTTGCATCTAAAGCAGCTTGTTTGTTTTGAGCAAAAGCCGAAAGGCTAATGCCTGACATAAAGCAAAGGAGTAGGGTTCTTTTCATGTAATTGATTTTTATAGTCTCCTAAATTAACTTTTTTAGGCTTTCAATTTACAATTACATAAAATGACTAAATATTTTTACCTCTTGATCTTTTGAATAGTAATAAAGCCTGAGAATGGTTTATTCGATGGCTTTGTCTTTGCGTTGATAAAGAAAGGCTTTCGGTTGAGGTAAAGTGTTTGGCTGAGAATAGTAGGTTATATAGAGTAGAGTGAACTCTGCCGTTGAGCTTATCCTAAAGCTTTGCAGTTCTAATTTACCCTCAAACTCATTAAACAATACCTTTTGAATAAAGGCTTTGTTATCAGCATCAAAAATCTTATTAGATTCTTTTCCAAAGACCAACATTCCAACCGAAAAGCTAGCAATATTTGCTGCTTCAACGGCCTAATTAATCTTCTTCTTTAGTGTATTCTAATAGAAAGATTTCCTCGCCAGGTTTAAGTAAGTGGAATTGTTCGCGTGCGAATTTCTCTAAATTTTCAGGAGCAGAATTTAGTTCTTTTAATTGCTTTTGGTCTTCAGAAATTTCACTTCTATAGTGAGAAATGCTGGCTTCCAAATCGCTAATTTCTTCATTAAGCTCGTGGTGAATTAACCAAGAGTTGACATCGAGAAAAGTCATCCAAACCGCAAAGATGATAATACTGAGGATATACTTATTGAGTAATACCTTAAACCAGAAATTAGCCTTTATCTTTTTCCAGATCTCCTGCATAGTTCAAAAGTAATTTCTTTAAACAGGCCAAAGCTAAAAGCCTCTAGCAATTTTAAACACTAGGCTGTTAAGAGTTGAATTGCAGGGTACTAAGATTGTAGTATAGACCTTCGGTATTGTCAATTAACTCGGCGTGACTGCCCAGTTCTACCAATTTGCCTTTTTCAATTACGGCAATTTTATCGGCCTTGCGGATAGTGGCTAATCTATGGGCTATAACAATAGAGGTACGTCCTAGCATTAATTTATCTAAAGCCTCTTGCACCAAACGTTCTGATTCCGAATCAAGGGCAGAAGTAGCCTCATCTAGGATTAATATTTTAGGATCTTTTAGAACCGCTCTAGCAATGGCTACGCGCTGTCTTTGTCCGCCCGATAGTTGCACGCCGCGATCACCTACTATGGTATTTAGCTTTTCGGGGAATTCACTAATGAAATCCCAAGCATTTGCTTGTTTAGCCGCTTCAATAATTTCCGCTTCGCTGGCATTGGTTTTACCGTAAGCAATGTTTTCTCTAATCGTGCCTCCGAATAAAAACACATCTTGGGGAACCACCGCCATTTGGTTACGTAAGGCGCTAAGTGAATAATCTTGCGCAAGCTTGTTGTCGAATAATAAGGAGCCTTCTGTATTGCTATAGAACTGTAGGATTAAGGATACAATGGTGGACTTCCCGGCACCACTTGGTCCCACTAAAGCCACTTGCTCTCCTGCTTGTACTTTAAGACTTAAATTATTGATTACCTGTTGATCGGGTCGGGTTTTGTAGGCAAAGCTTAAGTTTTTGAATTCGATTTCACCCTTAAACTGACTAAGGTCTTCGCGTTTTGTACTTTCTTGTAGATCTTCGGTTCCTTCATCAAAAATATCCATTAGATCTTCCGTAGCTCCTATTGCTTTTTGCAGATTGGCATATACATTAGCTAGTCCTCCAATGGAGCCCCCGATAAAGGCAGAGTAAATAACAAAGCTGAAGAGTTCACCCATGGCTAGTTCATTGGCTGCAATTAGGTTAACTCCGCGCCAAATAACCGCTACAATTGCTCCGAACATTCCTAAAATTATAAAGGAGCTAAAAGCGCCGCGATATTTGCCACCCTTCATGCCGATTTTAGCAACCGCATTGGTTTTTTCACTGTAACGAGCAATTTCAAAAAACTCGTTGGCAAAGGCCTTTACATTAAAAATGCCTTGTAAGGTTTCTTCTACAATAGTGTTAGAGTCAGCCACTTCACTTTGCATTTCTTTGGCATAGTTGCGAATGAATCTTCCGAAAAATACGGCAATAATTACCACCACTGGTACGATGCCCAACATGAAAAGGGTAAGCTTAGTTGAGGTGAAAAGAAGAATAGCAATACCGCCAAAAATGATTATAATTTGGCGAATAAACTCGGCTAGGGTAGTGGTGAAAGTTTCTTGCAATAAAGAAATATCGGCCGAAATTCGGCTGTTCAGTTCGCCCACTCTTTTACTATTAAAAAAGTTGATCGGTAGTTTGATAAGGTGGCTGTAGGTAGCTTGCCTTAAAGAAGCAAGAGTTTTTTCCGTAACATTTACAAAAAGCACCACTCTGAAAAAAGAGACCACCGCTTGTATCACAAGAATACCGAGTAGCAGTAGCGAAGTGGTTTCAATATTATTAAAAATTGCTTCTGAGTTAGAGGCATCCACTAAGTCGCCCATAAATTTGGGCAAGGCAAGGTTTGCCAGCGAGCTCAAAACTAAAAATACTAAACCTAAAGCGAATTCCGCTTGATAGGGTTTTACGTATTTATAAAGTTTAAGCGATTTTTTTAAGGATCCCTTACTAAGCTTGCGCTTCTCTTTCTTGGCTTCCGACATGGAGGATTTTTTGACAGGGCGCAAAGGTAAAATTTAGAACTGCTAGCCGCTTATTTAGCTTTTAAAATTTTGCCACTTTTTACTTTAGACCAATAATCCTTCAATTCCGATCTTACTTCTCCGCTAAGAAGCAATAGGCCAATGATATTTGGGAATGCCATAGCGAGAATCATCATATCGGAAAAATCTAAAACAGCTCCTAAACTTACCGAAGAACCAATAATTATAAACAGTAGGAAAAGTAATTTGTAGGTGATTTCAGTGATTTTGCTTCTTCCAAAAAGGAAGGTCCATGCACGTAAACCATAGTAGCTCCAACTAATCATAGTAGAGAAGGCAAATAAGAAGATGGCTACCACTAAAACATAAGGGAACCAGCTAATTACACTACCAAAAGCTTGTGAGGTAAGCTGAGCACCACCTAAACCACCGTCATTATAATATCCAGTAAAAATCAATACCAAGGCAGTAAGAGTACAAACCACAACGGTATCAATAAAGGGTTCTAATAAGGCTACGAAACCTTCGCTAACGGCATGTTTAGTTTTCGCGGCAGAGTGAGCAATAGCGGCCGATCCAACACCCGCTTCGTTAGAGAAGGCAGCACGACGTACTCCTTGAATCATTACTCCCACAAATCCACCTAGCATGGCAGAAGGATCAAAGGCACCATCAATAATTAAAGTGAAGGCGTCGCCAATTTTAGAAATATTCATGAAGATGATAACTAAAGCCGCAAGGATGTAGATACCAGCCATAATCGGAACGATCTTCTCGGTTACCTTGGCAATACTCTTAATACCACCAAGAATTACGGATCCTACTAAAATAGCGAGAATTAAGCCGAAAAGTGGGCCGTAACCAACTAAAAAGGAGAATTCACCTGAAAGTTGTTCAAAGGCTTGGTTTGCTTGGAACATGTTTCCACCGCCAAAACTTGCGCCGATGGCTAAAACGGCAAAAACGACCGCTAATACTTTCCCTAAACCACCCATGCCTCTGTTGGCCAAACCTTTGCGTAAGTATCGCATGGGGCCACCTTCAACCACGCCATCTTCGCCAATGTCGCGATACTTAACACCTAAAGTACATTCGGTAAATTTCG
>PZPB01000027.1 GCA_003045865.1 Bacteroidota bacterium | reverse complement strand
ATTGTGAGCTACTGAGGCGTGGAAAGCCGCTTTTTAGAAGGGGCCTAAACGGATTTTCCAATAAAAATGAAAATCCTGCATCTAGCTCATTTGCTGTAGCCCGCTACAGCTGCACGATACAGACTAGTCTTTTCCTTCCATCGAAAATCTGAGGCTCTAATTTATTGTCGAATTCACGTTATTTAGAATAATATTTAGGCCAGCGTTGTTTCAATACTTCGCTGGCTTTTTTTTCGCCTAAATTTTCTGCTGGTTCATAGAATACGGATCCGCTTAAAGCTTCTGGTAAAAATTCTTGATTGATGAAGTTATCCTGATAATTGTGACTATACTGATAGTCTTGGCCGTAACCTAATTCTTTCATTAACTGGCTCGGTGCGTTTCTTAAGGATAAGGGCACCGCTAAATCACCTGTTTTCTCAACTTCGGCCATGGCCTTGTTAATACCCATATAGGCGCTATTGCTTTTGGCAGAAATGGCAAGATACACCACGCACTGCCCTAAGGTAATTCTCCCTTCTGGCCAACCAATTTTCTCAATCGTTTCAAAACAAGCATTTGCTAATAATAAAGCATTGGGATTGGCCAAGCCAATATCTTCAGAGGCGAGAATCAATAGTCGTCGCGCAATAAATTTCGGATCTTCTCCGCCTTTAATCATTCTTGCTAGCCAATATAAACCCGCATTCGGGTCGCTTCCCCTAATAGATTTTATAAAAGCACTAATTATGTCATAGTGCTGCTCACCATTTTTATCGTATTGGGTATTGGTATTTTGTAAGATCTTCTCTACGAGCTGATTAGTAATTTCACCGCCCTTGTCAATTTGACCGACGACCAACTCTAAATTGTTTAGAAATTTACGCGCATCACCACCGCTATAACGCATTAGTGCTTCCTTTTCAATAAGCTTAACCTCTCTGTCAATCAGCCAGCTATCTTTCGAGAGGGCACGATTTAGAAGTTCTTGGAGGTCTTCCGCATTAAGCGATTCTAAGGTGTAAATTTGGCAGCGTGAGCGTAGGGCTGGAATGACCTCAAAACTGGGATTTTCAGTGGTGGCGCCAATAAGAACAACAATGCCTTTTTCAACCGCTCCCAGTAAGCTGTCTTGCTGCGATTTGCTAAAGCGATGAATCTCATCAATAAATAAAATTGGGGCTTTACCTTGGGCAAATAAACCTTGATTTTGAGCTTGGCTAATTACTTCACGTACATCCTTAACCCCACTATTTATCGCACTTAGGGTGAAAAACTTACGACCACTTTGCTGGGCGATAATTTGGGCTAATGTTGTTTTACCTACCCCAGGAGGACCCCAGAAAATTAAAGATGGTACCAAGCCTTGTTTTAATAAAAGGCGCAGGTTTCCCTCCGAACCAATTAGTTTTTTTTGACCAATAATATCATCGAAATTTATAGGACGAAGCCTTTCGGCGAGAGGGGCATGCATGCGGAATATTATTTGCCTGTAAAAGTACTACATTTAACCAGCATGAATAAAGGCAAAACATTTTCGATTAGCGTCGGCAAAGGAATAAATAAAGAAGAGATTAGTCTCGATTTCATGCTTAAGCCGCTCTTGCTTTTACTTGTAATTTGGTTTGTTTTCCTCCTAGATACCTTCTTAAATCTCCGCATGTACGAGTTTGGTGTCTTTCCACAACGTTGGCAATCTTTACTAGGTATCGTTCTTAGTCCTATTTTGCATGGCGATTTAAAGCACATTGCCAATAATTCTCTTCCTCTTTTTATTCTTCTTTCGGCTATTTATTTCTTTTATCCTCGCAATGCCAAACCCGTTTTATGGATTTCTTGGATTTTTACCGGATTAATGGTTTGGTTTTTTGCGCGCGAAAGCTACCATATTGGTGCTTCAGGTTTAATTTATGCTTTCGCAAGTTTTATTTTTTTTAGTGGTATTCTTCGTTCCAATGCCAATCTTTTAGCTTTAAGTTTGTTAATCGTTTTTTTATACGGCGGCTTGGTTTGGGGTTTGGCACCAATCGAAGAAAGAGTGAGCTATGAGGGACATATTTCGGGTGGAATAATCGGAGTAGTCCTTGCTTGGTACTTTCGTAAATCAGAGCCTCGCAGTTTCAAATCGGAAAGATTGGCCTTTGAAGATATTAGTGATGACTTAAGCCATGAAATCGAGAAGTACGGACAGGATTACTGGATGGGCCATACCGCAAGAAATGATTACCCTTTAACAATTCATTACCACATTCAAGAAAAAAAAGAACCCAATGAAAAGCCTAATTCTATCTCTTAGTCTTTTATTCTTTCTTCTTTCTTCGCTCTTTGCAGATGCGCAACAATACTTGTATTTAAAAAAGAAAGGAGAAACCCCGGCCTACCGGTGGAGTCAAGGTGATTTTTTAGAAATCAAAGTCCGCAATGGCGATGAGGAGTTTTGGCTTTCAGGCGATTTTGTGAGGGCCGATAGCAATCGTATCGTATTCGGGACTAAAATTGTTAGGAAGGAAAATATTGTTGCTTTAAGATTGGATCGTGGCTTGATGCCCTTCTTTGGCAAAGCAGCAATGGCGGGTGCTACCTTATTTCCTGCAATAATAATTTTTAATGCGGCTATCAATGGCGATCGGCCAATAATACGTCCTTTAACCGTCTATGTCAGTCTAGGGGCAATTGCAACTGGCTATGCCTTGCATCATTTTGGAATAAAGCGTTTTTACTTTAAAGATGGTTGGTATTTAGAACATATCGACTTTAATCAAGATTAAAATTTAATGAAAGCAATACTCTTAGGATCAACCGGTTTGGTGGGCCATTTTTTACTGACCGAATTATTAAATGACAGCGATTATACCGAAATCGAACTTTATTCTCGTCGTAGTTTGGGTATGCAAAGTCCCAAAGTGAAAGAGCGTTTGGGCGATTTATTAAGTGACGATTTCTGGCCCGAGCGCTTGCAAGCAGATGCGGTGTTTGTTTGTATTGGCACTACCAAGGCCAAAACCAGCAATACTGAAACTTACCATGCTATTGATTTTGGCATCCCTGTAAAGGCCGCTGAATTGGCAAAAAAAGGTAATGTAAAACACTTCAGCGTCGTTTCTTCGCTGGGTGCAGATGCGCAAAGCAAAACATTCTACCTTAAAACGAAAGGAGAGATGGAAGAAGCCATTCGTAATTTAAACTTGAAACAGCCCTATTTTTTACGCCCTTCAATGATTATGGGACCAAGAAAAGAAAAGCGTTTGGGGGAAAGTATCGGCAAGGTAATTATGAATGGCCTGTCTTTTTTAATTCCCGAAAAGTACAAAGGAGTTGAAGCGGCTGATATTGCTAAAGCTATGTGGGCTTTAAGTAAGGGTCAAAAGGCAGAAGTTATTATTGAATCTAAAGATATCAAAAAGGTTGCTGATTTTAACGCCTAAAACTTCTCGTTAACCCCCATCCCAAAAAGGGCAAAATCGTATTTCACCGGATCTTGTGCATCGAGTTTTCGTAAAGCGAGATCTAACTCAACCACCGCTTTCCAGTCGTTGGGTTGACGTTTTAAAAGTCCCAATTTACGGGCAACGTTACCACTGTGCACATCAAGCGGACAGCTTAATTGTGCAGGGCTAAGCGAAGACCATAAGCCAAAATCTACGCCTTTATGGGCGGGACGAACCATCCAGCGTAAAAACATATTGAGGCGTTTGGCGGCTGAGTTTTTATCGGGATTGGAAAGGTGTTTTTCACTCCTCGGTAGATGCGCAACCTGCAGCATTTCGCTACGAAAGTTTAAAATTGCTTGTTTAGCATTTGCCCCTTGAAATACCGTTTCTAATCCGCCTCGATTTAGATAAATATGTTGCAAGGCCCGAATGAAAAAGTCGAAGTCTTCGGCATTAAAAGTACGATGGACAAAGCCGTTTAACTTTTTAAAATCCCGTGCGGAATAAGAACAGATAAACTGATACGGTTCTCCTTCCATAATGGCCATCATTTTGGCCGCATTAGTGAGGATGCTTTTGCGATTTCCCCAAGCGATGGTCGCGCTCAATAAACCCGCAATTTCGATATCTTCTTTACGATTAAACTGATGCGGAATGGAAACGGGGTCTAGTTCAATAAAGTTAGGATTCTCGTATTCCTCCGCTTTGAAATTAAGAAAATCTTTCAGCTCTTTTTTATTCATTAAGACTCCATTATCGCTTTAACCTCGGCTAAATCTTCGGGCGTATCTACCGAAAGGCTTTCCTCTAAAGCGAAACCTGCGTGAATGCTGCCACCGTTTTCTAACCAACGATTTTGCTCTAGAGATTCGGCAATCTCCAAGCTACTCATCTCCATAAGGGCAAAGCTTTTTAGGCTCGCAGGCCGATAGGCATAGAGTCCGATATGTTTGTAAAAGGTATGCTTTCCGAGCCACTCGCTGCGTGGTATATTGCGTAAAACTGGAATAAGCGCGCGAGAAAAGTAGAGTGCTTTGTTTTGTTTAGTGATGGTTACGAAACAACCGCTGGTATTGCTTAATTCCTTTTCGGTTTCAATCGCTTTTACCAAAGTGCCAATTTCCGTTTCTGGGCGATTAAATAGGGCGATCAAACTTTCTAATTCTGAAGCTTGAATCATGGGCTCATCACCCTGCACATTAACTATTACGTCAAAATCGCCCATTTCCTTTTGTACTATTTCGTAAGCTTCCAAGCAGCGATTCGTACCTGTACTATGCCCCGTACTCGTCATTACAACCTTTCCGCCAAAAGCGATTACCGCATCATAGATTCTTCGATCGTCGGTAGCAACCACTAGATAGTCGAAAGCAGATAAAGCTCTCTCGTATACGTGCTGAATCATGGGCTTATCAGCAATGATAGCAAGGGGTTTAGCGGGTAGGCGAGTACTTTGGTAACGCGCCGGAATAATACCTAATGTCTTCAAAGGGAATGAAATTTTTCTGAAGCTGCAAGATAAGGGAAATGCTCATTTAGCAAGACTTAAAATCGATTGCGCTCCCCTAATTACAATGAAGAACACGATGCAACCAATTAGTAAATCGGGTAGGGGAGAATGGAGGAAATACACCAAAGCTCCCGCGATTATTACTCCGAAGTTTATGATAATGTCGTTTGAGGTGAAAATGAGACTGGCCTGCATATGGGCTTCTTCCTTGCCCTTCGATTTTTGCAGGAGTAATAAACTGATGGTATTGGCCGCTAAAGCGAGACTAGAAACTATCATCATGGTTTGGAAATCGGGTAGATATTCGAGGCCCAAAAAGCGACGGAGAACTTCTGAAAAACCTAAAAGGGCCAAGATAATTTGTAGATAGCCCGCGATTTTCGCTACCGATTTTTTTCTACTAGCTGCCGCACCAATGGCAGCAAGGCTAATGCCGTAAACTAGCGCGTCGGCCAACATATCGAGGCTGTCGGCGATTAGTCCAATCGACTGAGAAATAAAGCCGGTAACGATTTCAATAATGAAGAAAGCAAAGTTGATGGCTAAGACAATTAGTAAGAGTCGTTTTTGCTCTTTCTCGTCTTTTCCAGAATTAGGCAAAGCGCTATTAAATTTTTCGCTAATTAAGAGGCGGCTTCCTAAAGCTAGGGAATCTAAAGTTCTTTCTATATCATCAGTGGAACTCCGATGGTAAACTTTCAACTCTCGCTGCTTTAAATCAAAATCCAAATGAAGAATTTCGGGCGAATCCAACTTTAAGCGAATAAGGTTTTCTTCGGAAGGACAGTCCATTTTTTTAATGGAAAAGTGGCTGCGGGTGGTTGGCTTCAAGAGTTTCTTATTTCTTTAAAATAAACTTGGTTTCCGTTTCAAGTTCGTGAAAAGTATGGATTATTGAGTACACAAGGATTGCTTTGGCCAGTAAATGAGTTGCAGAAAACTTGGGTTTAGGTTAAATAAGGAATTTCAATTTCAGAAATTTCGCGGTAAAGACCGAGACCTTCAATTGTTAGGCACTGATTGTTTAATCAACAAGAGTTTCTTTTAAAACCCTCTTACAGTTTACTATTTCTTTTTTGGTGATCAATCCGAAGGTTTTTACAATCCTGCTTTTATCAATGGTTCTTATTTGGTCTATGGCTATTGCCCCCTTTTTTCCATTGTGTAAAATAGGAACTCTGGTTGGGTATTCTTTGGGGGATGTTGTCATAGGCGCAATGATAATTGTCCGCAAATATTTATTCATCTCCTTAGGGGAAATCACTAAACAAGGTCTTGTTTTTTGAATTTCGCTCCCTTTTGTCGGGTTAAGGTCAACAAGAACGACTTGGTATTGCTTTATTTCCATTCCTCAAAATTTTCGTCTTCAAAGACGTCGTCAATTAAGAGGTTGTCATCATTATTGTTGTGCATATCACGAAAAGCTTTTTCCCAATCTTTTCTCGGTTCAGCTTTGGGTTTGAGGATAATTTGTCCCTTTTCAAGAATCAGCTCAACCTTGTCTTTGATATTGTATTGTGCTAAAATATCTTTGGATAATCTCAGTCCTTTTGAGTTTCCAATTTTTATGATAGATACTTCCATTTCTTTAAATTTTGTAGATACAAAGTTATTACATTTTATTGAAAATTATAGCTAAGCTATTTTTATTAGCCATCTACTTAATAAGCTCAAAAAACAGCTCTCTACCCATCCGTGGCTTGATTGAATTGTAAGCTCTTTCTAAGTGCTCAATCTTTAATAGTGGATTAAAGTAATCTTGATATTCAGCTGCCGATCCGCCAAAGGGTGGTCCATCTGCGCTCAGCGGAAAATCGAAAAGTAAACCCATTAGGCGACCGCCTGGTTTTAAAAGTTCGTGCATCTTCTGGGCGTATTGTGGCCTTAATTCGGGCGACAAGGCGCAGAAAAAAGTTTGCTCAACAATTAAGTCGTAGGCCCCATTATGACTAAAAAAATCACCTTCAATAAAATGAGTGGCAGGGATTTCTGGATAAAGATTAGCCGCTTGTTTTAAGGCCGTAGGGCTAATATCAATAACCACACTGTTACGAAAGCCTTGTTGGTGCAACCAGGATAAATCGTGGGCCTTACCCGCACCAGGAATGAGGATATGGATATCTTTATGGGCTAGTTTTTCGAAATAAGCGATTAAGGCGGGGGAGGCTTGACCAATATCCCAGCCTGTTTGTCCGGCTTGGTATCGCTCCTCCCAGTAATTGGCATCTAACATTGGATAAAAATAAGGCCCAGAAAAATCTGGGCCTAAAAAAATTTGAAAAATTATATGTTACGATAATTGCATCGGAACTTCCATCAGCAGTATTCGTCCTTCCTCAATAACTTCAAAGTCTACTTCTGCGGTTTCCCAAATGCCTAAGGCATCACGTTGACTTAATTCTTGGCCGTTAACGCGGTATTTGCCATCTACAACCATAGCATACAAACCATTACCTTGAGGAGCATTAAGCTGATGTTTAAAGCTCTTTCCCGCATCAAACTTACCCATGTGGAACCAAGCATTCTGGTGAATCCATACGCCTTCATCATCCTTAAAGGGAGATAGGATCTGCATCAGATTATTGTCCATTTTACTAACGTCCAAAGTAATTTGATCGTAACGTGGCTCAACGTTCTTTTTATTAGGGAACAACCAAATTTGAAAGAGCTTTACCGCTTTGTCTTTATTCGCATTATACTCACTGTGGTAAACACCAGTACCGGCGCTCATCACTTGTACATCGCCCATTTTTATCACCTCGGCATGCCCCATGCTATCTTTATGTTCTAGATCACCTTCCAAGGGAATAGTAATTATTTCCATGTTTTCATGGGGATGCGTACCGAAGCCCATTCCGGGAGCAATAAAATCGTCGTTTAAAACGCGCAGCACACCAAAATGCATTCTTTCGGGATTGTAATAATTGGCAAAGCTGAAGCTGTGATTGGCTTTTAACCAACCATGATCGGCATGCCCGCGGCTATC
Organism: Bacteroidota bacterium; assembly: GCA_003045865.1. Taxonomy (GTDB): domain Bacteria; phylum Bacteroidota; class Bacteroidia; order Flavobacteriales; family Schleiferiaceae; genus Croceimicrobium. The sequence goes on along the minus strand of PZPB01000027.1, from coordinate 23,085 downwards.
AGCTTTTATTAAAATTGAATTATTCATGATTTTATTTTTGGGGTTAGGTAGGTGATTAAAGCCTACTTGGTCAATATTTGTTTTGAAAGTTTCGGCTTTTTCTGCAGCATCAGCCTTTAATAAACTTAGGCCTGCTAATCCTAAAGCACTGGTTTTAAAAAAGTCGCTTCGTTTCATAGTTTCAATGTTTGAACATCGAAATTAATACAATTTTTTTATCCCCGCAAATTCACTAGGTTTGGTTACCATAAATTTTATTCATGAAAAAGCTTTTTTCCTTTCCAATTTTCTTGGCTTTATTCGCTTGCGCAGAAAGCCAAGAGCCTAGTCTCATTGAAAAATTCTCCTTAAGCACCGAAGCAGGTTTTCGTGGAATTTCTGCTGTATCTGATGATATTTGTTGGTTTAGCGGGGCAGAGGGACAAGTTTATCGCGTGGAAGCTACTAACAATCTTACTATTAATTGCAGTCCTACTGGCTTTAGCGAATCAGATTTTCGCGACATTCATGCCTTCAGCGCCTCCAAAGCAATCATTCTGTCTGCCGGTCTACCTGCCGTAATGCTCCTTACGGAAGATGGGGGAGAATCATGGCGGGAGGTCTACCGCAACGAAACGGAAGGTATATTTTTCGACGCCCTTGATTTTTGGGATGACCAAAGAGGTTTAGCTTTTAGCGATGCCACCGGACAAGCACTACCTATTATTGAAACAAAAGACGGTGGCAAGACTTGGCAAGCTATTGACCCAGCTTTAATTCCTCCTTCACATTTTAATCAAGGTGGTTTTGCCGCATCGGGTACTTCATTAAAAACCTATGGCAAGGGCCAAGCAATCATTGGTTTAGGAGGTAAGGAATCAACAATTTACATCACTCAAGATTTTGGTAGGTCTTGGCACCGGGCTTTTACACCAATCGATCAGGGCACAGATTCTAAAGGCATATTTTCTTTTTCCTTTATCGATGAGAAGCGCATTTTAGTTGGTGGTGGTGATTACAAAGGCGATTCCCTGTCGGATGAATGTATTAGTATTAGTGAAAATGGTGGCTATAGTTGGAAGGTGTCACAGGAGTCACGCATCTCCCTTGCAGGAAAATATATCTCCAATATCATTGCCATTGATGAGAAGCAATGGCTGGCGCACAGTCGCTATGGGGCCTACTTTACCGAAGATGCTGGTCGCAATTGGCAAAGCTTTCCTTTTAAATATTATAGTGGAAGCTTAGGAGAAAACTACATTTGGCTGTCTGGCCCAAAAGGAGATTTGGCGAGAGTAGCGGTTGCAGATTTGAAAAAGAAGAGTCTGTAATTTACTCATCTGCCAGTGAGCGAAATGAGCACCATTTAAGAACAAAAAAGCCCCGCAAATGCGAGGCTTTTCTATTTAAAATCGGTCTTTTTACTCTTTGGCAGGAAGCACTTTCGAACGCACCTCACCGAAGCCCATTCTTTGTCCGCCATTCTCGCAAAAAGCGCGCATAATAACGGTATCGCCATCCTGAATAAATTTACGCTCGCTGCCATCGCTTAGAGTGATGCTTTTCGCACCGCGCCAGCTTAGCTCTAACATGGAGCCATAATTGCTAGGAGTGGGGCCAGAAATAGTACCACTGGCCATTAAATCGCCCGCATTGATATTACAGCCATTTACCGTATGATGCGCTAATTGTTGCACCATGGTCCAATATAAATACTTGTGATTGCTTTCGCATACGAGGCTTTCTTCACCGCCTTCGGGTTGAATGTAAACCTCTAAATTAATATCGTAAGAAGTGTTTTTAGCGCATTGCAAATAGGGGAGCGGTTCTGGATCTTGCGTAGGTTTTTCAACGCGATATGGCTCAAGGGCATCGAAAGTTACCACCCAAGCCGACATTGAAGAAGCAAAGTTTTTCCCTAAAAATGGTCCTAAAGGCACATATTCCCAAGCTTGTAAATCGCGCGCACTCCAGTCGTTAAATACCACCATTCCAAAAAGGTAATCTTCGGCTTCTTCGGTAGTAATACGCTCACCCAAAGCTTTACCGTCGGTGGTAATGAATGCCATTTCCAACTCAAAATCCAATAATTTACTCGGACCGAAAACAGGCGCATCGGCATCTGCGGGCTTGCTTTGTCCTATAGGGCGACGGATGTTTTCACCCGAAACAATAATCGATGAACTTCTACCATGATAACCCACCGGAAGATGTAACCAGTTAGGCATAAGGGCATTATCGGCCCCACGAAACATGGTTCCTACATTAAAGGCATGCTCTCTACTGCTGTAAAAGTCTGTATAGTCTTGAATAAAGACCGGCATTAACATTTGCACTTCTTCTACTGCGAAGAGAATAATATCTCTTTGCTCGGCATTTCCTTGCAAAGCAGGATCGTTAATATCAAAAATATCGGCAATTCTATTGCGCACTTGGCGGCAAGTTGGCTTACCCAAGGTTATGAAATCGTTAAGAGTGTCTTGTAAAAACACATCTTCCGGAAGGATGATACCTTCAAAATAACCTAGTTGATGCAAGGCACCTAAATCGATGGCATAATCGCCGATACGCGTGCCAATGGTAATGTGATCATCTTTCGCCATAAACACTCCGAAAGGCAGGTTGTGAATGGGAAAATCGCTATTTTTTGATATATCTAACCAAGACTTACGGTTAGGGTCGTTTGCTGTCAGCATTTTCTATTTACTTTTGGGCAATATTAACAAGATTAAGTCCCTTAGAAAAACTCAACATGTATAAAGACCAAGATATTTTTGATTTAATAGAGCAGGAACGCGACAGACAAACCGAAGGAATTGAACTAATCGCTTCGGAGAACTTTGTTAGTGAGGATATTATGAAGGCGATGGGCTCGGTACTTACGAATAAATATGCCGAGGGATTCCCCGGAAAAAGATATTATGGCGGTTGCGAAATTGTGGATCAGGTAGAAACGATTGCCATTGATCGTGCTAAAGCACTTTTTGGGGCCGAATATGCCAACGTGCAGCCGCACTCAGGTTCGCAAGCCAATGCGGCGGTATTTTTAGCTTGCTTAAAACCAGGCGACAAAATTATGGGCTTCGACCTTTCCCATGGTGGTCACCTAACGCACGGCTCGCCCGTTAATTTCAGCGGTAAAACCTATAAAACTTGTTTCTACGGCGTAGAGCAAGAAACGGGAAGATTGAACTACGATAAAATTGCGGAAATCGCTGAGCGCGAGAAGCCTAACTTGCTAATTTGTGGTTTTTCCGCTTATAGTCGCGATTTAGATTATCAGCGCTTTCGCGAGATTGCTGATTCAGTTGGCGCTCTACTTTTAGGCGATATCTCGCATCCAGCGGGCTTAATTGCCAAGGGTCTTTTAAATGATCCGCTTCCTCATTGCCATATTGTAACCTCTACCACGCATAAAACCCTGCGCGGACCGCGTGGTGGTATAATCATGATGGGTAAAGATTTCGAAAACCCTTTCGGTGAGAAAACGCCTAAAGGAGTTACTAAAATGATGAGCCAACTTTTAAATGCAGCGGTATTCCCAGGCACACAGGGTGGTCCTTTGGAGCACGTTATTGCTGCTAAGGCGGTAGCTTTCGGCGAAGCCTTGCAAGATGAGTTTATGCATTATACGCTGCAGGTTAAGAAAAATGCTAACGCTTTGGCAGATGCGCTTGTAGCTCGTGGCTTCAATATTATTTCCGGTGGTACCGATAATCACAGTATGTTAATCGACCTAAGAAACAAGAACATCAATGGTAAACAAGCGGAGCACGCTTTAGTGGAAGCTGATATTACCGCCAATAAAAACATGGTTCCTTTCGATGATAAATCGCCTTTCGTTACCAGCGGAATTCGCTTAGGAACACCAGCTATAACTACTCGTGGCTGCGTAGAGGCCGACATGGAAAAAATCGCAGAATTTATCGATCGCGTGATTAGTGATTTCGAAAACGAAGAGAACCTAAATCAGGTTAGAGAAGAGGTTAACGCTATGATGAGCGAGCGACCTTTGTTTAACTGGTAAGAATTATAATACGTCTTAAAAACTCCTTCAGTCATTAGATTGCGGGAGTTTTTTTTTGCTCAAGGCAGATGGGTTTTTAAAAGATATTGAGGGAAGCCCCTAATTCTTCTGCACCAATTTAAAATAGTCTTCTAGGGTGATTTCCGCATCAATAAAAGCGGCGCGGTCGCTGAAGAGTTCTTGGATGGTATCGGAACCGCGCATTAGAAAGATGGGTTCATCTTTAATAAAGCTGGTGTAGGTTTTAGCGGCTATGCGGAAATGATCTTCATTGCGCAGATTACTTAATTCTTCCCCATCTGCGCAAGCGGTAAAATGGAGGGAAAGGGAATCGAGATGCTTAAAGTGATTGCCTAAATGACTGAAAATAAAGGCTTCGTCGGCCGCGGACTGTCGAATAATGTCGAAATTCAAATTTAAACTATCGCGCTCAAGAACTCGTCGCTTCAGCTGGTAAATAAGCATGGGCGCTTTGGAACGAATATCGATTCGGTAAAAAAAACTGCGCACATTATGGAAGTATAAGCGGCTGTTGGCGCTAGTTTCAAAAGTAATGTCAGTATAATCTATTGGTCGTTTTTTGGGAACAAAAATGAAGGCAATAATTAGCATCAGCGCCAAAAACTGCAGAAACCAACGCCATAAAATAGGCAGGGACTTATATTTTAACCACCATTTCACATCCCAAAAACCGCGGCAATGTGTAAAGGTTTAGTGAGCTAACGAATTATTGTTTTTGAAATTTAGCCACACCGAGTAATTGTTCTTTATCGTAAAAATGCAGATTGTAAAATCCGCTTTGCAATTTTTTTAAAGGAATGGAATATTGATAGGCCTCTATAATCCCATCTTGCGCAAGCTGGCCGGTAAGATTGTAAATTTTAAACTTAACTTTTTGATCCCAAGCTTTACTGAGTTGTACTATTTCACTTTGGCTAGGATTGGGGTAAATGTCAATTATAGGAACGATGGCATTTTCTCTTAAATCACTGCATTCTCCTCCAAAGGAGTTGATAATTATGTCGTCTATCATCCAGCCTTCTCCCGCAAGAGCCATTGAATCGGCCGAAAAGTTAAAACGTAAATACACTTCCCAAGGTCTTTTAATTGCATAGCAAGGAAACATAATCATAGTATTAATCCAGCCCGCTGATTTCCCAGTAAATCCGTTTTTGTTGCCAATAAGATCGTGCTTGGTGTAGAGCTTATAAACCTCCGTGCCATAGGAACCAATATTGGTATTTTGCTGAGACCATAAATAGAAGGGGTTAATACTATCGTGAAGTAGTTTCCAGGTTTGACCGCTATCAATGGAGAGTTCGATATTTCCGAAGGCGTGTAAGCTATCGAGGTCATATCGGTGCTTAAATTCAAGGGAAGTGCCATTGCCATAGATGCTAAAGCCTATATAAAATGTATCGCTCGAACTAGTGCTATAATTAAGAAGCGTATCGGTAATGAGGGCGAAATCACCACTATAAGCCGAGTCGAAAAGTGTTTTTTGCGGCTTACCTATTTGCCAAATGCCACTACTTTGTGTGCTCTCAAAATACAAGCGGCTGCTATGTAAATTATTCTCAAAATTTAAGGTGTCCCATATAGCAGCTTGGCCTATTACAACACTTTGAGACAGTAAGAATAGGAGGCAGATTTCCAGACTTTCATTTTAAATATATTTAGCACTTAAATTAGGCAATTTTTTAAACTAAAAGCACTTTCTTCGGTTTACAGGAATAGGATTTTAAAATGAATAAAAAAGCAATTGTCATTGGCAGCGGAATAGCAGGACTAGCAACAGCTTGTCGTCTAGCCCATCAGGGTTTTTCCGTAGAAGTTTTTGAGGCCAATTCTTATCCTGGAGGCAAGTTAAGCAGTAATGGTAATAAGTCCTATCGCTTCGATTCCGGTCCGAGCTTATTTACTTTGCCAAGCTTAGTGGATGAATTAATTACCGATTGCGGTAAGAATCCTCGTCAATATTTTAAGTATTACAAGAAGGATACTGCCTGTCATTATTTTTGGGAAGATGGTACCAAACTGCAAGCTTCGGGCGATAAATACCACTTTGCATCAGAATCAGAAAGGCAATTGGGCGAAAAGGCCGAAAATGTCTTAAAGTACTTGGAGGAAGCTGAATATATTTACAAGTATACCAGTCCTGTATTTTTAGAGAAATCGCTCCACAAAGCTTCAACCTATCTAAATCTTACCACTTTAAACTCTCTAATTCGCATCTACAAGCTAAAGCTAACGGCTACCTTACATGAAGTGAATGAAAAGTCTTTTGAAACCAATAAAATGGTGCAGCTTTTTGATCGCTTTGCTACCTATAATGGCAGTAGTCCTTATCTAACTCCAGGGGTGATGAGTTCCATTCCGCATCTTGAACACAATATCGGTACTTATTACCCTGAAGGCGGTATGATTAGTATTACCAAAGCGCTCTACGAATTATCGAAAGACCTTGGTGTTAAATATCACTTCAACTCGCGGGTTGATGAAATTTTAGTTGAAGCTGGTCTAGCTAAAGGGATTCGTGTGGGAGAGGAAAAATTCTTTGCCCACTTATTGGTTTCCAATATGGATGTAGTGCCTACTTATCGTAAATTATTGGCTTCAGAGCCTGCACCTGAAAAGACCTTAGCTCAAGCTCGCAGCAGTTCGGCTTTAATTTTTTATTGGGGAATTAAAGGTGTTTTTCCGGAACTAGACTTACATAATATATTTTTCAGTGACGATTATAAGGCAGAATTTAATGCCATATTTAAGGAAGCGCAGGTATTTGAGGATCCTACTATTTATGTGAATATCTCCAGTAAGGAAGACTCTTTTGACGCGCCTAAAGGCTGCGAAAACTGGTTTGTAATGATTAATGTACCAGGTAATACAGGGCAAGATTGGGATGCGATTATTAAGAAAGTTCGAGCGAATACTTTAGCAAAATTGAGTCGTATATTAAAGAAGCCCATTGCCGATTTAATTGACTTTGAAGAAATTCTCGACCCACGTAGCATTGAGTCGAAAACATCTAGTTATCAAGGCTCATTATATGGTGCGGGATCTAACGATATCATGTCAGCTTTTTTACGCCATCCTAATTTCACCAAGAAAATTAAAGGTTTATACTTTTGTGGTGGAAGTGTGCATCCAGGAGGAGGAATTCCCCTCTGTTTATTAAGTGCCCAAATTAGCGCGAATATTATTAAAACAGATTATGCCTAGCAAGCTGTATTATTTTACCAACCGTTATGGGCTGTGGATCTTAGGGGTGATTCACTTTTTTGGCGTCCTAGTTATTAGTTGGTCGAATACCGATTTTTGGGCCAGTTTTACGCCTCTAAATTTACTAATCGCTACCGCTTTTGTTTTTATGGTTGCCACCAAGATGCGCAGCCTCGCTATTTTCTTTTTCATAAGTTTCTTGATCGGTTATTTCGCTGAATTGTTAGGTACCCAAACGGGTTTTCCCTTCGGCAATTACCAGTATCTCCAAAATCTTGGTCCTAAAATTATAGAGGTGCCTTTGCTTATTGGTGTAAACTGGTTTTTAATGGCTTATGCTTCGCGTATTTGGGCAAACCGTTGGTTGGAAAATCATCTTGCGCAAGCACTTTTAGCGAGCCTATTAATGGTTTTTGTAGATTTCTTTATTGAGCCCATATCTGCCAGCCTAGGTTTTTGGCAATGGGAGCATGATATTATCCCCACAGAGAACTATTTTGGTTGGTTAGGGGTTTCTTTTTTGGTGCAACTGCTATTTCCGCCATCTTTGCAAGGCGAAAGCAATGCAATTGCCCAATGGTATTTGCCTTTGATATTTTTGTTTTTCTTAATTCTCAACTTTACCCTATGACTTGGTATTGGGTCGCTTTAATTGTTTTAGCCACTTTTTGGGCCATGGAATATGTGGCTTGGTTTACGCATAAATATCTGATGCACGGTTTATTGTGGTTTTTACACGAAGACCATCACGTGAAGGAGCCTGGTTTTTTTGAGAAGAACGATGCCTTTTTCTTGATTTTTGCAATACCCTCCTGGCTTTGTATTATGCTGGGTATGATGAATAATAACTGGATTTCGGTGAGCATTGGCGCCGGTATTGCCGTTTATGGGTTCGCCTATTTTTTGGTTCATGAAGTTTGGATTCATCGCCGTTTTTCTTGGTTCAAAAATACCAACAGTCTTTATTTAGCGGCAGTTTTAAGAGCGCATAAAATGCATCACAAGCACTTAAATAAGCAGCCAGGGGAAAGCTTTGGCATGTTGATTATTCACCCGAAATATTGGCGCCAAGAAGTGGAAGCGCGTAAAAAGCAGAAGGCGCGTTTAGCCAAGGCTTAGGGTATTCAAATTCAATTCAATATTGTCGGCTAGTCTCTTTTGAACCGCCGCTTTCTCGGCATATTTCTGCCAGTTTCGAACCACAGAATTAATCTCTGCTATTATTTGGGCTGCTTTTTTAATAGAGTTTTCCTTTCCCACTTTAAGTAGATCTGTTTCATTAATGCTAAGGCGTTTAGAATTTACGCTTAAAGTTTGCTGACTAACCCAATGATTACTAGGGTCGAAAGAGAAACAAAGATCGTATGCGGGAGCTAATTCCCACTTCTGATCCTTTTTTAGGAGAAAGGAAAAGTTTTTAGTATGATCATCGTAATTCGTGGCTAATACATTAAAAACCATACGTCTAAACATTTGCTCAGCCTCGGGATAGCTGAGGCGTAATTGCCGCATAGTTTGAAAAACCTGCTCATAACCGAAAGAGTACATTTCATTATAATCGTAGTGCTGTAAGCCGCAAAGGGTTTGAATATGGTGCTTAGTATTTCCTTCACGGTCAAAGCGTTTGGTCATAAAATGAGCCCGGCCACTTTCCTCGAGTAACCTAGATTTACTCATCTTTATACCGCAGTCTAAAGCCATTAGGTAATAAGCATATTCTACTCGTCCCCAATGGCTGCTTTCGCCAAACTGCTCGCTACTTACGCCATCTAATTTTATAAGCCAATGCTCAAATCCTTTTGGCACTTGGGCTTGTCCCGAACGAACTTCTAGCGTTTTTTCATTATATGCGATAATGGCTTTAGGGCGCGCTCCTCCGGCAGATGTGCCTACTTTAAAAAGGTCTTTTAAATCTTCATGCTCCTCGGTGTTTAGGTCGCTTTTAAAAGCACTTCTTTCGTCTTTAATTTTTTTGGCTATTTCTACCAAACTTGAAACCTCAAGGCCAAAACTTTTTAAACCGCCTTTTACTTGGGCAGGTTCAAATTCTAAGGCACCCATACCACGGTGACCGATAAAGCATAATTTTTCAACGGGATTCATGCTATTGGCCGTTCGGCCTTGCTGGGCGAGCCAAGAGTTAATAAGGCTGTGTCCGTATTTATCGGGTAAAGAATCGGCTAATAAGCCAGGCAGACCTTTAAAGGTATCCTCATTCGACTGTTTAGACATTCTTAATTCGGGAAAGCTATGGATGGCAGAACCTCGACTAATTGGCATTTGAAGAGGAGATAGGTCCCAGCCCTTAGAAAGAAAGCCTGGTGCATATTGGAAGAAAGCGAGTTTTTTACGTTCATCCCAACGCAGTGCGCCAACATATTCACCCCATATTTTAATTTCGGCGATATCTACCATTCGGGTATTTCTTCATTAAGGGAGTTAGAGCCGCTAGGGTAGGGTCTAACTCGTTTCCGTTTTTGCTTTTTCAGCTTGGCATATTCGAGGGGGCTTATTTCTTCGTCGCTAGTAAAGTTATCTAACATTTGTAAGCTGTCTAAGGCACGTAAGATGGGGATTAAGCTGGTTAAACTTACGGATTCACCTTTTTCAATTTGACTGATGGTCCAACGGTTAAGCCCTGAATTTTCTGCGAGTTGGGCTTGGGTTTTATTTTGACTAAGTCGCATACTTCTAATGGCGGTACCGATTTGACGTAAGATTTCGGAATCTGACATTTCTGCCCATATTTTGTTGGTATATCCCATCGTTAAGTTGTTTTTAGCCTATAATGTGAGTTTATCCCAACAAATTTATGCTTTTTCTTTGGGTAAAAAAAATGCATATACTTCCCATCACTAAGATCTTTTTAAGAGGTTAATGTGAGTATTTCCCATTAAAATATCGTGATTGCCAGTTAAGAGTATACGAAACTCAAGAATAGGGAAAGTGTTTTTCATTCATCGTCTGAATGCTGAAAAAAACAAAGCCTCAAAATGGAAAACGATTTAAGACACTTCTACTGAAAAGGGTTTCTCTTTAATAAAAACGTTAACATGTTCTTGTAAGGAAGTAGAAAGGCTTAGGCCTTTAAAGTCGGCTTTTACCGGATAACGCTTATGATTACGATCGAACAAAACTACCGTCTTCATTACTTTAATGGGGAAATTAAGAAAGTAACGTACACCGTAAATTAGGGTCGAGCCCGATTTTAACACATCGTCTACTAAAACCACGTTGGCGTTTTGAAAATCTAAAATACTCGGTTCCAAAATGGGTTGATCTTCTAGGGGATTATCCTTGTCAAAACTTAAGCGATGCAAGCTGCAGTTTAAGTCTGATATTTTATCAAGCTCTTCTTTCAGCAAGGACGCGAAAAGATAGCCTCTATCTGCTATTCCAGCGATAAAGATTTGTTTTTCGTCGCTGAACTCTTCAAAAATTTGCCAAGCGATTCGGCTTATTTTACTGCAAACAGCCTGATGATCTAATACCTGTGTTCCCATTAAAAGTATATGAAGTGCAAATATAGTTGATGGATTAAGGAAGAAGCTAATTCGGTCCTTAATTTACCGGCATTAGTGTATCAATGGCCTTCGCCAAACGAAAATCTAAGGTGCTAATGCCTCCTATATCATGCGTATTGAGTTTAATTTTTACCTTGTTATATACATTTTCCCATAAAGGATGGTGATTCATTTTCTCTGCCGCTAAAGCAACCGCAGTCATAAATGAAAAGGCCTCAATAAAATTTTTAAACTGGCAAGTGCATTGTAAAAAACCATTCTTATGCTGCCATCTAGCATCTAAATTTTCTAATTGCTTTTGGATTTCGTCCGAATTGAGTTTTTCCATAATAAGGCTTTATTGATGATTCTTTGTAATGATGAAACTGTGCTTTATAGCCACTTGCTCCAAAGCTAGGTTTTACCCACCGTTTACACTAATTTATATGCGCTTAGTATTCTTTGGGATGCCTTTTTATAGTTTCGATTTGAATTTTAACGAACATCGATTACCATGAATAGAACAAGTCACTTTTTAGTGCTTTTTGGCTTTTTGCCTAGTCTTATCGCTTGCAGCAATGCCCTTGCAGAGAATACGCAAGTAAATGAAACTAAAGCTTTCTTAACCATTAGCCTTGATACTAATCGCATCGATAATTCAAAAATTGTAAATCCTGAAGGGCAACTACTTCTCAGCTTTGAGGCTTATCCAACTTTTGAACATCCAATTAGTTTGGTACAACTAAAAAGTGCAAAGTCACTTAAAGCCTACAACAGGGTTAGCAGATATAGAATTAGCTTTCACAATAAGTGCAGAGTACGAGGCCGAAAACCATCATTTAGAAGAATATTATCCGCATAAAGAATTAACGGACTTTCTTATTAAAATCGTAGAGAATATGTCCGCTTAGATTTCTGCTTTAAACGAGAAAGGTGAAAAAATTTGTCAGGATTTTGATCTCAAAATTATCGCTTTGGACAATTGTTAAATTAAAGGCTAATTGTTTATCTCATTTTTAACGCGTGCTAATAATTGCGAAAGTTGTAGCGATATATGATGCGACAAAAGCTCATTTTCGATTTTACCTTCCAATAGATTTAGACTTACCGCTTCGATTTCATGAACGTAGCCATTACCACGATATCTAATCTCAAAATCTTTTGTTATGCCTTCATTAAGGCTAAGGCTAATTTTTTCAGGATGATGAAAACGTGAGTGAACTTTGATAGAACCTTTTGTACCGTAAATATGCGCTTCTGTTGGCGTTTGCACTTCAAAGCTTGACTCTAATTGGGCTAGCGCTCCATTGGGAAATTGCAAAAGCATTTGGCAATGACTATCTACTCCAGAATCACTGTATCGAGCAAAAGCCTTTATTTCCTCTGGCTCACCTAAGGCTATTAAACTAAGGTAAAGTGGATAGAAACCCACATCCAAAAGGGAGCCTCCTCCTAAAGCAGGATTAAAAAGTCGTGAGCTTGGAATGTAATTAGGTTTAAAGCCAAAATCTGCTTTAAGCGAGATGATTTCTCCAATGGTTTTTTCTGCTAAAAGACTAAATAGTTTTTGGCTTGCGGGGATGAAGCGCGTCCAAATACCTTCCATTAAAAAGAGTTTTCGCTTCCTTGCTTCTGCTTGTAAGTTTTCTACTTCCTGCGGATTTAGTCCTATCGGTTTTTCGCAAAGCACGGACTTATCATGCTGCAGGGCGAGCATGCTAAATTCAAAGTGCAGACTATGAGGTAAGGCGACATAAACAATATCTACCGCTTGGTCTTTTAATAGTTCTTGATAGGAACCATAAGCGCTTTCAGCATGGTAATCAGTCTTGAATTTCTCCGCTTTTTCAAGTGAGCGAGAAGCGACGGCCTGCAGATGTGCGGCTTCACTAAGCACTATATCCTGAGCGAATTTATGGGCAATTTTACCTAAACCAATAATGCCCCAGTTTACCTTGTTCGTCATTGTGCAAAGGTTAAGATTCTGTGCTGAATAAATTGCCCGTTAAAAAGAATTAAGACTCACCCGCCTATGTATGGTGAAACAGATTGCTCCGAAGCGTCAATTTTAGTATTGCTTTTACCTAAATTTGAAATATGGAATCAGACAAACAAAAAATAGCCGAGGGCATCCGTTTTTTAGCCGTGGCACTGCCCTTAGTGTTTAGCGGCCCAGCTTTGTATGTAGGTTTAGGAATGCCAGCCTTACGTAATGGAAATTACCTTTGGGTTATAATAAGCATAGTAATAATGCTTATCGCGGTATTCCTTATGGTGAAAGGATTAAGGCGGGTACTAAGTGGTTTCTTTAACGACTAAACTCTTTCGAAAAGGGCGATACTTTCTATATGCGCAGTATGGGGAAATTGATCAACTAAGCTGAACTTTTTTAAGGCATAACCCGCCTCTGCTAGAATAGCCATATCGCGTGCTTGCGTGGCAGGATTACAGCTTATATAAACCATTCTTTCGGCTTGTAAGCGAATCACCTTGCGTAAGGTTTTCGGGGCAATTCCTGCCCTAGGTGGGTCGAGTGTTAGAGTGTTGATTTTCCCTTGATATTCAGGGTGATTCAATAAGAAATATCCTACATCGGAAGCGTGAAATTGTAAATCATCAAAGCCGTTGGCTTTTGCATTTATCTTAGCATCTGCCACTGCTTGCTCCACCAGTTCCACCCCAATAACTTTGGCCTTACTAGCCCTTTGTGCTAATAATTGGGTAATGGTCCCCGTGCCTGAAAACAAATCTAAAACATAGGGTAAATCGTCAATTTCTTTTTCAAATACATAGTCTAAGGCTTTTTTATAGAGCCTTTCTGCGGAAGCGGGATTAGTTTGAAAGAAGCTTTCGATGCTGATTTTAAAATTTAGGCCGGAAATGCTTTCTTCAATTTGATCTTCACCTATTAAAATATTTCGCTCGCCTTCATGAGCATTGGGGCGGTCGCCAATATCGTCGTTTATCGTATGCACCAAGCCACCAATACGGTCGCCAAACTCATCTTGAAAAAGCTGGGTAAATTCTTCGGCATTAAAGCGATCCAACTCGCTACTACTGCTCATAAAATTGATAAGCAGTTTATCTTGGCTATAGGACTTTTTAACTCCGAGCATTCGGCAGAAACCGCTGTGTAAACGTCCGTGCCAAGCACTAAAGCCACGCTCTTTAAAATAGCTTTCTAATCGAGGCAAGAAGTTCTCTACCTGCGTATCAAAAATACCTGAATCACCTTTTAGAGATTCCACCGCTAACCATTGTCCACGTTTCTTAAATCCAAGAGCAAAACCATCCACTAAATGATTGCCTTCGGCAACTACCGCCGCAAAAGAATACTCCATTTTATTGCGATAGTGAAAGGAGCGGGGCGAAGGCAAATACTCATCGTAAAGCTCTTCTACATTTTCAATTTTGCCAATGCGACGAAATAGCTCCAACGTATTTTTCTCCTTGTAGCCATACTGCTTATCAAGCGGGAGGTTTATATAAGGAGCACCAGGAATTGCATGGAATTGCGGTTCTTGCTCTAATGGACTTTTTTCTAAAACAGCCACTAAATTGGCTTCAGCATATTGCCTTTTTGCTTTACTGATGCGCACTGTCACTTTTTGCCCAGGAATAGTATTAGGAACAAAAACGATATATCGTCCCTGCTCATTGTCAATTTTTGCAATGCCTTTCCCTTCAAAGGCTAAATCGTTAATAGTTAAATCAACAATCTGATGTCGGTGGTAAAAGTGTCTTTGTGCCATAGAGCGCACAAAATTACCTAATTTGCGGCCCGAAGACACATCTTAAATTAAAATATCTCATGCACGATTCTCATGTGAAATCAGCTTCACAGTCTTTAATGGACCTTGAAAATAAATATGGCGCTCATAACTATCATCCTCTGCCGGTGGTTTTAGACCGTGGTGAAGGGGTTTATGTTTGGGACGTGGAAGGAAAGCGTTATTACGATTTTCTTTCCGCATACTCAGCTGTAAATCAAGGACATTGTCATCCCGCCATCGTTGGCGCACTAAAAGAGCAAGCCGAAAAAATAACCCTTACCAGTCGCGCCTTTTATAATTCTAAATTGGGCGATTACGATAAGTATATGGCCGAGTATTTCGGTTATGATAAAATTTTACCGATGAATACGGGTGCCGAAGCGGTAGAAACAGCGATAAAAATTTGTCGTAAATGGGCCCAAGAAACAAAAGGTTACCCCGAAATTAGTACTAAAATAATAGTAGCGGAAAACAATTTCCACGGACGAACGACTACCATTATCTCTTTTTCAAATGATGAAGAAGCAAGAGCGGGCTTTGGCCCTTATACCCCTGGCTTCGAGAAGATTCCTTACAATGATTTAACCGCCTTAGAAAAGGCATTGCAAGACGAACATGTAGCGGGATTTTTAGTAGAGCCCATTCAAGGCGAAGCAGGTGTGGTTACCCCAGATGCGAATTATTTGCGTGAGGCGCGTGCCTTATGTCATAAGCATGATGTTGCTTTTATTGCCGACGAAATTCAGACAGGAATTGCGCGAACTGGCGCATTATTAGCGGTTTGTGGCTCTTGTACTTGTGAAGGACATTGCGAACGCCAGGAAGCTACTTACGTGAAACCGGATATTTTAATCTTAGGTAAGGCATTAAGCGGTGGTGTTTATCCAGTATCGGCAGTTTTGGCCGATGATCATATCATGCATGTGATTAAACCGGGAACTCATGGTTCTACCTTTGGCGGAAACCCGCTAGGAGCAGCAGTTGCCATGGCGGCCTTAGAGGTTGTTAAGGATGAAAAATTAGCGCAAAACGCTCGCCGTTTAGGGGAGATTTTCCGCGCGGAGATTAATAAGTACATAGATACTAGCAAAGTGGTTTCGAAAGTGCGCGGCAGAGGCTTACTTAATGCCATTGTAATTAATGACTCTCCCGAAAGCGATACCGCTTGGAATATCTGCTTGCGCTTGCGCGATCATGGTCTTTTAGCCAAGCCTACCCACGGAAATATTATCCGTTTTGCTCCGCCTTTGGTTATGACGGAAGAACAATTAATGGAATGCGTAGAAATTATTACGCGTACGCTCAATGAGTTCGAATAAATAGAATTGTAATGTTAAAATAGGCGGTTCGGTTTCGAGCCGCCTTTTTTTTGGTCAAGCCAAGATGGGTTTTTACAGACCTAAATCTTTAATTAAATCACCTACGTTTTTTTCAGTGTCACGTAAAATCTGATTGCACATTTTCAATAATTCTGCTGCACGCTTCACCTTAGCCGTTAACTCATCTACCGAAATTTCATCTTCTTGTAAATCTTGCATTATTTCTTGCAATTCCTCGAAAGAGGCATCATAGCTAATTTTAGTCTTACTCATTTTCAATTCTTTTTACTTCCGAAATTACTTTTCCCTTAAAAAGAGTACTTTCAATTTCGTCGCCAATTTTTAATTCCTTGCTGTCTTTTATCGCTTGGCCATTATGGCGACTAATGCTATACCCGCGTCTCAGGGTGTTTCTCGGTTCTACTAGCTGAATGGCTTCCGCAATGCGTTGCACCGTATTGCTTTGCACTTTTAGTTGATATTCTAACAATCGGCTTAATCGTTCTCTAATATCGGCTAGTTTGGGAGCTTCAATATCCTTTAATTTCACCTTAGGTTGGCGCGTCAGTCTTTGCTGGTATAGCTTCAATAAGACTTCATTTTCATTAATCTTATCCGCGCTAAGCCGAATAAGGGCGCCCGCATTATGATGGATAATTCCTCGTTTTTGCTGCACATTACTAATGGGGTATTTCCCTAAGATTTCAATATAGCGCTCCAATTTAACCTGCTGTAAGCCGATGCCGTGGCTAGCAGCACGACGAATGTGATTAAAATTCTCTAACAATTGACTCTCGAAATTCTGCATTTTGTCAATCAGATAATCGGCCAAGGCAGTAGGTGTGCTATGCGGGCTTTTCACAATCATATCCAAAATGCTCAAATCACTCTCATGACCAATACCGGTTAGCACGGGAATTTCAATTTGCGCTGCGGCACGACAGAGTTCTAAATCGTTAAAGGCATCTAAATCAAGTTTACTACCTCCTCCGCGGATAAAAGCAATAGCATCGTAATTTTCTATTTGCACTTTAGCTAAGGCACTTAGTAATGTTTTGGGCGAATCATGCCCTTGTACTTTAGCTTCAAAATGGTCTATTACAAATTTATAGCCTTGCTCATTGCGGCGCAGGTGTTCGTTGAAATCTTGGAAAGCGGCCGCTTGTGAAGAGGTTATTAAGGCGATTCGTTGAATTACCCGCCCTTCAAAAGTCTGCTTGTTTAAAGTGAAAAGTCCTTCTTCCTTGAGGCTTTCGATATTTTTTTGTTTGCGCTTTTCTAGCTCGCCCAAAGTATAGCTTAGGTCCACATCGCTGATGCGAAGTTTTAAACCATAAATCTCATGAAACTCAATCCTGCAGAGAAAAACAATTTCACTACCTTCTTTTAAAAGAGCCTTGAAGTTCTCACCTAATTTTAGTTTCAGATGACTAAGGCTGGTGGCCCAAATTATGGCTTGTACTGAAGCTTTTTTTATTCCATCAACTTCTTCAATAAGCTCTAAATAAGCATGTCCCGCTTTAGAAACGGTAAACTGCGCGATTTCTGCCTTTACCCAAAATAGACGTTGTCCTAACTCCCTTTCAATTAAACCCTGCAAGGCTTGGTTTAACTTAAGGAGGCTATACACCTTGGGTTTGGCAGTTGGTAGCGCTTTTTCCATAATCTGCACGAAGGTAGCAATGATTTTATTTTTAAAGGCTTAGAAATTACTAAGGAATTATTTAGAAAACTTTTAGCCCTAAACATTCGATTATAATTAAGACAAAGGTCTGCTCATGTCTCTAAATAAGCTTATTTTTGCGCCCTTTTAACCTGACTTAGATCTATAATTATAGCCACAGATTTTCAATAAAAGGAAAAGACTAGTCTGGATCGTGCAGCTGTAGCGGGCTACAGCAAATGAGCTAGATGCAGGATTTTCGCTTTTATTGGAATAAACTTGTCAGCCTCTTATAAAAAGCAGTTTTTGACGCCTTAGCTGTTCACAATAGCCCGCTATAGCTTCATCGCTTTCGGCTTAAAACCCACTATTTATACGAGGTCTGAGGCCTAATTTTATATCGAACTAAGGTTTTTAGTTAACCTAAAGTGTTTAGAATGAAAGAGTTTATTCGCCGTCAAAGTGCTAATGCTCGTAACGATATTTTTAGTGGATTAACCGTCGCTTTAGCCTTAGTGCCTGAAGCCGTGGCTTTTGCCTTTGTAGCGGGAGTTGATCCTTTAGTAGGATTGTATGCCGCTTTTATGATTGGTCTGATCACTTCAATATTCGGTGGTCGTCCTGGTATGATTAGCGGAGCGACTGGTGCTCTTGCAGTAGTAATGGTTTCTTTGGTGGCAGAGGGTAATGCCATGGGCGCGGAGTCGGAGAGTTTAGGATTGTACTACCTCTTTGCTACCGTTATCCTTATGGGTTTGATTCAAATGCTGGTAGGGGCTCTAAAGCTTGGGAAATTCGTACGACTTATTCCTCATCCGGTAATGATGGGTTTTGTAAATGGTTTGGCCATTGTTATCTTCCTTTCGCAGATGGGTATGTTTAAAGAACGGATCGGCGGAGAAACGGAATGGATGTCGGGCCAAGCCTTGTATTTGATGATTGGTCTCGTTGGCTTAACCATGGCTATCATGAAATTTTTGCCGCGTTTGAATAAGAAATTACCTGAAGCTTTAATCGGGATTTTAGTGGTTTCGGCCATTGTTATTTTCGGGAATTTAGACGTAGCCACGGTAGGAAGCTTTATTAGAAGCGGAGGCGGAACGGGCTTGGAAGGAGGTCTACCCGAATTTCAATGGGCTATTTTTGAAAAGATTCCCTTTAATATAGAGACGCTTGCTTTCATTTTACCCTACTCTTTAATATTGGCGGCCATTGGTTTAATAGAATCTTTAATGACCCTAAACTTAGTGGATGAGCTCACCGAAACCCGCGGCAATTCTAATCGCGAGTGTTTGGCACAAGGCGGTGCGAATATCGTTACTGGTCTTTTTGGTGGAATGGGAGGTTGTGCTATGATTGGTCAATCCATTATTAATATTAAAGGTGGCGGCAGAACGCGTTTATCGGGAATTGTGGCGGCCCTAACCTTATTGGCCTTTATCCTTTTTGCTTCACCTTTAATTGAACGAGTTCCCATCGCCGCTCTAGTAGGTGTGATGTTTATGGTGGTGATAGGAACTTTTGCTTGGTCTAGTTTCCGCATTTTGAATAAAATCCCTTTGAGTGACGCTATTGTTTTAATAACGGTTTCTTCATTAACGGTAATTTTTGATCTAGCTCTAGCTGTGGCCGCTGGTATCGTTTTAAGTGCTCTTGTGTTTGCCTGGGAAAGTGCTAAACGCATCCGCGCTCGCAAGCAAATTTTGGAAGATGGTTCTAAGGTTTACGAAATTTGGGGACCATTATTTTTTGGCAGTATTCAGGCTTTTAAAGCTAAATTTGATCCCAATAATGATCCTGACAAAGTTATTATCGATTTTATGGAATCTCGCGTCACAGACCATTCTGCCTTGGAGGCCTTGCACGGTTTGGTAGAAAAATACCAATCTTTAGGTAAAGAGGTCCATATTCGTCACCTTAGTGAAGAATGCCAAGTTTTAATGGTAAAGGCTTCGCCTAAATTGGCAGAAGTAATTGAGAAGAATATAGATGATCCGCGCTATCATGTTATGGCGCAAGCAATGCAATAAGTATGGAACTCGGAAAACGCAATAAATTAATCGCCAAGCGCTATGCCCCTCAAGGCATGTATTTAGAAGACGCTAAAGGAAACGAGGTGCTACTTCCCAACAATCGCTTACCTAAAGGGCACAAGATTGATGAGGAAATGGAGGTTTTCGTGTACCGCGATTCGGAAGAACGTCTTATTGCTAGCTTAGAAATGCCAGTAGCAGAGGTGGGTGATTTTGCCGTTTTAGAAGCGAAACAAAATACCTCCTTCGGTACTTTTATGGATTGGGGTTTAGATAAGCAGATTTTAGTTCCTTTTAAGGAGCAGCATAATCCGATGTTAGAAGGTTCTTTATATGGTGTTTACATTTATATAGATGCCTTAAGTGAGCGTTTAGTTGCTTCGGGCAGATTGGAGCGATTTGTAGAAAAAGAGCCGAATGATTTGGAAATTGGGGCAGAAGCAAATTTGCTTCTCATCGAAAAAACCGAACTGGGTTTTTTAGCAATAGCCGATAATCGCTACCGCGGCCAAATCTATCACAATGAGATTTTTGAGCCCTTAAAGGTGGGAGATAAAGTAAAAGCCCATATCCGTAAAGTGCGGGAAGATGGTAAAGTAGATTTTCTAGTTCAAGCCATGGGAGTACAAAATATAGAAGTAAACGCACAAAGAATTTTAACTCGCTTAGAGAAAGACGGTGGCTTTTTAGCGCTTAACGATAAAAGCAGTCCTGAAGAGATTAAGGATAAGCTGAGTATGAGTAAAAAGACCTTCAAGAAAGCGGTAGGAACTCTTTATAAGCAGCGCTTAATTAATATCGACGACAAGGGCTTAAGCATAAATAAATAGTCAGCTTGAAATGTTTTATTGTTCTCGGTAATATTTTAAACTACCATCGCAATTAGCAGTAATTTTGATCTACAAATTTTGATAGATCATGCGTAAGCAAGTAAAATATAATCTCCCTGCTCAATTAGTGGACATGGGCGGAGTACCCTTAAAACAGGCTATTCCCACAGAAAAGGTTCCACAGTTTGACCCTTTTCTCATCTTACATCACGCAGAAATACAAGCCTATTCCGATCGCCCAGCGCGGGGTCAAGGAATCGGGCCGCATCCGCACCGTGGTTTTAGTCCGGTAACTTTTGTAGTGCAAGGAGAAGTGCATCATCGCGATAGTTTCGGAAATAATCAAATTGCCAAAGAAGGGGAGGTACAATGGTTAAATGCAGGGGCGGGAATCGTTCATAGCGAAAGGCCTTCCGAGGCATTGGCTGCGGCGGATGGAAAGCAAGAAATCATTCAGTTATGGATAAATTCGCCCGCTGAAAATAAGATGGATATTCCGGCTTATTATCATCTATCAAAAAACGAAATGCCTCTTTTCACTTCGGTAGATGCACACTTAGAAACAAGCCTCGTTGCGGGATCCTATCTTGGGGAAACCACCAAGATAAAGAATCACTTTCCCATGACTATTCTATGGGGGAAAGGAAAAAAAGGTGCCCACGAAACTTATGAGATTAATGAAGATTTCGCCACAGCACTATACCTAATTAAGGGACAGGCGCAATTGAAAGGCTACGGCATTGTGGAAGCCGAAAGCTTTGTAACCTTTAATGAAGGCGGCCGTATAATTGAAATTAACCTTTTGGAAGACAGCCAGTTTTTAATCCTTTCTGCGCAAGCGATAAAGGAAAAAGTAGAGCATTACGGACCCTATGTGATGAATAATCAAACCCAAATATTAGAGGCTATGCGCGACTACCAAATGGGTAAAATGGGAATACTTATCGAAGAGGATTAGTGGATGCTTAACCAAGTATTCTTTGCTTACTTTCTGCTAACTCACTTTTTAAATGTCTAAAAAACTGATAGCGTTGTTTTGCCGCAACCTCACTAATTAAAGTTGATTTACGTACCAAGCGATCATACCAATTGTAAGTCATTTCATTTAATTGGGGATGATCAGAGATTAAAGTATTAAAGGTAAGATGACCAATAAATGATAAACGCACGCCATTAACAATTGCTAGTGCGCCATTATTAGAGAGCTCAATATCGCTTTCGTAAAGCGAAAAATTCTGTTTCTCGTTTTCTTCAGGAATTCGGTTAATCACTTTTGTACCTCTTTCAGCCATAGTTTCCTGACGGTCAATTAATTCTTCTAAATCGGAATAAAGGTCTTGTAGAACTTCTTCTGAGCGTATATAGCCAGAATTAAAGTAAAACTCTATTTGCCTGAGAGTACTATTAAGCGTATTGGTGGTCCATAATTCGATAGAAGGTATCTTAGAATACTGATCAAATATCGCCCGGCCAAAATCAATTAGTTCTTGGCTAATTGTATCTTTTTCTAAGACCTTACCTTGAAGTTCTTCAACTTCCATAACCGCATGCATCCAATAAAACATCTTGAAGGCTCCTAGATTTGGCAGACTAAGATTCTGAAAAATAGGTATATCTAAGCAAGAGTAATATAATTTGCCGCTCTCGGCATGCTCAATCATCTTTAGGTTTTGCAATAGACTTTCTAAATATTCTTTGAAACTAGCCTGCTTAGCTTTTAAATGAGTAAAGCGGATGCTAGCACTTTGTTGATTAGGGCTCTTTAAGCTATCTAAACCAATGCTAAAATGCTCAGCAATTTTTATTGACTCATTAAGACTGAATTGGGTTTTACCGCTAATTCTCCGATAAGCACTATCCATACTAATATTTAGTAAATCCGAAAGAATAGGAGCCAGTGACTGTCCGGATGGAAGGCTGCTGTTTAAACGCTTAACCAATTGATCTTGGTAATTCATAAAAATATTTGCATTTATCGCAAGTTAGTGAAAAATGATTCTTATTTATCGCAAATAAACTATTACCAAACAGATAAATTCAGTTTAGCAAGAGCTCATTTCATAAAGGACTTTCTTTTTCTGCGCTGTATGCATAATACGGCTCTGCTTACTGATACTTCCGTTTTAGTAGGCACTGCATTGGCTCTAGTTTTGTCTCACAATTAAAAAGAGAAATCATGAAAAATTTAGCAGTTTTAGTCTTAAGCGTAATTTTTACTTTAAGCGCAAACAGTTTATTTGCTCAAGTTGCCAACAGTACTTTAAAAAGTATTGCAGTAGTAAGTTTAGATTCTGATGGTATAAGTCTAGACAATGCGGCCATGGGAAATTTGCTCCGTTTAGAACTGGAAAAAGTTCAGAAATACGAAGTATTAGACCAATATGACGTCGCCAACCTGTTGAAAAAGAGGAATATAAATCCTAATGAGACTTTTGGGAAGTCGCAATTGGTTACAGTTGGAAATGAGATAGGAGCTGATTATATGCTCTCGGGGTCAGTACAAAAGTTTGGGGCGAAAATCGTTTACATCTTGCGCTTAATCGATGTGAAAGGAGACAAAATCATCAAGACCGATGTAAAAGAGTATATCTATGATGAGCAGTATATACAATTAATGACTCGGAACTCTTTGGCCAGTCTTCTAGGAATAGAGGCAGACTCTGAAATAGCCGCCAAACTAAAGTATGTTGATACTCCAATCGTATCTGATGGTCAAAGCTTGAAATTAAGCGGACC